>JAFDDH010000113.1 GCA_019310975.1 Deltaproteobacteria bacterium | reverse complement strand
CGGGATCGGGATCGGGATCGGGCTGCGTCAGCGGTGCGAACTCCTTGTCAGCCGTCCGCGCCGTCCGCAGACCGGACGCAGACAAGCCATCCATGGCCACGCGGATGATGACACCGTCGGGGTCGGCGATGCCGAGCGTGGCACTGATGTCGGAAGTGTCGACCGACAGCGAGTACACGCCCTGCGAATCCGGCGTGCGATTTTCCAGAACGAAGGGGCCGTGGTTGTAGAAGCCCGGGCTCGTGTCGACGCCCACATAGACTGTGAACTCGACGAGTGAGTTCTCTGCGCTGGTGTTCGGGTCCATCCAACGCACGTCGATCACGCGTGCGTTCGCCGCACTGCCGAACGCACACAACGCACACACCCCAAGCACCAGAGCCAGAGCCTGGAGCGCGCGCGGTGCCCATCGGCTGGGTGCTGAGAAGAACATTTTCGGGGGGTGCCTCCTGACTCGAATGCGAGGTGCTCGCCCGGGCTGGGCTACTGATCGCTCAGTGGGGGGATTTGCGTTGTGACGATCGTCACAGGGCCTATAAATTCAGGTACTTGGAGCGAATCCTATCGGAATGTCGATGTGTTTTACCCCCAGTTGCGACTCTGCAGAATCACACAAGAACGCACACCTTTTGGACCAATCAAGAACTTGAATTCAGTGCGTTGCGAATTCACCGCACACAAAAGAAGCGTGCCTGGCATCTCCCCATCAAGCCGTCATGCGGAGGTGACGAGGTCCAAACTCGGGCCAGGCGCTCGCGACCGCGGAGCGATTGGTAGAGAGCCGAGCGATCGGGCGAGAAGAGAAGGGTGCGATGGCAGGCCAGAGCGACGCAAATCGATTGATCGTGCTGGAGCGGCGCCTGCTCGATCTCCTCGCTGACACGGATGCGGCGGCCGCGAGCGTGCGCCCCGCCAGCGCAGGGATGATTCCGGCTGACGCAGCGCTCTCGCTCTTCGAGGCACAGCTACGAAGCCGCGCCCTCGACCTTGCGGCGCGGCGTCTACGTGCCGAGGGGATCGGCTACTACACGATCTCCAGCGCGGGTCACGAACAGAACGCCGTGCTCGGCGCGCTGCTCGAAGTGGACGACCCGTGCTTGCTCCACTACCGCGCCGGGGCACTCGTGATCGCGCGCGCGATGCGGGCGGGCCACCACGCGATCATGCGCGATGTGCTGCTCTCGCTGCGCGCCAGCGCGCTGGATCCGGTCGCCCAGGGTCGTCACAAAGTCTGGGGAAGTCGACCGCTCTGGATCGTTCCGCAGACCAGCACGATCGCCTCCCATCTCCCCAAGGCGGTTGGGCTGGCCTTCGCGATCTCGCGGGCCCGGCGTCTCGGCGTCGTCCCGCCCTTCTCGCCGAACGCCATCGTCGTCTGCTCGTTCGGCGACGCGTCGGCGAACCACGCCAGTGCACTCTCGGGCATCCACGCAGCCCGCTACGCGCACCGGCGCGGCCACGCAGTCCCGATCCTCTTCGTCTGCGAGGACAATGGGCTGGGCATCTCGGAGCGCACGCCGCGGGATTGGATCTACGACAGCTTCGGGCCGCTGCGCGATCTCGACTACGTCCGCGCCACGGGCTCGCTCGATGCGATCTGGGCACGCGCGGCCGAGGCCATCGCACACTGCCGCGAGAGCCGATCGCCGGTCTTCCTTCATCTCGACTGCGTGCGCCTCGGCGGCCACGCCGGCAGCGACGTCGAGTCCGCCTATCTGCTCGCCAGCGAGATCGCAGCAATGGAGGAACGCGATCCCCTGCTCGCGAATGCGCGCTTCCTGACCCTGAACGGCCTGGCGAGCGCGGACGACCTCGCACGCCTGCACGCGGCGATTCGCGAGGAGGTCGATCTGCTCTGCGAAGAAGTGCGCGACGCGCCGCCGCTCAGCGACGCGCGCACCCTGGTCGCGCCCCTGGGCATCGATCGGGCCCCGGATCGCTCGGCCCTCACCGCGGCGCGCACCCAGCGCGCGCCGGAAGGGGTCGCGGAAGAGGCCAGCGCGGGGACACTCGGCGCGCAGCTGCGTGCCGGACTGGATGAGCTGCTGCGCGAGTATCCCGAGGCGCTGATCTTCGGCGAGGACGTCGGGCGCAAGGGCGGCGTGTACGGCATCACGGCCGGCCTCGCCCGTCGCTTTGGCGCCGCGCGCGTCTTCGACACGCAGGTCGACGAAACCACCATTCTCGGTACCGCGCAGGGGCTCGCCCTCGCCGGCCTGCTACCGGTGCCCGAGATCCAGTATCTCGCCTACCTGCACAATGCCATCGACCAGCTTCGTGGCGAGGCCTGCTCACTCGCCTTCTTCTCGGGTGGCAGCTTCCGCAGTCCGATGCTGCTGCGCATCGCCTCCTTCGCCTACCAGAAGGGCTTCGGCGGCCACTTCCACAATGAGAATGCCATCGGGGCCCTGCGCGAGATTCCGGGCCTGGTGCTGGCCGCGCCCGCCTTCGGGGACGATGCTCGGCGCATGCTGCGCGGCTGTGCGGCGATGGTGCGCGAAGAGGGGCGCGTGGTCGCACTCCTCGAGCCGATTGCGCTCTACTTCGAACGCGACCTGTATGAGAAGGGTGACGACGGCTGGCTGCGCGGCGCACCTCTCTCGGACGCGATGTCGCTTCCCGGCGAGATCGGATGCCACGGCCCCGACGCGCCCGAGCTGGTGTTGGTCAGCTACGCGAACGGGCTGCGGCTCTCGCTGCGTGCGGCACGCCGACTCGAGCGCGAACACGGCCTGCGCGTGGGCGTGATCGATCTGCGCTGGCTGGCCCCGCTCCCCTTCGCCGCCCTGGACGCCGTTCTGGCCGACGGCCCGGCCTGCCTGGTCGTGGATGAGTGCCGCCGCACCGGCGCCGGCATCGCGGATGCCGTGCTGGCCCATCTCGTCGAGACCGGCTGGCGCGGTGTGGCCACGTCGGTGCGGGCCGCGGACAGCTATGTGCCGCTCGGGCCCTCGGCCGACATGGTGCTGGTCGGCGAGGAAGAGATCGTCGAGACTGCGCTAGGACTGCTGGAGCAGCGCTAGACCCCATCCCCAGGCTCGCTGATCCGCCCCTCCAGCAGCAGGCGATCCGGTAAGATGAACACCCCATCGACTCCGGAGAGCGCCCGATCATGAACGACATCAACCTTGCCGACGCCTTCGAACTCATCGCCGAGATCCGCGGCGACGAGCTCGCCGTGATCCAGGGGAGCCGGCGCCTCCGCTGGCGGGACGTCGACCGACGTACGCGGAACCTCGCCGCCTGGATGAAGGAGCAGGGTGCGGGCCATCAAGCCAAGGTCGCAATCTACAGCTACAACACGCCGGCCTACCTGGAGAGCGTAGCCGCAGCCTTCCGCGCCTCGCTGATCCCGGTGAATGTCAACTACCGCTACCGCGAGGACGAGCTCCGCTACCTGCTCGACAACTCGGACGCCGAGATCATCGTGGTGCACGAGGAGTTCGTTCCTCTACTGACACAGGTGTTGAAGGATCTTAGGGGCGTTCGTGCAGTCGCCGTCATCGCCGATCACGACGACTTCGACGTCTCCGGCCTGCCCGGCGCGGCGCTCTACGAGCGGATCGTGGCGGAGGACCGCGAAGCGCCCAACGTCACGCGCAGTGGGGACGATCTGCTCTTCCTGTACACGGGCGGTACGACGGGCATGCCGAAGGGCGTGATGTGGCGTCAGGGTGATCTATTCGCCCGTCTCGGCGGCGGCGGCGTCGCCCCGGCGGCGACCAATCTCGAGGATCACCGACAGGTCGTGATCAACCAGCCCGCACAGTCGCGTCTCCTGCTGGGGCCGCCGCTGATGCACGGCACCGGCTGGTTCACCTCGCTGATCTGCTGGCTGACGGGCGGGGCGGTGATCCTACTGCCGAACCCCAGACGTTTCGATGCCGTCGAGATGCTGCGGACCATTCAGGAAGACCGGGCCACGGGCGTGACGATCGTCGGTGACCCCTTCGCCAAGCCGATGGTGAAGGCGCTCGAGGCGGCCGCTGGCCAATACGACATCTCTTCGCTGGTCATCATGATGTCGTCGGGCGTGATGTGGAGCCAGGAGACCAAGCAGCGCTTGCTCGCCCACAATGACAAGATGATTCTCCTGGACGCCCTCGGATCGTCCGAGGCGATCGGAATGGGGACATCGCTCACCACGGCCGCGGGCACGGTCCACACGGGAAAATTCACGATCACCGACACCACGCGCCTCTTCGATGCCGACCTCAACATTCTCGAGAGCAAGGCCGGCGCGAGGGGCATGGTGGGTGTCTCCGGCCCACAGCCGATCGGCTACTACAAGGATCCCGAGAAGAGCGCGCGCACCTTCGTCGAGGCCGAGGGGAGGCGCTTCTCGATTCCCGGCGACTGGGCGGAGATCAACGAGGACGGCGCGAGCCTCACGCTGCTCGGACGCGGCTCGGTCTGCATCAATACCGGGGGCGAGAAGGTCTTCCCGGAGGAGGTCGAGGAGGTCATCAAGCGCTTCGACGGGGTGCGCGACGCCGTGGTGGTGGGCGTGCCCGACGAGCGCTGGGGTGAGGCGATCACGGCCGTGGTCTCGACGCAGGGGCGAGACCTCGATGAGAAGGGACTACTCGAGCACGTGAAGGCGCAGCTCGCCGGCTTCAAATGCCCGAAGCACATCGTTCATGTGGACGAGGTCTACCGCTCGCCGGCCGGCAAGGCGGACTTCAAGCAGACACGAAAGACCGCCCTCGAGGCGTTGGGCATCGCGGAGTAGCGTCGGCCTTGCCGAGGCAGTGACGTCCCGCGTGAAAAAGCGGAGCCGAAGTCGCCGCTGCGCGCGAGTCAGGACATGCCCGAGTAGGCGCGCACGTCGTCAGCCGTCCCGCGGCCGACTTCAGCCCGCAACCCCCCGGTCGAGCCCTGCGCAGAAGAGCTCGAGGATGGTGTCGATCAGCTCATCTTCGCCGGGATTGCCCCTCTCACCCGGCGTGATGCGGCCCTCATTGAGCAAGTTCGAGAGACCGTGCACGACGGCCCAGGCCCCGTTGATCGCAATCTTCGGCGACACGCCTGCCTCGCCCTGGGGCTCGAGAAATTCGAGTATCGCGCGCTCGATTCGCGCGTAGCTTGCGTCCGCGGCCGCGACCAGCTCGGGATGGGCCTCGCGGTCCTCGATCTCGCGAAAGAACATCAGCTCGTAGAGCTCGGGATGCGCGCGCGCAAATCGGATGTAGGAGCGGCCGAGCGCTCTGATTCGAGCATGCGCGGAGAGCGCCTCGCCCGCGCTTCGCTCGGCGGCCTCCTGACTTGCCGCCAGGCGGCGAAAGCCCTCCGCCGCGACAGCCATCTCGGCTTCACCCGAGGTGGTCTGCTGGTGGAAGTCCTGGTTGATGAGGGCGACGCCGTCACAGAAGACCAGGTGCTGGCTCGCCTCGACACGGCAGGCCTGCTGGCTGCGCGCCGCGAGCTCGACGCATCGGGCTTCGTCCTACCCGATGGCTACCGGATGGAGATCGGGGGCGAGAACGAGCAGCACAGCGAGGCGATCGGCAACTTGATGCTCTTCGCCCTGCCGCTGCTGGTCTTGATGGCTGGAACGATCATTCTCTCCTTCAACTCCTTCCGCTTCGCGGCGGTGATCGAAAGCGTGGCCGTGCTGAGCATCGGCCTGGCCATGCTCGGTGTCTGGCTCTTCGGGTACCCGCTCGGATTCCTGGCAGTGGTGGGCACCATGGGGCTGGTGGGACTGGCGATCAACGGCGGCATCGTCGTGTTGGCAGCCCTTCGCGCCAATCCGGAGGCGATGCAGTCGGATCCTGAAGTGACTCGAGAAGTGGTGGTCGGCGCCACCCGTCACATTCTGGGTACCACGCTCACGACGGTGGGTGGCTTCGTGCCATTGATCCTCTTCGGTGGCCGCTTCTGGCCCCCGATGGCCACTGCGATCGCCGGCGGCGTAGGCGGAAGTGCCATCCTCTCGCTCTACCTCGTGCCGTCACTCTTCATGTTGATCGTGCGCCGCCGAGAGCGGGTGCCGATGACGGAACGCGCGGAGGCACGCGCCGATGCCACTCCCATGGCTGCAGCCAGCAACCCCGTCTGAGCGCCGAGAGCCAGCGAGTACCTGCTAAGTTCCGCGCATGCGGCTCGGCTGCGGCATCGCCCTACTGGTGGCACTCCTTTCCGTTGGGGTGCTGCTCTCGCAGCGGGGAAGCGAGCTAGCACCCGGCCAGGTCAAGGGATCCGGCCGACCGAGCAGCGTTACCTTGGACCGGATAACGCGCCAACAGTCGTCTGCGGCAGCCCTCGCCCCCGCCACGAATCCACGCCAGATCCTTTTCGGCGATCTGCACGTCCACACCACCTACTCGATAGACGCCTTCCTTTACGCATTGCCGATCTTTGCCAGCGAGGGTGGCCATCCTCCCGCCGATGCGTGCGACTACGCGCGCTACTGCTCGTCACTCGACTTCTTCTCCATCAATGATCACGCCGAGGGCATCACGCCCGAGCGCTGGCAGGCCACGATCGACACACTGCGCGCCTGCAACGCTCGCGCCGGTGATCCGGCCAGCCCGGACCTCGTACCGCTGCTTGGCTGGGAGTGGACGCAGGTCGGCGCGACACCGGAGGAGCATTGGGGCCACAAGAATGTGGTACTGCGCGGCCTCGGCGACAACGAGGTGCCAGCGCGACCGATCGCCTTCAGGCCGGCGAGTGATATGCAGCGCGCCCCGAAGCGCTGGCAGCTGCGCGCCGGCGAGTCGGTCGCGTCGCTCCTCGGCCCCGACTATGCGGACTTTCTGTGGTGGCTCGGCCGGCTGCTGGACATGCCGGCCTGCGCGCAGGGCGTGCACACGCGCGAGCTGCCCGCCGACTGTCTCGAGAGCGCGGACACGCCCGAGCAGCTCTTCCGGAAGCTCGACGAGTGGGGTCTCGACAGCCTGGTGATCCCGCACGGCCTGGCCTGGGGGATTCACGCACCCCCCGGTGCTCGCCTCGACAATCAGCTCACACCGTCGCAGCACGACCCGGATCGCCAGACCCTGCTCGAGGTTTTTTCGGGACATGGCAACAGTGAGGTGTACCGGCCGTGGCAGGACCGACCGGGAGCCGGCAGCGAGACGGAGCTCTGCCCGGCGCCAACCGCCAACCTCCTGCCCTGCTGCTGGCGGGCGGGCGAGATCATGCGCGAGCGCTGCGGCGATCTGCCCGCCGCGCAATGCGAGGCACGTGTCGAGACCGCCAGGAGGCTCGCGCTCCAGGCCGGAGTCTCACCCCACCGGGTCTTCCCGGACACCGGACCCGCCGACTGGCTCGATTGCGACGAATGCCGGGATTGCTTCAAGCCAGCCCAGACGCTGCGTGCCGGAGAGAGCGCGCAGTACGGACTCGCTCTCTCGCATTTCGATCCGGATGCAGAGGACGAGCCGCCTCTCCGCTTTCGTTGGGGTTTCATTGCATCGAGCGACAACCATCGCGCTCGCTCGGGCACCGGCTTCAAACAGCTGGATCGCTCGTACAGCACGGATGCCCGCGGCCTGCAGGATCCCGCTGTGGACGCGCTGATCCGCCGCTTCACGGTTGCCGGCCACGTCGATCGGCAGCAGCCCCAGGGAGTCGTATCGGATGCGCGAACCTTCGCGGCACTCTTCGACAACGAGCGGAGTGCGAGCTTCATGTACCCCGGTGGCCTGGTTGCGGTACACGCGGCCGGTCGCGGCCGCGACGCACTCTGGCACGGGCTCGAGAAGCGCGAGGTCTACGGCACGAGCGGGCCGCGGATCCTGCTCTGGTTCGAGCTTCTGAACGGGCCCGACGGCCCGGTGCCGATGGGCGGCGAGGTCGCACTCGATCGGACACCCCACTTCCAGGTGCGCGCGGTGGGCGCCTTCGCACAGCAATCCGGCTGTCCAGAGCACGCCGTCTCCGGCCTTGGCGCGGCTCGAATCGAGGATCTGTGTCGCGGCGAGTGCTACCACCCGTCCGAGCGCCGCCACCGGATCGACACCATCGAGGTCGTGCGCGTGCGTCCCCAGACCGCTCCGGGGCAGCCGATCGAGGGCCGCATCGAGGACCCTTGGCTGCGCCACGAATGTCCACCGGATCCCGCCGGCTGCGTGCTCGAATTCGAGGATCCGGACTTTCTCGCCGACACGGGCGACCACGTCTACTACGTGCGCGCACTCCAGGAGCCGACGCCGGCCATCAATGGCGACACCGTCCGCGCCGACTACGACGAGAGCGGCCGGGCCGTGAGCGTGGATCCCTGCTACGGAAGCTGGCTCACCTCCGAGGACGACGACTGTCTGGCGCCGGTGCGCGAGCGCGCATGGTCGTCACCCATCTATGTCGATCGCGCACGCTGACGGAGCTCAGTGGACCTGCCGCTCGTACCCCTCCCAATAGGGTTCGCGCAGCTCGCGCTTGAGGATCTTGCCCGTTGGATTGCGCGGCAATGCCTCGACGAAGTCCACCGAGCGCGGGCACTTGAAGCCGGCGATCCGGCCCTTGCAGAAATCGATCAGTGTCTGCTCGTCGACATCTGCGTCCATCGCCTGCACCACCACGGCCTTGACGGCCTCACCCCAGCGCTCGTCCGGCACGCCGATCACGGCCACGTCGGCGACCGCGTCGTGGGCGAAGAGCACACTCTCCACCTCGGCGGGATAGACGTTCTCGCCGCCCGACACGATCATGTCCTTGACGCGGTCGTGGATGTAGAGGTACCCGTCCTCGTCCAGATAGCCGGCATCGCCGGAGTGGAACCAGCCATCGCGGATCGCTTCCGCGGTCGCCTCGGGCCGATTGTAGTAGCCCTTCATCACCATCGGGCCCTGCATGATGATCTCGCCGACCGCACCGGGCCCACAATCGCGCCCCTCGGCATCGACGACACGCACCCGATTGCCGTAGACGGGCAGCCCGCAGGCTGCCAGCCGGGGATTGCCGGGCACGTGGTCGTTCGCCGGAAGCAGCACGATGGCACCCGTGGTCTCCGTCAGTCCATAGGCCTGAATGAAATCGCAGCCGATGCGTTCGACGGCCGCGGCCAGCAGCTCGGCGGGAATCGGCGAAGCACCGTAGAGAATGGAGCGCATACTCCCGAAGTCCGTCTTCGCGCAATCGGGGTGCTGCAGCAGGAAGTTGATCAGCGCCGGGACGAAGAAGGCGTGGTGGATACCCTCCTTGCCGATCAAGCGCAGGATCTCGCCGGGATCCGCTTCCCGGGTAATGATCAGACGCGCCCCGGCGAAGAATGCGGCGAGCGCGTAGCCCGATCCGCCGATGTGGTAGAGCGGCATGCAGATGAGCGCCCGTTCACCTGGCGCGACCGGACCGAATCCGATCGGTCCCAGCATCGCCGTCTCGGCCAGATTCAAATGCGTGAGCTCTGCGCCCTTGGGTTGACCTGTCGTCCCGCTGGTGTAGAGCTGCCAGGCGGTTGCGCTCGCGTCGGTATCGCAGCGCGGATCGACTTCATCGGCGCCGTCGCGGAAGTCCTCGTAGGGCTGCCAATGGTCGGGACCCTCACCCCAGCGAATGAGCTTTCGCAGCTTGGCCAGATCGGACTCGATGTCGGCCACTTCGTCTGCGAAGGACTCGCCGACGAAGACGATCGGGGCCTCGGCGTCGTTCAGCACGAAGGCGACCTCGGGTCCGGCCAGACGCCAGTTGACCGGTGTGTAGACGCCGCCGGCCTTGGCAACGCCGAAGAGCACCTCGATGAACTCGTCGTGTCCCTTGTCGAGCAGACAGACTCGCTCGCCGGGCTGCAGGCCGGCCGCCACCAGCGCCGAGGCGACACGGCTCGACCGGCGGTCCAGCTCCGCGTACGTGGTCGAGTGATCTCCGTGCACCAGCACGATCCCGTCCGGGTCCAGGCGCGCCCGCCAGCGCAGCATTTCGGCGATCGTCTTCATGCTCTCCCCATCGGCGTGTCGTGACGTGATCAACCCACGATCTGGCCGGCGGTCAGGATCCTGAACTGCCGATCCTCTGCATTGCAGGGCGTCCGGATCTCGTCCTCTCCTTCGATCCGGATGACCTCGGCTCCATCGGGAGCGAACTGCACGATATACGCCTTGCGATGCCGGTTCTGCGTCGAATTTGGCCCGGTCTTGTGTGGCGTGAGCGAGGAGAAGACCACGACGCCACCCGCCCGCACGGGTGCCACGACCGGCTTGCACGGTGGCTCCTCGAAGCATTGGAAGCCGAGATCGGTGAGTCGATGAGCCAGCGTGCCGCGACGATGAACCCCCGGCGCAACGATCGGGCAGCCATTCTCCGTGTCGGCATCGGTGAGTGCCACCCAGCAGGTGAGGTATTGCTGCGGCTCGATGTACGTGTACCCATTGTCCTGATGCCACGGGAAGGGATCGGCCATGCCCGGCTTCTTGTAGACGGCCTGATCCCAGTAGAGCCGCACGTCGGGCCCGAGTAGGTCGTGAACGAGATCGCAGAAGAAGGCAGAACGCGTAAACGCCCGCGCCGACTCGAAGCGCCGGACGAGATGGGTCGTGAACGTAATCTCGCCGGCTCGGACGATGAATGCCTTGCCACCGAATTGGTCGCGAATCACCGCCTCGAACTCCGCCTCCGCGGGATCGAAGTCGGCGATCAGACTGGCGAGGGTATCCGCGTCGAAGACGTCCTCGATCACCAGGAAGCCCTGCTCGTCGTACTGCCGGACCTGCTCCTCGTCGAGCAATCGATACGGACCCTCGTGGTCGATCCACTCGAAGCCGCCATTCTGCGGATGCATCTTCATCACTTCACTCATTCGGCGGGTGGCCCCTTCAGCTCGACGACGTTGCCGTCCGGATCTCGAATATACATCGACGGCCCAGTGCCCTGCGCGCCATAGCGCGGCGCCACGTCGCCGGGCTCGACGCCGTAGTTCAGCAGATGCGCGCGCAGCGCGGGCTCATCGAGGTGCGCGATGCGCAGCGCGAAGTGATCCATGTTTCGCCCGCCCTCCCCTGGCGCTTCGCCACCGGCGCGGCCGAGCGGCTTCGTGAGGTCCACGAGGTCGATCAGCTGAGCACCCGCACGCAGTTGGATCAGGCCCAACTCCTCGATGCGACGCTCCTCGTGGCAGCCGAGCATATCGGAGTAGAAGCGCAGCGACGCGGTCACGTCGGCCACGCGCAAAACAACGTGATCGAGACCGACGAGCTCGATCGGTGTGTCCGCCACAGCGACCCGGCCTCCTGTGTGCACTTCGATTCGAGACCGCGCTCGAGTCGTGGCCCAGGGTGAAGCCAGGCGCGCAGAGGCGCGAGCACCGTCCAGCAGCGTGTTTAGCACGGTCGCCGGCAGCGTCTACGCGGCGAATCCCACGGATCGTCTATGCGGGAGTTTCGGGTCCGACTCCCGGCTCCGACACCGGGGCGGTGATGGGCGACTCGCTGGCGGGCGCGTCGAGCCCCGCGGCGCGGGTCAGCGCGGTGAGCTCCACCCCGAGCAACGCCGCGACGCGCCCCGGCTCGAGGTCGCCGCGATCGTCGCTGAGAAGTCCGAAGTAGAGATCCCCCGCGTAGCTCCAGCTGGTGATGTTGAGCCCGATGCCCTCGAGTATCGGACCCACCGAATAGAGGCCCACCAGGCGCGAGCCCTCGAGCTCGAGCACCTCGCGTGGGCCCGCCACGTTGGAGACGACGAGATTGATCGGCGGCGGGATGTGCTCGGCCAGGCGCAGCCAGGCGAAGGCGCGGATCACGCCGCTGTAGAGCCTCGGCGGTGCGAACTGGACCCAGCGCTCGAGCAGGTCGGGGCCGAGCGCGTCGTGTCGCGCCTTGGCTTCTCGCATGACGTTCGCGATGGTGTGCAACCGCTTGATGGGATCGGCTTCGTCCGTGCCCAGGGTGCCCATGATGTGACCGACGTGGTTGGCCCCGGGCAGCGCGTGCGCCCCATCGCGCGTATCCACCGGAACGCCGACGATCAGCGGCCGCATCGGCAGCACATCCCGCTCCTCGAGGTAGCGGCGCAACGCGCCACCGCAGACACAGAGCAGCACGTCGTTGACCGTCACCCCCGCGCTGCGCTTGAGCTGGAGTACGGTGTCGAGTGGCAGCCTGGCCGTGGCGAAGCGCCGGCCCACGCCGAGTGAGTGGTTCATGGGCGCGATCGGCCCGCTGAAGGGCGCGGGCTGCTGCACGGCCGAGCGCTTCGCACGGCGGACCATCGCGACAAGCCCACGAATCGTGCGGACGACGAGGGCCGGCAGGGCGGCGAGCTCGCGGAAGAAGCTGCGCGCGGCCAGTCGCAGCAGCACGCCCCGCTCCGGCACCCTCTCGGGGCACCAGGGTGTCCCGACCGCGCCGTTCCAGTGCATCAACGCACGCAGCAGCTCCAGTGTGCGCGCGCCGTCGGCGATGGAATGGTGGATCTTCGCCACGAAGGCAACGCGGCCAGCCTCGAGGCCCTCCACCAGGGTGATCTCCCAGAGCGGACGCGAGCGATCGAGGGGACGGGCCGCGATGCGCGACACCACCGCATCGAGCTCGCGCGCACCGCCGGGCGCCTCGACGCGGCAGCGGTGCAGATGCCAATCCAGGTCGAAGTCGGGATCCTCGATCCAGACCGGATGTCCGAGGCCGAGCGGGATCTCCACCAGTCGGCGCCGGAAGGGCTCCAGCGCGTCCAGATGGCGCTCGATGCCGTTGCGGATCCCCGCCCAGTCGAGGTCGCCCTCCAGCTCGAAGAGGGCGACTTTGAGGGTGTGCATGGGGAGCGTGGGGCCCTCGAAGTAGAGGAAGCTCGCATCGATTCCCGAGAGCTGCTCCATCGACCTCCTCCCCCTGCGTCGGTTCAGCTTCCAAAACCGGGGCCGGCGTGGCTCGAGAGTGGCGGAACGCCCCGTTCTCCTCCGGTGGCCAGGAACACTCGACGAATGCGCCCACACACCGGTGGCGAGATCATGGAATTTGCACGCGACGTGTCAAGTACGTGCCAGCAGCGCGATCAACGATCAGCGACCCGCGACGTGCCCCACCTCGTTGCGCATCGGCTCGCCGCGCAGGTAGCGACCGAGGTTGTC
>JAFDDH010000001.1 GCA_019310975.1 Deltaproteobacteria bacterium | reverse complement strand
CTGAAGCTGGCTGTCTGAGACCAGGGAAGATCGATCGACGGGCCGAGAGGCCGAGGAGCCGGGCGCTGCGGATTGGTACAGACCACCGAGACCCAATCTGCGCTCCACAACCCAACCCTACGCTCCACAACCTAGGGCCCGCACCAGCGCGAGCAGGCGCTCAGGCTCCACTGCCTCGGCGCGCACACCGGGATCGATGCCCGCCTCGCAGAGCGCCGCCTCCAACGCCGCCCGGTCGCCACTCTGCGCCAGACCGCCGGCGCGCAGGCAGTTCTGGAGGGTCTTGCGCCGCTGCGCGAAGGCCGCCCGGATCACACGCTCGACGCGGGGCAGCTCGTCCGGCTCCAGGAGCGGTGTCCGGCGTGGCCAGATCCGCACGAAGCTCGACTGCACCTTTGGACGCGGGAAGAAGACATCGGGCGGCAGCGTCAGCTGCTCGGCGACATCCACGGTCAAATGGTGGAGAACGGCGAACGAGCCGTAGTCGGGCTGGCCCGTTGCGGCCAGGATGCGCGCGGCCAGCTCGCGCTGCACCATCACCGACCAATCGGAAAGCTGGCTGCGCAGATCCAGCATCCGCCGCAGCAGAGGCGTGGCGGCCGAGTAGGGCAGGTTGGCCACGACACGAACCGGCGGCGCCAAGCCATCCACCAGCGCGTCCCAGTCGAGCTTCAGCGCATCGGCATGGATCAGCTCGACGGTGTCGGGCAGCAGGGCCTCCTCGCGCAGCGCGTCCACCAGCCCCGAGTCGATCTCGACGGTCACGACGCGCGCGCCCTTCGCAGCCAGCGCACGGGTCAGCACACCGAGGCCCGTTCCCACCTCGATCACCGAGCCGTCGGCCGTCACGCCGGCTTTGTCGGCGAGTCGCGCCGCGATGCGCTCGTCGATGAGGAAGTTCTGGCCGAGTTCGCGGGTCAGATGCAGACCGCGGCGCGATAGCAGCTCGCGGACTCGGGTCGTCACTCCCCGCCGACCCCGACCGGAGCGCGCCAGGGTGCCTCGCCAACCGGCACACGCGAGAAGGCGGAGAGCTCGAGCGATTCGCACTCGCCGCGAGCCAGCAGCCGCGCGCCCGCCGCAGCGATCATCACAGCGTTGTCGGTGCAGAGGTCCGGAGGCGGAAAGGCAACACTGAAGCCGTCTCTTTCACCCTTCGCCCGCATTCGCTCGCGCAGCAGGTTGTTGGCCGCAACACCACCCACGACTGCGATGCGCCCGAGCGATTCGCGGCGTAGCGCACGGCCCGCCTGGCGAACCAACGAGTCCACGGCCGCCGCCTCGAAGGAGGCCGCGACGTCGGCGATGTCGGCCTGACTCATCGCATCGGTCCCGCCGCGCCGCTCCACCTCGAGCAGAACGGCCGTCTTGAGGCCGCTATAGGAGAAGTCGAGCCCGCCCTTGCGCTCCATCGGACGCGGGAAGTCGACGGCCTTCGGGTCGCCCGACTCGGCACACTGCGACACGGCTGGACCACCGGGAAAGCCGAGCCCCAGCAGCTTGGAGACCTTGTCGAAGGCCTCGCCCACGGCGTCGTCCCGCGTCTGGCCGAGCAGCGCGGGCTCGGCCTCCTCGCTCACACGGTAGAGCGCGGTGTGCCCGCCCGAGACGACGAGGCCCACATAGGGCGGCCGCAGGCTCGCGTCCGCGAGCTCGGCGGCCACCAGGTGCCCGGCCAGATGGTGGACCGCCACCAGCGGGAGCCCCGCCCGGTAGGCAAGTGCCTTGGCAAAGGAGAGCCCGACCAGCAGCGATCCCATGAGTCCGGGCCCAGCCGTTACGGCCACGCCAACGAGTTCTTCCAGTTTCAACCCGGCGTCTTCCAGCGCTCTCTCGGCCACACCCGAAACCGCGCGCACGTGGTCGCGGGATGCCAACTCGGGCACCACGCCACCGTAGGGTTGGTGGACGAGCGTCTGACTGGCCACCACACTGGAGAGAATCTCGCGCCCACCGCGCACGATCGCCGCCGCCATCTCGTCGCAGGAGCTCTCGATCCCGAGCACCGATCCCGATGCAGCCGAACTCACCGCGCTAGGCGTTTCGCCGCTCGATCTGCTCCTGCTCGGATTTGCAGTCGATGCACAGCTTGGCGACCGGACGCGCCTTGATGCGCTTGAGCGATATCTGCTCACCGCAGCTCTCGCATTCGCCGTAGATGCCCTGCGCGATCTTGTCGAGCGCCTGATTGATCTTGCCGAGCAGCCCGCGCTCGCGCTCGCGCAGTCGTCCCTGGAAGGCCAGGTTCATCTCGGACGACGCCGTGTCGATCTCATCGGGGAAGTCATCGGGGTCGAGATGGATGTCTCCCTGGAGTGTGCGTCTCGCGTTTTGGAGAAGATCCTCACGCTGTTCGAGAAGAACTTTCTTGTATTTCTGCTGGTCGCGCTTCTTCAACGCCTCAACCTCGCCGAAGCCTGATAGTTGGATTTCATTTCCTGCTGCTTGTCCCGGCGCTTACCCGGTCCCGATCGCATCGAGTTGTTGGCGCGCTTGGCGCGCCCTGTCTGAGTCGGGATATTCCTTCAAGACCTGCTTGAACACAGTTCTGGCTGCATCGTAGAAGCCCGGCCCCAGCTTGAGCAGCGACTCCCCTTGGCGATAGAGCGCATCGGGTGCTTTGTTGCCGCTCGGATAGACGCGTACGACATCGTTGAAGCGCAGAACCGCGACTCTGTAGTCCCCTTGCTTGAAGTGACAATCCGCCATCCAATAGGCGGCATCATCCGCGTAGGCCGAAGCCGGATAAGTTTGCAAGAACTTGCGAAACAGGTCAATGCAGGCCGTGTGATCATCGCTTCGCCATGCCGTCAGCGCCGCTTGGTACGCCTTCACCTCGGCGGAAGTCGTGGCATCGCCCGGGCCGGCCGCCGCGAGAGCGGCCGCATCTTCGCCGGGGTCTGCCTCCGAGGCCGCCGCCCCGGCGACCGCGCCGGCGCCGGCCACGGATATCAGCGCCAGCGCCTCTCGAGCCTTCCGCGACGCTTCGAGCGCGTCGTCCGCGGTCTTCTGCGCGACCTCCAGCTGGCCCTCGAGCCGGCGCTGATCCGCCTGTAGGGCCTCGACCTCGGCGGCGAGCGCGGCGATTCGCTCGAAGGGGTCCGCGCCGCCCTGTTGGGCCCGCTGCGCGTCGATCACCCGCTCCTCGAATTTGTAGAGATCGGCCTTCGTCGCGCACCCGAGTGCGCTCGCACATCCCAGAGCGCCCAGAATGAATACTAGTCCCCGCGGGAAAGCGTCCTGGCGCCGCACCGCCCTCGCCCGCTCGCTCATCCCCATCGTTGCTGAGACTCCCCCCCGGTCCAAGAGACGCGCCAGTCTAGCGCGCAAAAGGGCCCCATGAGGGCTGCAGATTCACTCCCTGACGCTCGGTCAGGCGACGCAGGTTCTCGCCGTTCACATCCACCACGTAGATGTCGGCCTTCCCGCGCCGAGTCGAACTGAATGCGATCTTGCGGCTGTCCGGGGACCAGGCCGGCGACTCGTCACTGCGACGGTGGCTGACCAGCGGCACGTTGACCTCACCACTCGGATCGATGAGCCAGATGTCGAACTGCCCGCCCACGCGGGTCTCGTAGACGATCCACTTGCCATCCGGCGACCAGGCGGGTGCGGTGTTGTAGCTGCCATTGAAGCTGAGGCGACGCAGCTCGCCGCCTTCGTCGTTCATGATATAGAGCTGCGGCGCGCCGGACCGATCCGATATGAAGACGATCTGCGTGCCATCCGGCGACCACGAGGGCGAAATATCGATGGCACCGCTGCGCGTGAGCCGGCGTAGCTCGCGGCCCCGCCGGTCGACGCGGAAGATCTCCGCAGCACCGTTCAGGCTCGTGACCAGCGCGAGATTCTCGCCCGTCGGATCGAATACGCCGCGATACTTCGGCCGGTCGTCGAGGATGCGGGTCAGGATCGGACCCGGCCGGTAGTCGCCGCGCGAGGTGAGGAAGAGCGCGGGCTGTTTCTTCCTCTGGTGGGAGGTGTAGAGAATCGCGCCGCCATCCGGGGTCCAATCCGGGAAGGACTTGATGCTGTCTCCGCGGGTGGCCGCGCGCTGACGGCCGCCGTCCGCGTCCATCACCCAGACCTCGCGCTCCCCGCTGCGGTCGGAGATGAACGCGATCTCCGTACCCGAAACACCGGCCGTCCCGGTGAATCCCTTGACCACAGCATCCGCGACGAGCCGGCCGAGCCGCACCATCTCGCTATCGGGCTGCTCGATCGTGCCCTCGGCGATTCGCCGGCAGCGCGCTGTGTCCCAGACCTGGTACTCGACGCTCAGCTGCTGGCGCTTGCGACGGATGATTCCCTCGACCAACGCATCGGCGCCCCCCTGTGCCCAGTCCGCACAGTCGTAGCGGCGGCGGCCCGAGAGTGCCTGGGTCTGCATCTCGCCGAGGAAGGCATCATCCGCCAGCGGCAGGAGCACGCCCGAGTACTCCATGCCCTCGCCGATCAGGCGGCGCAACTCGCCCGCCCGTTCGGCGCTGGCGGGCGCGGCCTCGTCCTTGAAGAGCTGGACGGCCGCGTGGAAGGCCCGCTCGTCCCCCGGCGTCACGACGATCGCCGGATCCTGCGCCTCGGCGCGCGGGCTGCCGGCGCACAAGAGGCCGAGGGCCGCGGCCAGGACCAGGCCAGCGCGTCCGATACAGCGGGAATCGGAGCCCGCCCAAGATCGATGACTCGGCAAATCCCTCACTCCTCCGGTGTGAAGATGATGGTCCGCCTGCCCGCCTTGGGCGGGGCGGGCAACGGACTGGACTTCAGGATCGCCCGCTTGGCGTTGTCGTCGTAGTAGGGATTGCCCGACGATCGGACGAGCTCGGGTTCGCCCATCACGCGGCCGTCGGCGGCCAGCTCGACGACCAGCTCTGCAACGAGCCCGCTCTCGCGAAATTCCAGTGGCGTGATCAAATTCGAGCGGATGTGCTTCTTCGTGCGCAGCATCCAGGCCGCGACCTCGGGCGAGATCTTCACACCGCGCGCAACCGGCGCCCCGGTGGTCGGCGCTTTGGCGACCTGCTGCGGCGCCGCCACGACCGGCGCGGGCTCGCCGATCTCCTTGCGGAGCTTGGCGAGGGCGTCGTCGTAGCTCATCTCCTTGGGCCGCTCTCGGCGCTTGATCGGCTCCGGCTTGGGCCGGGCACGCGGCTTCGCGGTCGCGGACGGCGCCTGCTTGGGCAGGATCTTGACCTTCGGCTTGGGCTTGGGCTTGGCTACAGGAACAGGAACCGGAACCGGCTTGGGGGCCTCGGAGGCTGGCGACGGCAGCGCGGCCAGCAGGTCGATGCTGATCGAGGGCGGCATGAAGATCGGCTCCGCGGTCGGCGTCAGCGAGAGCAATGCCACCAGGACGAGGTGCGCGGCCAGCGAAAGCAGCATCGCCTGACGCAGGCTCAGGCCGCCTTCGCCCTCTGGGTCCAACCACTGCATCACGCGCTCTGCCGACACCGGCTTCCTCTCTCGCGCTCCCGGCGACTCTGCTTGGATGCCCTGGCCCGGGTCGCCGTTCCATCGCTGCGCGGGCCCTCAGTGCTCCGCCTCGGTCACGATGCCCAGCTTGGTCGCGCCCGCGCGCCGCGCGGCCGCCATCGCCACCACGACGACGCCGTAGGGCGCGGTCCTGTCGGCGCGCAGATAGAGTTCCTTCGAGTCCCGCGCCTCGAAGACCGCCTTCATCTTCTTTTCGAGCTCGGACTCGGGCACCTCCTTGCGACCCAGGAAGTAGCGTCCCTCTGCATCGATGCTCAGAATCAGGGGGGCATCCTTGACGCGCAACGCCTGCGTGGTCGTCTTGGGCAGATCGACGTCCATGCCCTGCTGCAGGAGGGGTGCCGTGGCCAGGAAGATCACGAGCAGCACCAGCATCACATCCACGAAGGGCGTCACATTGATTTCGGACATCTTGCGGCGATGCGAGCCGCCGACCGTCGCCCCCATCGCGGGCTACTCGCCCATCACGCGCGGCCGAGACGCGGCCGCGTGCGAGTCCAAATGGGCCAGATCCTCTTCGAGCTCGGCTGAGAAGAGCCCGATCGCCTGGTCGAGCACGTCGATGCGAGCCACGAAGGCGTTGTATGCGATCGTGGCCGGAATCGCGGCCAGCAGACCGACGCCGGTTGCAATCAGCGCTTCGGCCATGCCGGGGCCCACCACAGCCAGGCTCGCACTCCCGGTCGCACCGATACCCTGGAACGTGCCGATGATGCCCACCACGGTTCCGAACAGACCGATGAAGGGAGCGGAGCTGCCCACCGTCGCCAGAAACGTGAGCCCGCGCTCCAGGCGCTGGCGCTCGTGACCCGCAGTCCAGCTGATAACCTTGTGGAGCTGGCGCAGCTGGGCGTCGTCCAGACGCTGGAGAATCTCGCCCCCGCGCCGGCTCGCCAGCCGCGTGATCTCGTTGCAGGTGGCGAGGAAGACCACGACCAGCGGGCTGCGCTCGAGATGACGGCCGGCGTCGAAGGCCGTCTCGAAGGCCTCGCTGTGATAGACCTCGAGGAAGGCCTCGCTATCCTGATCCGCGCCACGAATCTCAATCCACTTGGTGGCGATGATCGCCCAGGAGGCGACCGAGAAGCCAGCCAGCAAGAGCAGCACCAACTTGACGATCAGCCCGGCCTGCATCACCAGGTCGAGTACGTCGTAGCTCACCAGTCGTCCCCCCGAACAACGGTGTGCGCATCGCTCCGGACGAGACTTCCGTCAGGACCGCGTGCGAAAACGGAATATCGCCCCCCGGCAATGGCAGCGACCATGCTGGGGGACGATACACGGAGTCTAGAGAAGCCCTGGTGCCGCTTCAACGATCGCACCTGCAGAATGGGCGCGAATCGCCGGCCAGACGCGCATGAAGAACGGGAACGGCAAGCCGTCCCGCAGGAGATGTGATGAAAATCACGGTCAAGACGGGCGATCCGGCCGGATTCTCGACCGATCTGCTCGCCATCCCGATCGGCCGATCCGGAGGCCACGACAAGCGTGCCGAGGCGAAGCCGCGGGTGCCGCGTCCCATCCAGGCGCTCGACCGCGGCCTTGGCGGCGTGATTCGCAGCGCGGTGGCCAGCGGCGACTTCGATGCGCGCCGCGGCGAAAAGCTGCTCCTGTACCCGACCAAGGGGCAGTCGCACAAGCGCGTGCTCCTGCTCGGCATGGGCGAGGAGAACGATCTCGACGCCGAGACGGTGCGGCGCCTGGCCGCCACCGCACTCAGCGAGGCCCGCGACAAGGGCGCAGCACGCGTCGCCATCCGCGCGCCCTCGCCGCGCGGCCTCACCGCGGCCGAGTGCGCGGCGGCGCTGGCCGAGGGCGCAGTGCTCGGCGCCTATCGCTTCGACGCATACCGCAGCAAGAAGGCTGAGAAGGGCAAGAAGGGCCGCGAGCCGAGCGCCGCCATGCTGGTCTTCGATGCCCTCGAGAAGCCGGCCAGCGTACGCCGCAGCGCGGCCAACGCGGTGATCGTGGCCGAGAGCCAGCGCGTTGCGCGCGATCTCTCCAACGAGCCGCCCAACTCGCTGCCGCCCAGCGCGCTGGCGCGCGCGGCGCGCAGGGTCGCGCGCGAGACGGGACTGACCTGCCGTGTGATGCACAAATCCGAGCTCGAAAAGCGCGGCTTCTCGGCGCTGCTCGCGGTCGGCGGTGGCAGTGCGTGCCCACCGAATCTCATCGTGCTCGAGCACAGAGGCGGCGGCGCGCCAGCCAAGAGCCGCAGGGCGGCGCCCACTCTATGCCTGGTCGGCAAGGGCATCACCTTCGATTCGGGAGGTCTGTCGCTCAAGCCAGCACAGAGCATGGGGGACATGAAGCACGACATGTCCGGTGCCGCGACCGTGGTGGGGGCCCTGCGCGCCGTGGCCCTGCTCGACCTGCCGCTGCATGTGGTGGGTGTGATCGCGGCGGCGGAGAATATGCCGAGCGGCTCCGCGTACCGGCCGGGCGACATCGTGCGGACACTCTCGGGCCACACCATCGAGATCACCAACACCGACGCCGAGGGCCGCGTCGTCCTGGCCGACGCGCTCCACTACGCGGCGTCGCACTGGAAGCCCGAGTGGATGGTCGACGTGGCGACGCTCACCGGCGCCACCATGGTGGCCTTCGGCCCGTGGGTGACCGCTGCGCTGGGCAACGACGAGAAGCTGCTCGAGGCGCTGCGCGCCGCGGGCCAGGCCACCGGCGAGCTCACCTGGCCCATGCCGCTGCTGCCCGAGCATCGTCGCGCGATGGCGAGCACTGTGGCCGACTTGAAGAACTCCGGCGGCCGCGACGCCGGGGCCTCGACGGCCGCCGCCTTCCTCAAGGATTTCGTCGGCGATACACGCTGGGCCCACCTGGACATCGCGGGCAGCGGCTGGACGACTACCCGCTCGCCCTATCACCGCGGGGGAGCGACGGGTGTGGGCGTTCGCCTACTCGTCGAGTTGCTGCGTCGCGAGGTGCAACAAAACGCATGATTGACGCCACTGGCGGGCACGCCTAATCTCGCGCCGCTTGAAGCCGAATTGTGTCCCGAATCCGGGGCTGCGAATGGAGAAAAACCAGATGAATCGAAATCTTACGGCAGTTCTGGGCACGATCGCCGTGGTCCTGATCACGCTGCCGAGCACCACCTGGGCGGCCGATGCCGCGGCTGGCAAGACGGTCTTCGAAGCCAATTGCGCGTCCTGCCACGGAACCTCGGGCAAGGGTGACGGCCCCGTGGGAAGCGCCTTGAATCCGGCGCCCCGGGACTTCACCGTGGGCGACTTTGCATTCGATGCCGACGGCAATGGGACAAAGGGCGAGGACGGGGATATCAAGCTCGTGATCCAGAGGGGCGCAATGGCCTACGGCGGCTCGGCGCTGATGGCACCGTGGCCGACGCTCAACGAAGAGCAGGTCGACGACATCGTCGCGTACATCCGCTCTCTCAAGGAGTAGAGGCGGCCGACGACGAGTCGGCGCGATCGTCACGCGATGCGGATCGATCAAAGACGCGATGGCAGAGGCGGATCCGGCTCCGAGCCGGGTCCGCCTCTGCCTTTGCTAACGTCGATAAGTTCACGGCCGGGCGCCGTCTAGAGCCGGCCGCCGGCGCGGCCCCGGCGACCCAGGGGACCGATCGTGAGCCACAAAGACCCCATCGTGCTCTCCCCCTACGACGCCGCCAACGAGGCCGAGCCCTCGGGCGACGACGCGAAGCTGGTGCTGCCCGACGGGTCGCCCCTCGTGCTCGATGAGGGCTCGGAGGATCCCGACGCCTCCGCGCTGATTCCTGTTCCGGACGACTCGGCGACATTGCCCAGCGCCCCGGGCCAGGTTTCGGCCCTGACCCACTACATGTCCCAGCTGCGCCACCACGCGCCCATCTCGCGCGAGGAGGAGCACGAGCTGGCCGTGAAGTGGACGGAGGAGGGCGACGTGAGTGCGGCGCGTCAGTTGGTGGTCTCGAACCTGCGATTGGTCGTGAAGATCGCCATGGAGTACCGGCGCGCCTGGACGAACACACTCGACCTGATCCAGGAGGGCAACGTCGGCCTGATGGAGGCCGTGCAGCGCTACGACCCCTACCAGGGCGTCAAGCTCTCCTCGTACGCGGTCTACTGGATCCGCGCCTACATCCTCAAGCACATCCTCGACAATATGCGCAGCGTTCGACTCGGAACCACCCGCGCATCGCGCAAGCTCTTCTTCCGGCTCAACAAGGAGAAGGCCGCGCTCGAGCGCCAGGGCTACGACGTGGAGCCGAAGCTGATCGCCGAGCGGCTCGATGTCTCCGAGGAGGACGTACGCGAGATGGAGAACCGCCTGTCGCGGCCGGACACCTATCTCGACGCCCCCGCGCGACGCGACGACGTCGGCGGGGCCACGATCGGCGACGGTTTCGCGACCGAGGGCGACGACGCCGAGGCGCTGATCGGCGACCTCGAGCTGCGCACCGCCTTCCTGGAGAAGATGGAGGAGTTTGCGCTGGACCTCGAAGAACGCGACCAGCGCATCCTGCGCGAGCGGATCCTGGCCGATGAGCCGCGCACGCTGGCCGACATGGGCGAAGAGTTCGGGGTGTCGCGCGAGCGCATCCGTCAGCTCGAGGTACGTCTCGTGAATCGCCTGCGCACCTATATGCAGGAGAATATGGTGGACTTCGAGTACTACGCGCCGGCCAAGGACGCGTGAGCGCACGACCTGGATCCACGACCGCAGCATGGCCGAGGCCGCGCTCGCGCAGCGGTCTGGCAGCGATCTGCGCAGTCGTCGGCTGCGTGCTCACACTGGCGGCCTGCGAGGTCACCGGAGGAACGCCGGCCGACGCGACCGAGCCCGAGGCGTGGATGACGATCAACGGCGCTCGCGTAGCGCTCGAGCTCGCCCACACGCCGGCCGAGCAGCGCGTCGGCCTCGGCGGCCGGGACTCGCTGGCGTGGAATCGCGGCATGCTCTTCCTCTACGACGAGCCGAGCTTTCCCAGCTTCTGGATGCGCGGCATGCGCTTCGACATCGACATCGTGTGGCTTCGCGGCGACCGGATCGTCGACATCTCCCACGGCGTGCAGCATGTCCCCGGTGGGAACGGACCCACCGTCCGGCCACGCGAGCTGACCGACCAGGTCCTGGAGGTCCCGGCTGGCTACGCGGCCGCTCACGGCTGGCGGATGGGCCACCAGGCCACGCTGGAACGCCACTAGCAGGGGTCGTTCCACTCAAGCCGCGCGGATCGCGGGCCGATCCGACAGAGGCCATGTCTCGAGAACAGTCACACGATCGCTTGGATGACCGCACCGCGATGCTCTTCTGCCCGCCCCTGCCGCCACTGCGGCTCGGCGCGAAGCTGCCCGTGTTCATCGGCCGGCATCCGAGCTGCGAGCTCGCAATCCGGCAGGATGACGTGTCGCGCCGCCACGCCGAGGTGCGCTGCGAGGACGGCAGCTTCGTGGTCTACGACCTACAGAGCACCAATGGCACCTTCGTGAACGGGACGCAGCTCGACGCCCCGCACCTTCTGACTCCGGGCGATCACATCGAGGTCGGCTCGAGCACGATCACATTCTGCGAGATCGATGCGTCGGCCACACCGGACGCCAGCGCAGACGACGCGCACACCATCATCTTCGAGCGACCGCCCAGCGCGAAGCTCAGCTTCAGCGGCGAGCTCTCGGAGATCCCGACCTCGGCGCTCTTCCAGCTGCTCGAGATGGGCAGCAACTCCGGCCGACTCGAGCTGCGCTCGGATGACGGCGTCGCATCGGTCTGGTTCCAGATGGGTCGTCCGGTCCACGCCGCGACCGAGAAGCACGCCGGCTTCGACGCCGCGATGGCGGCGGTCGTCCTCGAGCACGGGCAGTTTCGCTTCGGCCCCTGCGATGCCATGCCCGAGCCCACCATCCAGGCCAGCGTCACCGAGGTGCTGCTCGAGGCCTGCCGAGTTCAGGACGAAGTGGGTCGCACGGCGGGCTGAGGCTCCTCGACCACTTCCGGGAATTCCGACAGAATCTGCTGCTGGACGGCCCGGTCGACGCCCTCGGTGTCGAGCCCGAGTGCCTCGTACAATGCCTGGTCGGTGGATAGCCCGGCCCCGATCCGCTCGAGCAACCTTCTTCGCTGCTCGCGATCCGTCTTCGAGTCGATCCATTCGACGCTGACCACGGCCTCGAGGTAGGCGGCGCGCGCATCCTCGTTCGATAGGCCGGAGAAGCTCGGTGCCAGCCGGCGCAGCGGAATCCAATTGTGGGCCAGGATGCGGCGGCGCAGGCTCGCCCGCTCACTGCGCGTGGAGGGCGGCTGGTGGCGCGCCATGCGCTCGATCTGCTCGGCCAATCCCTCGTTGAGCCAGTAGGGCCGATCCCCTCCGGTGCGATCGCGGAATACCGCGTGGGTGTACTCGTGAAAGAGCAGCGAGCGCAGCTCGCCGGACGGGTGCGCGGGCGACGAGACGTGGATGCGTCCGTCGAAGAAGCCGACGGTCTGGAACGAGAAGCGATGGCTGAAGGCCTTCGTGTAGGCGGCGCGACCGTAGAAGACGACGCCCAAGGGCTCGAGTGGCTCGACGCCCACCGTCTGCGACACCTGCTGCCGCGCGTCATCCAGATAGCCGAGCGCCGTGCTCGCGTAGTCGGCGCTCACCTCGGAGAGCTCGCTGTCCATCTGGATGCTGAAGTGCTGGCTCTCCGCGGCCACCAGCCGAAGCGGGCCACGCGAGACAGTCTCGTCGGCCAGCCGGCGCTCGTCCTCGAGCAGGGCCAGCCTCCGGCGCGCCGAGCTGCGCCAGCGATCGAGCTCGGGGCCGGCGGTCGAGAGGAAGCTGTCCAGGTGCTTGGTGGCGCTCGCGTAGCGGCCGCGCTGGCGATCCACCAGTGCGAGGTACCAGTAGGGCTCCGGGCGGCTTGGATCGATCCGCACCGCACTGCGCAGCGCCGCCAGCGCACGCGCCGTCTCACCGCGGCCGAGGTCATCCACGGCACCGGCGACCAGGCGAATCACGCGGTCCTTCTGGCTGCTGGAGCCTCCGCGCGGGGTCTGTGGGATCGGACCCAAGCGGTCGTTGCCCCAGAGAGCACGCAGGCGGTCGACGTCGGGCGCCCGGCTGGACCGCTTCGCGTTCGGGACGGCGTCCGGATCGTCGCTGAAGTGGGTGATCCCGTCGTCGTCCACCCAGATGAAAGTCTCACCATGGAGCTGGAGCGAAGGGGCCACGACCAGCCAGGCGGCGAGTGCCAGCGGGGCCAGGCAGCCAATGATGCGGTGGATGGACACAAGGGCCTCTTCGGCCCACGCTCAGCGGGTCTTGACGGCCTCGCCGGCCAGATGCCCCAGCTCGGGCACGATCAGCTTCTCCATCGCCAGCCGCACGGCGCCCGTGGAGCCGGGGATCACGAAGACGACGCGTCCCCGCGCGAGGCCGGCCAGCGCACGAGACAGGATCGCTGCGCTGCCGATGTCCCGATAGGAGAGCTGACGGAAGATTTCGCCGAAGCCGGGCACGACGCGCTCGAGCAGCGGCTCGACGGTATCCGGCGTGACGTCGCGCGGGGCCACGCCGGTCCCGCCCGTGAGGATCAGTGCGCACACGCCGTCGGCGGCCAGCCCCTTGCCGACGGCCTCGCGGATGCGGTCGGGATCGTCGGCCACGATCTCATGCGATGCCACGAGGTGCCCGGCCGCCGCGAGTAGCTCGGCGACGAGCGCGCCGCCCTTGTCGGTCGCTTGCGTGCGCGTGTCGCTCACCGTGATGACCGCGGTGGGCACGCTCTTCGGTGCGGCCTTCCGATGATGATGGCTGTGGTGCGAGGGCTTGTGGCCGGATTCACTCATGCGTGGTCGTCGACCCAATACTCGCCATCCGTCGCCACCTCTTTCTTCCAGATCGGGACAGTCTGCTTGAGAGTGTCGATGGCGAAGCGACAGGCCTCGAAGGCCTCCGCACGATGCGCCGCCGCCGCCACGATGACCACGGCCGCGTCGCCGATCTCGAGGTGTCCGACGCGATGTGCAATCGCGATCCGCGTGCCCGGCCAGCGCTGGGCCGCCCGGTCGGCAATCTTCTCCATCTCGCGTTCCGCCATCTCGGGGTAGGCCTCGTACTCGAGGAATTTGATCGAGTGGCCGTGCGAATGATCGCGCACCGTGCCGACGAAGCTGACGATGCCCCCGGTGTCATCGCCCGACACCCGAGCCACGACTTCGTCGGGATCGAGCACCGTGTCGTGGATCGTGCAGCGACGCAGCGTGGCCCCCGAGCCGCCGGCCACCGGTGGCAGCAGCGCCACTTCGTCGCCGCTCTGCAGCAGGTGTCCGGAAGCGGCCACCTCGAGGTTGACCGAGACCGCCAGCCGTTCGCCCAGGCGCGCCACCGAGGGCAATCGGGCGGCCAGATGCGCGCGCAGGTGCGCGACCGTGCTGGCCGGCGCCAGCTCGATCTCCAGCTGGCCGCTGCCGGCCTCCTCGCGCAGCCCGCCGAAGAGACGAACGCTCAGCTTGATCGGACTTTCCGCCACGCCTGGATCCTCTCCCGGTCCGGCTGCGCATGCACGGCAGCGGGATCGGCAAGGCTACCAGGAGCAGCGCAGAAACGCCTCAATACGCTCCGCGAGCGGGCCGATCATCCTCCCATGCCCGAGGACACCGAGATGCTGCAACCGCCTCCGTCGCGCGAGGACGTCGAGGCATTTCTCGACCTCATCCGCCCGGGTCTGATCGCCGACAACGGCAATCTCGAGCTCGCCGGGGTCGACAGCGACGGCACCGTCCGCATCGTCTTTCAGGGCGAGTGCGCCCACTGTCCCGCCCAGCTCGCCACCCTGCGTGTCGCCATCGAGGAACCCCTGTGCCGTGCGCATCCCGGCGTGGTGGCCGTCCTCGCGGTGTAGTGAACCACCCCGGAACGCTGTGATGTGGTTGATCCTGGCGGCCGGCCAGGAGAATCTCAGGCCTTGCTGGACGCGTCCTTCTCGCCGCCACCCTGGATGGCCTTGAGATTGCCCGAGGGCAGCTGAGTGCCCTGCGACGAGGCATTCATCGAGAGGTTGCCATTGAAGACGGCACCCTCCTCGACGACCACACAGGGCGTCTGCAGGTCGCCCTTCACGCGCGCGGTCTTGTGTAGGACGATCTGCTTGTCGGCGATCACATTGCCCACCACCGAGCCACTGATCACCACCGTCTGGGACTTGATGGTGGCCTCGATCTCACCGGACTCGCCGATGATCAGCGTGTTCTCACTGCTGATCTCGCCGTGAAAGGTGCCGTCGATGCGCACCGTGTCCTTGAAGGAGAGTTTGCCCTCGAACTCCGAGCCCTGGTCGATGAATGCCGTCAGCCCGCCCATGCCGCTGCTGCTCGACGACGAGGTCGTCGACGGCGGGACGGGTGATCCACCCGCCATCTCTCCACCCTTGCCCCGACCGAAACTGCTAATCGCCATGGAAATCTTCCTCTCCTCGAAGATGGGAATGTGGTTGCTTCTCCCAGTTCGGCTCGAATGCCCTTCACTTGAGTGGAAAATGCAGAATCGTTTTGTGACGTCTGACCTTGCACGTCGAGCTGCGCCGCCGTGAACCCGGGGGGCAATACGCTAGAATCCGCCGCCCCATGACATCGCAAGCCTCGGACCCGACTCGACTTCTCGAAAACAGCCTCGAGAGCGGGCGAATCCACTCCGCCTACCTGATCTCGGGCGCCGGTGAGGCGCCGCGGCACGCGGCGCTCTGGTTCGCGCGCGGAGTGGCGTGCACGGCACAGAAGGCACAGCCGCGACCGTGCGGCGAGTGCCCGGCGTGTCACCGCTCGCAGACGCGCGACGGGGCGGAGGGCTGCATCGCGCTCGACGGCACGGGCAAGAGTGGGCCGCTCTACCGCCACATCGGCGAGCACGCCGACCTCTACTGGATCGAGCGCGGCCGCGATGACACGCGCGTGCGCATCGGGCAGATCCGCGCGTTGCAGAAGGCGCTGCGCCTGGGCGCCAACGAGGGCGGCTGGCGCGTGGCCGTAGTGGCCGAAGCCGAATGGCTGAACGCCGAGGCGCAGAATGCCCTGCTTCGCCTGCTCGAGGAGCCGCCGCCGCGTACCTGTCTGATCCTGGTCTCCGCGCGCGCCTCCGCGCTGCTCGCCACCATCCGCTCGCGCTCGGTGAAGGTGGTCTTTCCCAGCGAAGAGCGGCCGGCGCTGCGCGGCGACGACGTGGCTGAGGAGACCGCCGCGCTGGTCGAGCGCTTCGATGGCATCGTGACGGCCAGCCTTGGCGAGCTGGTGGGCTGGGCCGAGGAGTACCGCGGCCCGAGGGCCAGCTCGGCCGAGAAAGTCGATGCACTGCTCGCACTCGGCAGCGAGTGGCTGCGGGATCAGGTCCACACGCGCGTACGCGCTGGCGAGCGCGACCTAGAAGGCGCCCTCGATGCCTGGAAGACGCTCAGCCGTTGTCGGCGCGACCTGGCCACGCGCAACGCCAACCCGCAGATGATCGCCGAGAAGGGCCTGATTGCCGTTCGGCTGGCAGTGGGGCGCTGATATGAGTGGCTACTTCTACCTCACGACGCCGATCTACTACGTCAACGCCGAGGCCCACATCGGTCATACCTACACGACCGTCCTATGCGACACGATCGTGCGCTACCGGCGTCTGTGCGGCGATACCTGCTTCTTCCTGACGGGCAGCGACGAGCATGGCGAGAAGGTGCTCGAGGTGGCGCGCCGGCGCGGCGAGAGCCCCGCGCAGACCGCCGAGTACTTCTCGAACTCCTTCCTGCGCGTCTGGGAAGAGATCGGCATCTCGCACGACCGCTTCATCCGCACCACCGATGCCGACCACAAGCAGGTGGTTCAGCAGATCTTGCAGCGGGTCTACGACGAAGGCGAGATTCGATTCAAGGAGTACGAGGGGCTCTACTGCGTTGGCTGCGAGCGCTTCCTGACAGATCGGGACATGCTGGACGGCCTGTGCCGGGACCACGAGCGTGCCCCGGAGCCGCGCACCGAGGCCAACTACTTCTTCGACATGGGCGCCCACTTCAGCTGGCTGCGCGACTATATCGAGCAGAACCCCGACTTCATTCGACCCGAGCGCTACAAGAACGAGGTCCTCGCCATGTTGGACGAGGAGACGGGCCTCGGCGGCGAGCTCTGCATCTCGCGGCCAAAGAGCCGTCTGGACTGGGGGATCGAGCTCCCCTTCGACACCGATTATGTCTGCTACGTCTGGTTCGACGCGCTGATCAATTACCTGACCGGCATTGGCTATCCGGACGGCCCGCACTTCCAGGACTATTGGTCCAACTGCGAGCACGTCGTCGGCAAGGACATCCTGAAACCGCACGGTGTCTTCTGGCCGACCATGCTGCGCGCCATCGGGCTCGAGCCGCCACGACATGTCAGTGTCCACGGCTATTGGAACGTCGACGACCGCAAAGTCAGCAAGAGCCTGGGCAATATGATCGATCCGCTGATCATGCGCGAGAAATACGGCTTCGAGGCATTCCGCTACTTCCTGCTGCGCGACATGGTCTTCGGGCAGGACTCGAATTTCAGCGAGGACGCGCTCGTCCGGCGCATCAACGCCGACCTGGCCAACAACATTGGCAATCTCGTGAGCCGCACGCTCAACATGACGGGCCGGTTCGCTGGCGGACTCGTGCCCGAGCCTGGCGCGATCGAGATCCCCGAGCGCGAGGTGATCGACGCGGCGGCCACCGCCGTGGCCGAAGTGGACCTGCGCATGCGCGGCATGCGCCCCCAGCGCGCCCTGGAGTCGATCCTCGCGCTGGTGGATGCCACCAATCGCTACCTGGAGCTGCGCGAGCCGTGGAAGGCCGCCAAGGATCCCGAGCTGGCCGATACGGTGAGCACGACGCTCCACACCTGCTGCGAGTCGCTGCGCATCGTGGCGCTCCTGCTCGCGGCCTTCCTCCCCGTGGCCGCGGCCGAGATTCTCGATCGCCTCGGCCTCGGCGATGCGCTGGAGACCGCGGTGCTGCCTGCCAGCGCCGAGTGGGGCGGGATCCCGGTGGGCTCGCCGACCCGCAAGGGCAAGCCGCTCTTCCCGCGCATCGAGACGGCGGGCGCAGAGGATGCCGAGAGCAAAGACGGGGCGGATTAGCACGATGTGGCTCGACAGCCATTGCCACCTGACGGCCGGCCGGTACGACGACGATCGCTCCGAGGTCCTGCAGCGTGCCCGGGATGCCGGCGTGCAGGGCATGATCGCAATTGGCTCGGGCTACGGAATCGAAGCCAATGGAGCGGCGGTGGCGCTCGCCCGCCAGGAGGTCGACGTGCACGCCACGGTGGGCATCCACCCGCATGAGGCCAGCGAGTGCAACGCCTTCGTGCTCGACCGCGTGCGCGACTGGCTGGCGGATCCCGCCGTCGTGGCCCTCGGCGAATGTGGGCTCGACTACCACTACATGAATTCGGACAAGGGCGCGCAGCGCCAGGCCTTTGCGGTGCAGGTCGACATGGCGCGTGAGCTCCGCATGCCGGTCTCGATCCACGTGCGCGGCGACGAGCCCGACGCACACGGCGAGCTGCTCGACATCTGGCTCTCCGAGGGACGGGGCGAGCTCGAAGGCGTGCTGCATTGCTACACGGGCACGCTCGATTTCGCCCGGCAGGCCCTCGATGCGGGCCTTCTGGTCTCGTTCTCGGGCATCATCACATTCAAGCGCAGCGACGCGCTACGTGCCGTCGCAAAGGCATTGCCCCTCGACCGGCTGATGGTCGAGACCGACGCACCCTTCCTCGCGCCCGAGGGCCACCGCGGTCGGCGCAACGAGCCGGCCTGGGTGGTCACGGTAGGCGAGACCCTCGCCGCGCTACACGGTGTCGACCGCGAGGACGTGGCCCGGATCACCAGCCAGAACGCGCGGCGCTTCTACCGACTGGCCGACTCGGCCGAACCGACGGCCGACTAGGACGGAATATGGATCTGGACTCGATCGCTCCGGAGCTTCGAAGCGCCTACCAGCTGGCCGTCGATCTTGCGCGGCGCGCGGGTGCGGTGCAGCGCGAGCACTACGAGACCGAGCTCGACGTGCGCACCAAGAGTGCGAGCATCGACCTCGTGACCCAGGTCGACCACGAGTGCGAGGCGTTGATCGTGTCGGGTATCGAGGCCGTGCGGCCCGGCGACGCAATCCTGGCCGAGGAGGGCGGCGGCGAGAACCACAGCCGGAGCGACTGGCGCTGGATCATCGACCCGCTCGACGGCACCACCAACTACGCCCACGGATTTCCGCGCTTCTGCGTTTCGATTGGCGTCGAGCACGAAGGCGAGCGCAGGATCGGAGTGGTCTATGACCCGCTGCTCGACGAGCTCTTCCACTGCGTGCACGCTGCGGGTGCCTGGCTCGGCCACCGGCGGCTGCGTGTGTCGACCCAGACCGATCTCGGCCAGGCGCTGGTGGCGACGGGCTTTGCGTACGACGTCCACGACAGCACACAGGACAACCTGGCGCGCTTTGCCCGCGTCCTCAAGGCCGCGCGCGGCCTGCGCCGCGACGGAAGCGCCGCCCTCGACCTCTGCTACGTGGCCTCGGGCCGCCTCGAGGCCTACTGGGAGCTCAAGCTGCATGCCTGGGACGTGGCCGCTGGCATTCTGATGGTCGAGGAGGCGGGCGGGCGTGTCACGAGCACGGACGGAGGCCCCGCACCGCGCTCGGGCGCCGAGGTCGTCGCCAGCAACGGGCACGTCCATGACGCCATTCTGTCGCATACCCGGGGCTAGCCCGGATAATAATCCGGGCTAGAGCCCCTTCGGCTTGGGCAGGAGGTCGGGAAAGCTGGGGGCGCGTTTTTCCTGCTTCGCGCTCATGGCCTCCATCACCTCGCCGGGCTGAAACATCCCGCTCTGCCAGGTGGCGATGAGGTTGAGGCCGTCGGCGACGCTGTGGTCGCGCACGTAGTTCAGCATCTCCTTGCTGCCCCACATCGCCAGTGGCGATCGCTCCGCGATCTCGCGGGCCATCGCGAGCACGTCTGTCAGCATGGCCTCGTGATCGTCGTAGACGGCATTCACCAGGCCAACTTCGAGCGCACGCTGCGCCGAAAGCCGGCGACCCGTGTAGGCCATCTCGCGCGCAATGCCCTCCGGAATGATCTTCGGCAGTCGCTGCAGTGTGCCCACGTCCGCCGTGATGCCGATGTTGATCTCCTGCACACAGAAGAACGCGTCGGCCGTGCAGTAGCGCATATCGCAGGCCGTGATGAAGTCGAGGCCCCCGCCCACGCAGCCGCCCTGCACGGCAGCGAGCACGGGCATGCGCGCTCGCTCGAGCGAGGAAAAGGTCTCCTGCAGCGCGAGGGTGAGCATGCGCAGGTTTGCGCGGGCACGCCCGATCTCGGCATCCCGATCGACGGTGCCCGAAGCCAGCACACCCAGATCGAGACCGGCGGTAAAGTGGCGGCCGGTGGATGAGACCACCACGGCGCGCACATTGCCCTGCGCATCGAAGCCCTCGACGATCTCCGGCAGCTCGCTCCAGAACTCTTCGACGAGTGTGTTGAGCTCCTCGGGACGGCACATGCGCAGGTGCGCGACACCCCCGGCCTCCTCTACCTCGAAGCAGCGATATCCCATGCGAACTCCTCCGGGCCCCGCCCAAAGGGCGTGGGCGATGGGCGACGGGCGACGGGCCAGTGTAGAGGAGGCCGGCGGGATGTCGCATACGCCCCGATCAGGGCGCGGGCACCGGCGTCTCCTCCAACGGACCGTCGTCATCGAGGCCCTCGGCCGCATCATCGGAGGGGTCGGCGAGTGGGCCCTCGATCCCGCCCTGCACATCCGCTCTGGGGCGAAAGCGCGCTTCGAAGTCGGACCAGTCGGAGGGCAGCGCGCGGCCGTCCTCCTCGGCGATGCGGTAGATGACGGAGCTTTCCGATCGAAGGGCGAACGGGCCGCGGCCGGGAGAGGTCGCGCCGAGGCCGATCTCCGAGAGAAGCGTGTCGCCCTCCCCCATCACACGCACGGAGAGCCGGGGGGGCGCGAGTCCGAGCGCCTCGCGCTCGGCGTCACCCATATCCTCGGCGACGATCTCCACAGCCTCGAGCTGCGAGAGCGCGTACACGAGCTTACGCGCCTGGCGCTGGTCCATGGGCTCGGGCGCGATCGTCCACTCACCCGCATGCAGCTCGCCGTGGATCGTCCTCGTCTCGTCCGCGCCCTCGCCCATTTTTGTTCGGAAGGTCAGATCGAATGAGCGCGCATCCGCCACGGCGAAGCGCGAGAGCTCCTTGACCCGCCATGCGATGAGCTCACGTGGGAAGTCGTCGAGCCGCTCAGGCGCGATGGTGAAGAGCGCACCGCGCGTACCGCGCGCGACCCGGCGCCCCTCGATCACCTGGCCGAGCATCAGCCCGCTCGTCCACGGCTCGCCGGCTTCTGATTCACCGTGCAGCACCACGTGAAGTGTTGGCACGTCAAGCCCGAGCTCTTCTGGGGTGGAGGCGATGGCGTCTACGAAATCATCCGCTCGCAAGAAGGAGAGATCCGAGAGCATCGTCTCGACCGTGCGGACGTCGGCGCGCTCGCGCACCGGAAAAATCATCCACCATTCATCACCGAGGGACTCGAGCTCGATACGGGCGCCGGGCCAGCTCACACTGATGCGGTCGACTCTTGCACTGTCGAATTCGAGTACCTGGCGGTTGCGCAGCTCGGTCAACGTCTTGCGCAGCGCGTTGATCCGCCATGTGGCGACGTAGAAGACCTCCTCCTCGTCCACCCGGGCCACATAGGTATTCGATCCCACCGGCGTCGTGCGGCCGACGCGCAGCCCGCCCTCGCGGCTCGCCACCCGGAAGCGGAAGACCAACGCCTCGCCGGCGAGACCAAAGTCGGAGGCAGGCGCGTCGCTCTGCACGATGCCCGCAATTTCCATCTGCGCCAGCTGGCTCGCGATGCCCTCGACGGTCACGTCGTCCGCCGGGAAGTGCAGCGGCTCGATCAGCTGCCAGCCCTCCCCATCTCGCTCGAGATCGGCGATCTCTCCGTCGCTCGTCGTCATCCTGATGTGCTCGATGTCGTCGGCCTCCAGCAGGGGGAAGACCAGGCCCGCCGGCTCCTCCTGCGTCTCGCCGCTCTGCTCTTCCGACGTCTCATAGAGATAGATGAAGCCGCCGAGCAGCAGTGCGGCCAGGAAGAGAAGCACGGTGTTGCGCGGGCTCACGCGTCAGAGCTCCGCACGGCCGCGGCGCAGCCACCAGGTCACGACGCCCAGCACCGCGATGGCCTCCGGCAGGATGAAGAGAGAGAGGTATATGACGAAGCGGAATTGCCCACTGTCGAGCTCGAAGCGCGAGGCACGTGAGAGTCGGGGCCGGATGCCGATCTGCTCCACGTCCCCGACGAGCCAGTTGACGCTATTCACGAAGAAGTCGCGGTTGCGGTAGGCCTCGAGGAACTCATTGCTTGCGAAGTCAGAGTCCCCGACGACGACCAGTCGTGGCGCCAGCGCGGGCTCTCCGGCCACACCGAGCGTTCCCGCCACGGCAATCGGGACCGGACCCTCGAAATCGCCTTCCCCGAGCTCGGCGCGTCCGCTCTCGCGCCAGCCGTCGAGGTCGCGCTCCGCCCACGACTCGGCACCGGTCTGTACGATGGGCTCGAAATCGCCAGGTCCATTCTGCGCGACCATCACGCTGCGCACCATGGGGAAGACCGTGGTCTCGCTCAGGTCGACCGTGATCGGATGATCCGGCGCATAGCCCGCCGCCAGCGGCATCGTCGCCTTGTTGAATATGGCCCGGACCTCGTCGACCACGACGTCGTCACCGAGCAGCACCCCCCAGGACTCGATCAGCGGATGCAGATTCGTGTGCGCGCGCGGATCGATCATCACGAAGAGTGCTCCGCCGCCTTCCAGGTAGCGTCGCAGCGCCTCCTGCTCGTGATCGAAGTAGGGCTGGGTTGGCCCGGCTACGATGACTGCGTCGGCGTCCTCCGGAATCTCGCCGAGCGTCGACAGCGAGAGACTCTCCACCGCGTAGGTCTCGTTGCGCAGCGCCTCGGCGGCGCGCCCCATGCTCTCCTTGCCACTGGCGGGACGGCCGTCGGTATCGGCAATCGGCCTTTCGTTATGGCCGCTCAGGAAGTAGACCTTCTTTTCGCTCGAGCGTATCAGCCTGAGCAGCCCGTTCGTGATACCCGACTCCGTCAGATCCGTGACCTCGATGCCGGCGTCGCCCTGCTCCACGCGCACCAGCCCCTTGGCGAGCGCATCGGGATCGAGCCGTAGGTCCTCGATCAGAATCGGCACCGAGTTGGGGTCGACGTATACCAGCTCGATGCGTTCGCCCATATGCGCGTAGCGATCGAGTAGCGCGGCGACCGCCGGGGCCTCACCCTCCAGGAAGAACGCACGGATCACGACGTCCGCTTCGAGACGCTGCAACAGATCGAGTGTCTGGTCCGAGAGCGTGTTGACCTGCCCTTCGGTCCAGTCCCAGCGCTTCGAGTGACGATTCGTCAGGAAGCCGAACATGCCGAGAAGGGCGATGATCAAGAGCGTCGAGAGCAGTGCGCTCGTACCGTACTTGCCGACCCGGCGCGCCTCACCCGAGTGCAGGCGCTGCCGCACGCGGTCGAAGCTGACGAAGAGCGCCGCCGAGAGCAGCACCACACCCAGGACGAGGTTGCCGATCACCCAGACCAGGTCGGTGATCGGCTGAAAGATGGCAAGCAGCGCCGAGAGCAGCCCGAATCCGACGGCCACCAGGCCGAGCCCACCGAGCAGTGAGCCAAGCCCCCTCACAGTGCATCTCCCTTGGCTAGCGCCATCGACTGGACTCCACGACGGCCTTCGAGAGCGTGAGGAAGACCCCGATTGCGACGACGAAATAGGCGAGATCGGCAGTGTCTATTTCGCCGGAGATCAGATGTTCGAAGTGGTAGCCCGTGGCCACCCAACGCATCAGTCCACCGATTGCGTCCGCGGCCGGCACACCCGCTCCCGAGAATGCGATATCGACGAGGAAGGGCAGCATGACGCCCATCACCAATATCAGAACGAGCCCAACGATGAACGCGATGAGTTGATTTTGCGTGAGCGACGATGCAAATGCCCCCACCGCCACGTAGGCGAAGCTCACGAGCATTAGCCCGAGTAGCCCGGCCAGTGTCTTGCCCACATCCGGCTCGCCAAAGTAGAAGAGCAGCCCGGGATAGAACGCAGCGATGGCGACCATGACCAGCGCGAAGCCGGCGGCGGCCGCGAACTTGCCGAACACGATCTCCCAGACCGTGAGCGGGCTGGTCAAGAGCAGCTCGTCGGTGCCATTCGCCTTGTCGTTCGCAAAGAGTCCCATCGTGACGGCCGGCAGCAGAAAGAGCATCACGAACCACATGGCGCCCAGAAAGGGCGACACCAGCGAGTCGTTCAGATTCATCTGGGCGAGCTGGTCGACCTGCTGGAACTGTTGGGCGAGCAGAACACGCTGCTGGAAGTCGAAGAGCGTCGAGAGGAAGAACGTCCCGGCGAGCACGGACCAGAGCGTCAACACCACGAACGCGACCGGCGAGACGAAGAACGAACGGAACTCCCGGCCCGCGATGGCGGCGACATGTCTCAAGGAGACGCCTCGGCATCAACGGGGGAAGGGGCGTCGTCGCGTGAGGTGATGTGCGCGAAGACCTCCTCGAGGCGCTGACCGCCCGCTGTGAGCTCGGCGAGCGGCTGATCGATCACCATGCGCCCGTGATGGATCATCATGACTCGCTGACAGATGGCCTCGACCTCGTTCAGGATATGGGTCGAGAGGATGACGCTCTGCCGGCCGCGACCGTGCTCCGGCGAGGCGAGCTCGGCGATGAGTCCACGGATCTCGCGGATCTGGATCGGATCGAGCCCGACGGTCGGCTCGTCGAGCACGAGCACCTCGGGCTCGTGGACGATGGCCTGGGCGAGACCGACGCGCTGGCGATAGCCCTTCGAGAGCTGACCGATCACGCGGCGGCTCACCTCGCTGAGCCCGCAGCGCGCGATCGCCCGCTCGACCGCGTCGGCCCGCTCGCGGCGCGGCACGTCCTTGATGGACGCCACGAAGGAGACGTACGCGCGCACCGTCATCTCCGGATAGAGGGGCGGGCTCTCGGGCAGGTAGCCCACCGCGGCCCGTGCGCCCAGTGGATCGGTCAGGACGTCGTGACCGGCGATCAGAACGCGACCGTCAGAGGGCGGAATGAAGCCCGTCAGCATACGCATCGTGGTGGTCTTGCCCGCAGCATTGGGGCCGAGCAAGCCCACCACCTCACCGGGCGCGACCCGGAAGTGGAGCCCGTGCACGGCCTCGAAGTCGCCATAGCGCTTGCAGAGGCCCTCGACCTCGATTGCGGGAGTTTCTGTGACCTCGATCCCTGCGCTCACGAATCGCCCTCTGGGTTGCGGATGCCGTTCAGGAAGAGGTCCACCATCGTACGCGCCACCTTCAGATGGTACTGCGCTTCGTCGGGCGTGCCCGGCTCGATCTCGATCAGCTCGAGGACTCGACTCGTGACGACGATGTCGAGCCCACCGATGAAGACGTAGCAGGCGATGTCCGGGTCGAGATCGTCGCGTAGCTCACCGGCCTTCTGCCCATCGCGCAGGATGCGTGCCACGATCTGGAAGAGCCGGCTGATCGCGCGAATCTGATCCGGATTGCGGAAGCGCGGCGAGCGCTGGATCTCGAAGACGAGCACCTTCACCCAGTCCGTGCGCACCCGGTACGCATTGAGGATCAGCCCCGCGATGGAGAGCAGCTTGTCCTCGGTGGCGCTGCTGCCGTCCGCGATGGCGTCCACCGCGCCCAGGAAGCCCGACCACTGCTCCTCGAAGATCGTTTCGAGGATCTCCTCTTTGTTCTTGAAATAGTGGTAGACGAGCCCATAGGCGATGCCCGCCTCGCGAGCGATATCCGACACGCGCGAGCCGTGATAGCCCGTACGGGCGAAGACCTTGATGGCGGACTCCAGGATCAGGCCGCGCTTGTCACGGCCCTGGTGAGCGCGGTCACGCGTGGAGTCGGGCATTGGATCTCTGGATGCTCGAATCGAAGACGAGTTCTGGGCGCACATGAGCCCAGGGCGAGGACGGGCCGAGCTTCCAGCCCTCCTCTATGGGCGTAGGGGCGTGGTGAATCGGCGCGGCGAATATAGGTAGGAAGCGCTGCGGCAGTCAAACGGCAATAACACGCAGGGATGACCGTGGCGAGCGAGCGGGATATCCTCATGGCATGCGACTCGACGCCTCGATTCTCGCCCCGCTGCGAAGCGGCTGGCTCACGCTGGTCATCGGATTCGGGCTGGCGGCCGGCGCAGCGACGGCGGCGGCTTCGCCCGGCACCGGGTCGGCGATCCCAGGACCACCGATTCGGGCCACGGCTGCGGAAGCCGCCAAACCCGGATCCGCACAGCCGGGCGCATTCTGCCCGACCGGGTTCTGCCGACCCGCTCAGGCGAGCCCGTTCGCGAGCGCCGCCGGCTTCGGTCTGTGCGCGGCGTTCGCCGGCCTGGCGGCGCGGCGGCGAAGCCCGCTCGCCGACTAGCCGGGGTTGGGGGTCGGCCCGAGCCGATGCGCATCGCGATCGTCATCGAGCGCTTCCTGCCGTCGGGCGGTGGGGTCGAACAGGCGGCCTGGAACGTGGTGCGCGGCCTGTTGGCCGCCGGCGACACGGTGCACGTGATTGCCCGTGTCGCCGCGCAGCCCCGCGGTCTGCTGCCCGCGGATCGGCTTCATATCCATCGGATACACGTTCCGACCACCTGGCAGCCACGACGCGTCGTGCTCTTTTCGCGGCGCGCGGACGAGATCGTGCGCACGCTCGGGCCGAAGCTCGACGTCGTCCACGGCTTCACGCGCGTCCGCCGCCAGAGCGTGCACCGCGCCGGCGGGGGCAGTCACGCCGACTTCATGCTGCGTACGTACGGGAGCCGGGGCGCTCGCTGGCGCGCACTCTCGCCTCGCCATCGCGTCCTGCTCGATGCGGAGCGCGCCCTCTACGCCGACGACCGCCTGATCGTGCAGTGCGTGAGTGAGGGCGTGCGCGACGAGCTCGTGGCCCGCTTCGCGCTCGAGCCCGCCCGCCTGCGGGTCATCCACAATGGCGTGGACTGCCTGCGATTTCACCCCACCGCACACCGCCGAGCGGCACGCACGCTGCGCGAGAGTCTCACCAAGGGGGCGGGTCCGATATGGCTGCTGGCGGGCTCCGGAGCGCGACGCAAGGGGCTCGGCACCGCGCTCGAGGCGCTCGCCGCATGCCGCGACGCCGGGGCAGAGCTCTGGGTCGCCGGGCGCGACGACCCGGCCCCGTGGCGGCGACGTGCGCGCGAGCTCGGGCTCGACGCACGTGTGCGCTTCCTCGGCGCACGCTCCGACATGCCAATCGTCTACACGGCTGCCGACGGATTGCTCCTGCCCACACGCTACGACGCCTTTTCGAATGCCTGCCTGGAGGCGGCCGCCAGCGGCCTGCCCGTGGTCAGCAGTCGTGCCAACGGGGCGATGGAGCTACTCGCGCCGGCGGGACGCGTCGTCGAGGACGCCGAGGACGTGGCTGGATTCGCCGAGGCGCTCGAGGCCCTGCGCGATCCGTCGACCCGCCGAAGCCTCGGCGAGTCCGCCCGCAAGATCGCCGAGCAGAACGATTGGGGGACCCACGTCGCCCGCCTGCGCGCGATGTATCGAAGCGTACTCGACGAACGCCAATCGGCCGACGCGACCACCGGTGCTCGGCCATGAGCACACGCCTGCGCTGGCGGCACGACCGCTTGGCGCTGCACGAACACATCGAGGCTGCCCTCGCCAACCCCGACCGCAGCGAGCTCGTCGCGACGAGCCGCCAGCGGACCCTGCTGCGCGTCGCCGGCCGTCACGAGAGCGACCATCTGCTCAAGCTCTTCCACCTGCGAAGCGGCCCGCATCCCTGGCGCGAAGCGGCAAAATTCCACCTCGGTGTGGCTGCGCCGCAGCGCGAGTGGCGCGCGCTGGGCGCGCTGGCCTCACTCGGCGTCCGCGCTCCGACCCCACTCGGCCTCGCGAGGCTCCAGGGCGGCGACGCGCTGATCGTCTCCAGCTTCGTCGAGGGGCCGACGCTCCACGCGCTTCTGCGCGCGGACCCCGCCGGCCGGCGTGAGGACCTGGCCGCACTGGCCGACGTGGTGCGTGACCTGCACGCCGCGGGCTGGGCGCACGGCGATCTGCATCCCGGCAATGTGATTGCCGGGCCGGATGGCCCGGTTCTGATCGACTGGCAGCGCGCGCGCGCGTGCCGCCCGGGTTCGCACCGACAGATCGAGGACCTCGGCCGACTCGACCACTCGCTCGCGACCCTCGATGTGCCGGCCGAGGCCCGAGCCTTCGTGCTCGAGCGCGCCCTGGGATCCGAGCAGCAGGGCGCGCAGGCGCTGCGTGCCGTCCGTGCCAGATCACGCCGCATTCGGCGGCGACATGCTCGCCGCCGCGCGCGCGAGCAGGCTGTGGAGCGTCCCGGCGGTCAGCCGTCCAGCGGAAACTCCCGGCACTCACCGTCGCCGACCCGCTCGTAGTCGGCCACCTCCATCACGGCGCCGCGATCCACGAAGCCGCGATAGACCGCGCAGCGCTCGCTCGCGTCGCGGAAGCGATCGTCCTCGGCCACACGGGCGATCACGCTCTCGCGGGTCACACTCTCCGACGACATGCGGATACCGCCGCCAGCGGTCGTATCCAGCACGAGGTAACGTGGCGAGCCCGCCGACGAGTCGTCCCACGCCGACCAGCGGGGCAATCGTCCGCTCGAGCCATGGCCCGGATCACCCATCCACGCGAATTGGCCCCAGTACGACATGATATCGCGTGAGAGATCCTCGGCGGCCGGCAGCGTTTCGTCGTCGAAGACCATGAAGTCGGCACCGAAGAATCGCATCCGGCCGAATACGAAGGGGACCTCGAGCCCGTGCGCTGCCCCGAGCAGCTTCGAGTAGTCGGACATCAGGATCTTTGGCTCCTCGTCCCAGTCGAAGCGATAGGCGAAGACACTCGGGCCCTGTGAGGCGCGCATCGCCGCCGCGGGCTCGTCGACTCCCGTGGCCTTCCACATCAGGCTCGGATACTCGGTCTCGAGTTGGTAGCGGCGCTCGTCCCGGATCCAGACAGGCAGGCCAAAGAGGCGCGTCACGTTGTCCGAGCTCATCATCGCAAAGAGCCGCGCTTCGTCGCGGTTGCTGCCCAGCATGACTGGCACCTTGTTGTATCGACCGGAGGCCAGCAGCGCCAACGGATCGCCGAGCGCCGTGATCGCGCCGTCACGCACCATCCCCGGGTGGTCGTACATGCCGCCCAATCGCTTGCCATCGAAGAGCCGCAGGATGTCGGATGCCGGTGCGCCACGCAGCAGATCGGCCACCTCCTGCGTCGTCATGCCCTTCACCGCGCTGCGAGCCGCCTCGCGGCCCGCTGCGCGCCCCGACCCTTCCAGAAGCGCGTAGGTCACCTCGGCCGAGCTCATCGGATGGCCGGGCTTGTCCGCGTCGCGCGGGTTGCGCGCTTCGTCGAGCGTGGCGGTCCGCAGTCCACCACTCTGCACGACGGCCCGGTGGAAGAGACCCTCGGCACGCGGTGAGAGAAGCAGCGAGTAGACATTGCGCCCACCGGCGGACTCGCCGAAGATCGTCACGCGCGACGGATCACCCCCAAAAGCACCGATCTCGTCGCGCACCCACTCGAGCGCGCGGACCAGATCGAGGGTCCCGTAGTTGCCCGAGCGATCTTCCGGCGACTCATCGCGGGCATGCAGGACGGGATGACTGAACCAGCCGAAGACACCCAGCCGGTAGTTCAGCGTCACGACGATTACACTCTGCGTCACCGCCAGCGTGCTGCCGTCGTAGAGGTTCGCACTGCCGATTGTGTTGCCGCCACCATGGATCCAGAGCATCACGGGCAGCCGCTCGTCGAGGCGCGCGCCCTCGGCCTCGGTCATCGCTGGCGCGTAGACGTTCAAGTAGAGGCAGTCCTCGTCGCCGGTCGGCTCTCCGGACTTGCCCCCGCCACCCAGCGGTCCGCCGTATTGGACGCACGCCGAGCCATGCTCCAGCGCCTCGCGCACGCCGGCCCAGGCTGCCGGCGGTCGCGGGGCGCGCCAGCGCAGACCGCCCACGGGTGGCTCTGCGAAGGGAATGCCACGCCATGCGTGTGAGCCCTTGTCAGAGACGAAGCCAACGACGTCTCCCGCACTGAGGGTCCGCTTCGTCAGCGGGTCGGCGGAAGGCGGATCCGGCCGGCCGGAACAGCCGGCCGAAACGAGTAGACCGATTGCGAGCGCGGCGCGCATCGCACAGGCGATCCAGCCTCGACTCGCGCGGCGCTGTGGCGTACGGACACGCCGGAGCAAAGCCTCCCCTCCGATGCGGGCTCGGCACGAGCATAGTGCGACACGCCGCAGGCGTCGCGCTCCCGCGGTCGCTCGCGCGGTGCGTCAATCGGGCCGGGGCCTTGGGTGAGGGCGGTGGACCAATCAGGCGCGCGAGATGACGAGCCACTGGTAGGAGCTGGACGACCCGGAGACGCAACCCCCGGCGCCGGGCTCGAAGACCAGCTCGGGACTGCTCTCGCAGGTCATGATGACCTCGCGGAAGCTTGAAATCTTGCGATCCGGGTCCTCGGGGTTGAGCCCGTGGAAGACGATCTCGACGGACTTCTTCGTCTCCAGCACGTTGAGCACCAGGGTGGCGAGCGTAAAGAGCTTGGCGATGCCCTCCACGGCCTCCACGGAAAATCGGGGTATCTCGATCTCGTTGAGCTCGATGCCATACTCGAGGCGCATTCAATCACTCCATCTGCCATGTGTTGGATGGCTGGGTGCCTGGATCGGCCGGTGGGTGCCCGCGGCGCGCGCTGCGGCCGATTGGCGCGAGGCGACCGGTGTGGGTGGGGCGAGGGCCGCAGAGTCGCGACCCGACTGCCCGGTGTCAAGTGAATCGGGGGGAGGGTCGGCGGGTCGTCAGCCGTCCGACCCGCTCATGAGCTGCAGGTCGCGGACCCGCGCATGCAGCTCGTCGTTCGTGAGCAGGCCCTTCTCGATCAGGAGCTGCGTGAGCGCCTGCAGGACCAGGCGCATGCGGGCATTCATGGCCGCGTCGCTCGCCGGCGGCGGCACTGCGGCGGGCCGCCGCGGTGCGGCCTGCTGCGTTGGCGCGGGTGCGGGTGTGGGTGCGGGTGCGGTCGAGGGCGCAAGGGAATCGAGCGCAATCTCGGGCATCGGCGGGTCGGGGCGGTCGTGCACGATCAGAGGCTCGGGTGCGGCGAGCTCCGGGGCCGCGGCCTGTGCCGGTGCGAGAGCAGGCGGGGGTGAAGGGGCGGACGGCTGCGGCGAGGCGACTGGGGCGGGCGTCGGAGCCGACGCATCGATCCCGGCGCCTTCGGGCAGAGTCGTGTCGTTGGCATCGCCCTCCTCGTTCTCCGATATCGCCCAGAAGCGGGCCAGCTCCGCTGTGCCCGACGGCCCATCGGCCACGGGCGGTGCGGGCGGCGCAGGCGGATCGGCAATCGTGTCGACGTCGACGCTCAGCTCGGCCTCGACGATCGGATTCGTCTCATCGAGTGGTGCACCCTCAGCGTCACCCTCAGCGTCACCCTCGCCGTCGCGGCAGTAGTAGCGATCGATTGCCTCGGCCAGCTCGGACGGGCCGACCAGAACCGGTCGCACCGTCATGCCGGAGCGGAACGAGAGCTCGTCCAGCACGTCGAGGCTGCTCGGGTCCTCCATTCCAACGAAGAGACAGTTCATGGACCCCTCCTTCTTCACGAAGAGCGGGATCACCATGTACTTCTCAGCCACCGCCCGGGGGACCAGGCCGAGGACTTCCGGATGGATGCGTTTGCCCTCGAGGGTCGCCACGGGCAAGTCCAGCTGGCTCGCCAGCGCGCGCACCAATGCGCGCTCCTCGATGAAGCCCATCTTGATCAGCGTCGACCCGAGCCGACGGCCCCAGCGCCGCTGCTCGCCGAGCGCGGCCTGGAGCTGGTGCTTGTCGATGACTCCGGCCCGAAGCAGGATCTCGCCGACCCGGGGCCTATCGGTCTTGGCCATGCAGGCCTCCCTCGCCCGAATCCATCGTCCGGCCGCGACCTGCGCATGAGCGAAACGTGCAGGCGGCGGGCTGGACGCGCGAAAGAGCAGAGGAATCGCGTGGACGCGCGCTATTCGGAGCCGGACCCAGGAGCCAGGAAGCAGCGAGCCGAGACGGCCCCCTGGCTGGCGACCGGCGGCGGCTCGCTGCGGCAGCGATCCATCACCAGCGGACAGCGCGTGTGGAAGTAGCAGCCGCCGGGCGGAGCGGAGGGCGAGGGCACATCGCCGCTGAGCGGCGGGGCGCCGCCCCGGCGCTGCGGATCCACCGACGGAACCGCCTGCAGCAGGCCCTGCGTGTACGGATGGCTGGGCGACTCGAAGATCTGCGCCGTCGGTCCCGACTCCACGATCTGGCCCAGGTACATCACCGCCACATCGTGAGCCAGATAGCGGACGACACCCAGGTCGTGCGTGATGAAGAGATATGCGAGGCCAAGCTCGTCCTGCAGCTCGCGCAGCAGGTTCAGGATCTGGGCCTGGATCGAGACGTCCAGGGCCGAGACCGCCTCGTCGCAAATGATCAGCTGCGGGTCGACGGCCAGCGCACGAGCGATACAGATGCGCTGGCGCTGGCCGCCCGAGAACTCGTGTGGGTAGCGCCACATCTGCGCGGCGTCGAGCTGGACACGCTCGAAGAGATGCGCAACGCGATCCGTGCGGTCGGACTCATCCGAGCCGATCCCGAAGCTACGCATCCCCTCGGCCACGATGTCGCGCACGCGCATGCGCGGGTTGAGCGACGCCAAGGGATCCTGAAAGACGATCTGGAGACGCTGCCGATACGGCCGCATCGCGGCTGCATCCAGCTCGAGCAGATCGACCCCGTCGAAGATCACACGACCCGCCTGGGCCTGCTCGAGGCGTAGGATCGAGCGACCCACCGTGGTCTTGCCGCAGCCGGACTCGCCTACCAACGCAAGTGTGCGGCCGGCCTCGACACTCAGGTGGACGTCGGTCACCGCCTGCACGTGCCCCACCGCCCTGCGCATGAGGCCGCGATTGATCGGGAACCAGGTGCGCAGGCGCTCGACGCGCAGCAGGGGACCGCTCGCGTTCGTGCTCACCGCGCTGCTCCTTCCGGCTCGCCGCCGGCTGGCGCCTGCGCCCTGCCCTCCTCGACGGCGTGGCAGGAGGCCACGTGGTTGTCGCTCCGCGCCGTCGCGCCCGGCACCTCGCGCCGACAGCGGTCCTCTGCGAGCTGGCAGCGCGTCGCAAATCGACAGCCCATGGGCCACTCGGCGGGCGAGGGGACGACGCCCGGGATCTCGGGCAGCCGCCGGCCGGGGGTGGCGAGTGCCGGCATCGATCGCAGCAGCCCCTGCGTGTAGGGATGCAGCGCCCGCCCGAGCACATCCGTACGCTCTCCCTGCTCGATGATTCGGCCTGCGTACATGACGGCGACACGATCGGCGAGCTCGTTCACGATCCCCAAGTCGTGTGTGATCAACAGGATCGACATCCCGATCTCGCGCCGAAGCTCGAGCAGCTGGCGCAGGATCTGGGCTTGGATCGTGACGTCGAGCGCCGTTGTGGGCTCGTCGGCGATCAGGAGCTCGGGCCGCGTCGAGAGCGCCATGGCAATCATCACACGCTGTTTGAGCCCACCCGAGAGCTGGTGTGGATAGGCGCGGAGCCGAGCGTCCGGATCCGGGATGCCCACCTGCACGAAGAGCTCACGGCAGCGAGCCAGCGCGTCCTTGCGGCTCACCTCATCGTGCAGACGAATCGCCTCGACGACCTGGTCGCCGCAGCGCATCACCGGATTGAGGCTGGTCATCGGCTCCTGGAAGATCATCGAGATGCGCCCGCCCCGGACAGCGCGCATCTCGGTCACCGAGAGCCCGAGTAGATCCCGGCCGAGGAGCTCGACCCGGCCGCTGTGAATGCGCCCCGGCTTCGGCACCAGTCGCATGATCGAGAGTGCGGTCATCGACTTGCCACAGCCCGACTCACCCACCAGGGCGAGCACCTCGCCGCGATCGATTGCGAACGTGCTCTCATCCACGATCGGCACGTGGACGCCCGCCAGCGGGAACCGTGTCGTGAGCCCCTCGACCGAGAGCAGGCGACTCATTCGGCTCTCTTCCTGCGGCTTGTTCGGCCCACTTCCCCTATTCGCCTTCCCGCAGCGTGCGCGGATCCATTACGTCACGCAGCGCATCGCCCACGAAGTTGACGGCCAGGATCAGGCCGAAGAGCGCGCTGCCGGCCGCCGAAATATTCCACCACACGATGGGATCGCGGGAGAGCTCGTCACGAGCCTGATCGATCATCTGGCCCCAGCTGCCGTCGACGCCGATTCCGAGCCAGGAGAGAATCGCCTCGGAAAGAACCAAACCCGAGAACATCAGCACGAAGGTAATGATCACGAGATGCGCCAGGTTGGGCAGGATGTGACGGAAGATGATCCGCATCTCTCCGACACCGAGCGCGCGAGCGGCCGAGATATACTCGAGTTCGCGCAGCTTGATGGTCTCGCCGCGCGACACGCGGCAGAAGCCCACCCAGCCCGTGACCGCAAGCGCAATGCAGACCGAGAATGTGCTCTTGCCCATCACCATGATGAGTGTGATCAGAAGCAGCAGCCCCGGCATCGAGGCGAGTGTCGACATGATGAAGAAGACGAAGTCGTCAATGCGTCCACCGAAATAACCCGCCGAGACCCCGAAGAGCAACGCCAGCGGAATCGCGATCAGGCTCGTCAGCCCGCCGATCAGGAGCGCCACTCGAGCGCCCTTCAGCGCCAGGTGGAGAACGTCCCGGCCGAGCAGATCGGTTCCGAGCAGGTGGCGACCTGGATGCACCAGCGGCGCGCCGCCATAGAACTCGACGCTGGCCAGCGGCGCTGAGTAGCTGCGCTCGCGGATGCCCGCGAAGGCGCGATCCAGAATGCTCTGTGCCTGGTACTTCGCAACGGCGTCCTCACCGAACTGCTCGCCTCCCACCCACGACACGCTGTCGAGCAGCGCCACGAGCACATAGAAGCCGATCGCTATGATCGCGACACGCCGCCTTCGCCAGAGCGACAAGAAGGCATTCGACCACATTCGGCTGCGCAGCACGACGCCCGTCAGCCCGACCGCGGCAGTGATCAGGATCGCGACGACGATATTCGAGAACACCCACGCTTCCACGCCGCCCCCCTACTCGAGCCTTACGCGCGGGTCGACCAGGCCGTACGAGAGATCTGTCAGGATCTGGCCACCCACGAAGAGAAGCGAGCCGATGTAGACCATCGTTCGCAAGACCGAGAAGTCGTTTCCGTTGATGGCGTCCACGGTAATCGCTCCGAGCCCGGGAATCCCGAAGAACGATTCGAGCAGAAGCGAGCCCGTAAAGAGGAAGGGAATGGCGAGCACGACCTGGGTCAGGATCGGAATCAGGGAGTTCCGGAGAACGTGTCGTCCCATGATGCGAGCCTCGCCACAGCCCTTGGCCCGCGCCGTGCGCACGAAGTCCGTGTTGCTCTCCTCGATGAAGACTGTGCGATAGAAGCGGACATCGCCCCCGATACCCGCGACCAAGCCCACTAGGAGCGGCAGCGCGAGGAAGCGCACGACCACACGCGGGTCGGCATCGAAGCCCGAGATCGGGAACCAATGCAGCAGTCGCCCGATGAGGTACTGCGCGCCGATGATATAGAGCAGGATCGACACGCTCATGGCCAGCACGCAGAGCACCACCCCCATGCGGTCGATATAGGTGTCACGAAATAACGCCACCAGCAATGCCAGTGGGATGCTGGCGAGGAGCGAGAATGTGAAGAGCGGAACCGTGAGCGCGAGGCTCGGCCCGACGCCCGCGCGCAGCCGATCCGCGATCGGTGTGTCGTCCGCATCGCTGCGCCCGAAGTCGAATGTCAGCATGCGGCGGTAGTGCTCCACCAGCATATTGTCCGTCCACGCACCGGGCTCCGGGAAGAGCGGCTTGTCGTAGCCGTGGTTCACCTTCCACTGCTCGACCACGGCCTCCGGGACGCGCTCACCGAGCGCCTTGCGGGCCACGTCGTCCGGACTCGTCACCGTAAAGAAGAGCAGGAAGAGGAAGAAGAGAACACCCAGGACGACGATCACGCCATAGGCCATACGTCGGATCACGTACGCGAGCATCACTGTCTCTCCCGTATGAAGGTGACGACGCCGGGCACGGTGACGGCGACGAAGATGATGATGAGGGCATAGAGGGGCCACAGCACCGGCTCGTTCCACGCCTCACGCTGGCGCGTGCGCGCGCCGGCATCGAGATCGCGATACTTCACGGTCGGGAACGACATGCCGAAGGGTTTCACGTTCGAGAGCCAGTCGTGGAAGAGAGCGTAGTCCTCGGCATGGTTGAGCTCGATCCAGGGCCGCTCGCGCTGCAGGATGTCGGTCATCTCGCGGATCAGGACCATCCGCTCCTCGCCATTGGGCTTCGATTTCATCTCGAGATAGAGCTCGTCGTAGCGCGGGTGCTTGAAGTTGGCCGTATTCGGCCCGCCCGAGGCCGAGCGCGCCATGTCGGACCAGAGCAGGAAGAGGAAGTTCTCCGGGTCCGGATAGTCGGCCACCCAGCCCCACATGAAGATCTGATAGGCGCCATTGCGCACCTTTTCCTGGAATTTGTTGTAGTTGGTCGCCGCGACCTCCACATCAATGCCGAGCTGCCGCCACGCGTGTGTGAAGAACTCGAAACGCAGGCGGCCCTGGGCACTCGTATCCGGCGTGTCGAAAGTGAGAGTCAGCGGCTTGCCGGTTTCGGGATCTATGCCATCCGCGTAGCCGGCTGCCTTCATCAACCCGCGTGCCCGCTCGAGATCGACCAGACGGTAGGGGTTCACATAATCTGGGTCGTAGCCGAAGATGCCAGGCGGCAGCGGCGACTGTGCGGGCACGCCGCGCCCGTTGCTGAATAGGCGATTGTACTCCTCGGTGTCGACCACCAGGCTCATGGCCTGTCGCAGCTTTCGACCGGGCTCTTGCGCCACAGTGCCGATCACTTCGTCGTCCATGTTGAAGCCGATATAGAAGACCGTCGGCTCCACGCTCTTCTCGAGCGAGATCCCCCTCCGGGCCATCTCATCCGATAGACCGCCCTCGTGGATCACCTTGTCGAAGCTCTCGCGAATCACGCCGGCGGCGTCGTAGTAGCCCTGCAGGAATTTATTGAAGTAGGGGATGGCCTCCTTCTCACGACGGGCCTCGAGGCGCTCGATGAAGGGCAGCGGCCGCCCCACGTACGCCGGGTCGAGGCGTCCGGCGGCGAGATCCTCGGGCTCTCCCTCGCTCGGATAGGTGGCGGCCGGCGCCTTCCACTCGGGATGCCGCACCCCATACCAATTCGGGTTCACGTCCAACACGTAGCGGGCCTGCTTGTCATACTCGGCCAGCACATAGGGCCCGGCACCGACGGGGTGGTCGGCCAGGCGTGGACGACCGTCTTCACCGTCATAATACTGGACCGCCTCCCACGGCATCGGCGTCGTGAAGGGCATGGCGAACCAATACAGGATCTGCGGATAGTCGCTCGCGACATATACGGCCAGGCCGAGCGGCGCATCGACCACCACTCCCTCGATCGGCCCCACGTCGGCGTACTGCTCGTGCGCCGGCAGAGTTGCGAACTCGGGCTCGGCCTCGCGCCGTACCCGCAGGCGCTCGCCAAAGTCGCGGAAGCCCAGCACGTTGGAAAGGGGCTCGACGACGGGGCTGTTCACCGCTGGATCCGCGAGCCGCATCAGCTGGAATTCGATGTCGGCAGTGCTGACCTCGCGCGTCGTCCGCCCCGCGCCGCCGAGCCCAAAGCTCGGATCCTCCTGATAGAGGACGCCGGGGCGCAATTCGAAGCGGTAGACCGTCACACCCTCGGCATCGGAGCGTGTGTCGGGCAGACCCGCGGCGAGCCCGGGGATGAGCGTGTAGGGACGCTTGAGGTAGTGGTACTCGAGCAGAGTCTCGTAGACGGCGCCGGTGATCGCGTGGGCGGACGTCGTATAGGCGACGGCCGGGTCGAGGGTGCGCGGTGCCTCGCGGAAGCTCGTGTAGAGAATCTTCTTGTCGGCGTCCGCGTCCGGATAGGGATTGTTGGTGCACGCGAGCAGCGTGCACACGAGCATGACGACCCAGGCCGGACCGGGTCGCCTCGCCCCCCGCAGCGTCCCGCTCACCCCAGCCCCCCCGGTCAAAGTCGTGTCTCCTCCCCGGCCGGATCCGCGCGGGTCGAGCGGTCCGGCAACTCGAGGATGAAGAGATCGTCGGGCAGACTGCGCACGAGGTCCACCCGTTTGAAGGAGAGATGCGCTTCGGCCTGCACGCGCGGAAAGTCGAGGGCCACGTCGAACGCAAAGCTTTCGTCGCCGCCGCCCGGCGCCGGCACCTTCTTGTAACGAGAGAAGCGCGCGCGCCAGGCGAGATCGCCGGCTACATCGAAGCTCTCCATCACGGCGAGCTGCCCGCGAGTGTCGAAGACGAAGCGCTGGCGCACCACGCTGGCGGCGTCATGGCGGTCGACGGCAATGCCGCCATCCGCATAGATACGCGCCGATCCGGTCGACAATCCGCTTGCCGGCAGCGGCGCCCCGAGCAGGATGTCCACCGCCTCGGAGGGGGAGAGATCCACCCGCGCGACGCGCCAGAGCAGCCCCTCGCTGACGATGCCCTCCTCCAGATGCGCCGAGCGTGCATCGTAGACCTGATAGACATGCCCATTGGTGACGAGGATGGCCGCGAGCTGATTGAAGAGTCCGATCACCTCGACGCGCAGCCGCAGCGGGCGGGCGACTGCCATACGCTGCGGTCGGCTCACGCGCAGGTCGGGCGACGAAAGGTCGAGCTTCGCGCGAGCGCGCAGCGCCGTGCGGCCCTCCGCGCGCTCGCGCAGGCTCTCGAGCAGCACGTGGGGCCGTGGATCGTCGGCCGGAAGCGGCACCGCAGGCATCGGGGTCCGACAGGCGAGCAAGAAGGAGAGCGGAAAGAGCAGGGCCACGGCCCGTCTCAAGATGCGCCCTCCCCCACTTTCACGTTCATCTCGACGCCCCGGATCCGATCTCTCCGCGCAGCTGATCGAGCTTGTCCATCAGATCGGGCTGCTCGTCCTCGCGCGGCTTCAGCTCCACGGCCTCTTCGTAGTAGTCGAGCGCTCGCTTTCGGTCTTCGAGCAGCAGGTAGACGTCACCCAGGTGCTCGCTCACCACTGGATCCCCACCCGTCAGCTCGACGGCCAGGTCGAGCTGCTCCACGGCCAGCTCGAGCAATGCTCGGCCCTCGGCCTCGAGGTCACCGCCCATCATCGGCCGCGCCCGCATGTAGTAGACCCAGCCGAGGCTATCGGCGATGTAGCCGTCGCGTGGGCTGAGCTGCAATGCCAGCTTGATGAGCCGCTCGGCTTCGTCGAGCTTCTGGCCCTGCTCGGCCCACGTATAACCGATGTAGTTCAACGCCTGCGCGTTGTCCGGATTGTGCCCGAGCACCGCCTGCATGTACTCGAGCGCCTGATCGCTATCGCCGTGCAGGCCGTGGAGCACGCCGAGCTGGTAGAGCACCTCGTCGTCGGCGGGGTTCTCGACCCGTATGGCCTCCAGCATGGCCACGCCACCCGCAAAATCTCCCGTGCGCGCGCGCAGCGAAGCCGCGTGATAATCGAGGCCACGGTCGGGACGCAGCACACGCAGCGCATCGATCTCGACGAGTGCCTCCGCGAAGCGCTCCTGGTCCTCGAGAATCACTGCGCTCTGCATGCGTGCCTCGACGTAGAGCGCGTGGGTCTTCGGGATCGTATCGAAGACCGCGAGCGCCTCGTCGTCCTCTCCGAGCCCGCGCAGCACCTGTCCGAGCGAATAGGCGAACTCGTAGTGGTCGGGATATCGCGCTGCCGCGTCGCGCAGCCGCCGGGCGGAGGCCTCGTAGTGGCCGGCCCCGAACTCGAGCGATGCGAGCCGTCGAACCACCTGCAGATCCTCGGGGAAGGCGCGGGCGATCTCGCGGTAGGTCTCGATCGCGCCCTCGATGTCGTTGTCCGCGATCTGTGCCTCACCGAGGCTCACCAGCGTTCCGTAGTGGTTCGGGTACTCGGACAACACCTCGCGATAGATCTCGATCTCGCCCGACCGATCCTTCCGTGCGCGCTGCATGCGCGCCAGGCGTGAGTAGATGACGAAGCGATTCGGGTGGCGGTCGAGGGCCGCGCGAAGCGCAGCCTCGGCCTCGTCGAAGCGGCCGAGCCGCTCATACACCGTGGCCACCGCCATGTAGCCGGCGAGATTGTCGGGATCGCTGCGCGTCAGCCCCTGGCTGACGGCGAGCGCCTGATCGAGCTGCCCGCCTTCCAGGTAGACCTGCTGCAGCAGCAGAGCCGCCGATGAGCTGACCGGTTTTCCGGCATCATCGGTGAGCACGCGGGCGACGGAGGCCAGATCGCGATTCAGCCGGTAGAGGCGCGCCAGGAAGATGCGACCGTCGACGTCGTCCGGGTCGAGGGCGTGTCCCTTCTCGGCCTGGATGAGTGCCACGGCCAGGTCGTCGGTCTGCGCCGCCAGCCGAGCCAATCGGAAGTGCAGCCACGCGGAGCCGGGATCCTTCGCCACTGCGCGCTCGAATGCACGGCGCGCACCCATGTAGTCGCCGTCGCGGGTGGCCAGCTCGGCCACCAGGGTGTCGTAGTCGGATCCGAGCTCCGGCCGCTCCGGCCGGGCCTGCGCCGGGGTCGGGGCCGTCCGCTCGGCCAACCCGCCGGCCGACTGGGTAGCGCAGCCGGTCCCCAGGCTGATCGCGGCCAGCACGAGCGGGAGCACAGCGGCGATCCGCCGACATCGCTGCCCGACCGTCCTGTCAGTGCCGCCCGCCATTCTCCTCCCATCGGCCCGGGGACGGCTTCGCTTGCGAGCCGAGTGCCCCTCAGGCAGACAGATAGCCGTTCTTCTCGAGATACTCGATCAGGACGGCCACGCTCTCGTCCACGCTCTGGCCGTCGGTGTCGATCACCAGCTCGGGCTGCTCGGGCTCCTCATAGGGGGCCGAGATTCCGGTGAACTCGGGGATCTCCCCAGCACGAGCCTTGGCGTAGAGGCCCTTCACATCGCGGCCCTCGCAGGTCTCGAGCGAGGCGGCCACGTACGCCTCGATGAAGTCCCCGTCGGCCATGATCGCCCGGACCTGGTCGCGATCGGCCCGGTAGGGAGAAATGAACGAAGAGAAGACGATGACGCCGGAGTCCGTGAAGAGCTTGCCGACCTCGCCAATGCGCCGGATGTTCTCCGTGCGATCCTGGGGCGAGAACCCCAGGTTGCTGTTCAGCCCCTGTCGGATGTTGTCGCCGTCCAGGATGTAGGTGAGCCGGCCGCGGTCGTGGAGCGCCTTTTCGGCGGCCACTGCAAGGGTGGACTTTCCGGAGCCCGAGAGCCCGGTGAGCCAGATCGAGCAGCCGCGCTGGCCGAGCTGCTGCTCGCGCTCGGTGCGGCCGACCTGACCCTCGTGCCAGGTGAGGTTCTTGGATTTGGGATCGGGCAAGTTCCTGTTTCCTCTCTCGTAATCATGATATGCAGGGGATGGGCTCGGGGCGCCGCGAGTAGGCGCCCGCGCTGGCTCACCGCACGCCATTCTCCAGAGCCATACGCCTGAATCGGTCTGGATCCGAGAGGCGCGCTGAGCGCGTCGACGAGGCCCGCCGACCGCGGTGTGCGCGGGCCGGAGAGTAGCCGGATGGGGACCCGGGCGCCCGACCGACGCGGGATCACCCTGGGGGCAAGAGATCTGCCGACTCAGATGCCGCGCTCCTTGCGCACCTCGTCGATGACGCGCGCCGCCGCACGGTCGATCTCATCCTCCGTCGTGCCACGACCCAGGCCGAAGCGCAGCGAGGCGCGGGCCAGCTTCTCGGGCAGACCGATGGCGGCGAGTACGTGGCTCGGCTCGGGCCTGGCGGACGCGCAGGCCGAGCCCGACGAGACCGCTACACCCGAGAGTGCCAGCAGGAGCCGCTCGCCGTCCACATCCTCGAAGGCGACGTTGAGGTTGCCGGGCAGGCGGCGCCGGGTATCGCCATTGATGCGCAGGCCGGGCAGCTCCGCCTCGAGCCGCTGCCAGAGCCGATCGCGCAGCGCCAGCAGGCGCGCTGCCTCGGCCTCGCGCTCAGCAAGGCAGAGCTCGAGCGCACGCGCCATGCCCACGATGAGGGGCACGGGCAGCGTGCCCGAACGCAGGCCGCGCTCGTGCCCACCGCCATGCTGGCGCGGCGCAATGCGCGCGCGCGGCCGGCGCGAGCGAACGAAGAGCGCGCCCACGCCTTTGGGTCCATAGATCTTGTGGCCCGAGATGGAGAGCAGGTCGATGCAGGCTGCATCGACGTCGATGGGAATCCTGCCGACCGCCTGCGCGGCATCCGTATGAAAGAGCACCCCACGCGCGCGGCAGAGCCGGCCGATCTCATCGATCGGCTGCAGGACGCCGATCTCATTGTTGGCCGCCATCACCGAGACGAGCAGGGTATCCTCGCTCAGCGCCGCCTCGACGGCCGCGGGGTCGAGCAAACCGCGGCCGTCCACCGCCAACTCGATCAAGTCGCTACCCTGGCGAGCGAGGTAGCGGCAGGGGTCGAGCACGGCGGGATGCTCGCTGGTCACCGTGACGACGCGGCGACGGCGGCGCGATGCCTCCGCGGCACCCAGGATCGCCAGATTGTTGCTCTCGGTGGCTCCGCTGGTCCAGACCACCTCGCGCGGCTCCGCACCGATGGCGGCGGCGATGCGCTCGCGCGCGTCCTCGACGGCGGCCTCGGCGCGCCAGCCGTAGACGTGCGCGCTGCTGGCGGCATTGCCGAAATCCTCTCTCAGATAGGGGAGCATCGCCTCGAGGACACGGGGATCCACGGGTGTGGTGGCGTGGTGGTCGAGATAGATCGGGGCCTCGGGCCCGCCCTGCTGCACCATGGCGTGAGGGTACCGAATGGACGCATGCCGGTCGTCCGCAGGCCGGGCGGGGTGCGCTGATCGTCCGCAACGAGTCGGGTCGCAATGCAGGGGGCCCTGCATGAACGTTCGCCCTCGCCTGATTGGCCACGTTCCGGCCTCGTTGATGGGCTCCGTCGGGCTACGCTTGCCGCGTGCGCGGCCGTCGAATCATCCTCTTTGCCATCGTGGCTCTGCTCGTCGTCTTCTTCGTGGCGCGGAGCAATCCTCGGCCGGGCGCCAAGCTCTACCACGGCGGACCGATCCTCACGATGGATGCCGGCAATCGCATCGCCGAAGCGGTCGGCGTGGAGAACGGTCGGATCGCCGCCGTCGGGACACGAGCCGAGGTCCAGGCCTGGGCGGATGTCGCGCATCCCGAGGTCGTCGATCTCGAGGGTCGGGCCCTGCTTCCGGGCTTCATCGATGCGCACGGCCACTTCCCGGGCGCCGGCCTCACCGCGGTCTTCGTCGATCTCAACAGTCCGCCGATCAGCGGTGTCGAGGATATCGATGGACTCGTGGCCAAGCTCGCGGAGCGCGCCGAGTCCACGCCGAAAGCGGAATGGATCGTCGGCATCGGCTACGACGACACGCTGCTCGCCGACAAGCGTCATCCAACGCGCCGCGATCTGGACCGCGCTTCGACCGAGCATCCGATCGGGATCCTGCATGTCTCGGGTCATCTGGGCGTCCTGAACAGCGCCGGGCTCGCCGCCAGCGCGATCGACGCGTCGACACCGGATCCCGAGGGAGGACTGATCCGTCGCGAGTCCGGGAGTCGCGAGCCCAATGGCGTCCTGGAAGAGATGGCCATGGAGCCGCTCCAGAACCAGCTGCAACCCTCTGGTCTGGACGGCCTGCGCATTCTGGACCGAGCCGGCGATCTCTACCTGAAGAACGGCGTGACCACCGCGCAGAGCGGCGCGACGACAGCCGGTCTGATCCAGTTCTTCGACTGGGCGGCGTGGCTCGGACTCATCCCGCTTCGGCTGATCGTCTGGCCTGTCCCCGAGGCGGCCGACGCGATCGCGGCCGGGGAGATCGATGCACCGACCTGGGACCTGCTGCGGATCCGCATCGGCGCGGTCAAGCTGATCGCCGACGGATCGATCCAGGGATATACGGGCTATCTGAGCGAGCCCTATTTCGTGCCCCCGGGCGATGACCCGAGCTATCGCGGCTATCCACGCATCGCCCGGGCCGATCTGATCGAGCAGGTCGGACGCCTGCATGCGGCCGGGCTTCAACTCGCCGTCCACGGCAACGGCGACGCCTCCATCGACGATATTCTCGCTGCCTACGAGCGGGCACAGCGAGATCATCCGCGTCGCGACAGCCGGCATATCATCATCCACGCTCAGATGACCCGACCGGACCAGCTGGATCGCATGGCGGAGCTGGCCATCGTGCCGAGCTTCTTCAGTCTGCACACTTTCTATTGGGGCGACCGTCACCGCAACGTCTTCATGGGGCCGGAGCGCGCAGCACGCATCAGCCCTGCGGCCTCCGCGCTGGAAAGAGGGCTGCGATTCACGATCCATGCGGATTCACCCGTCGTTCCGATCGAGCCGCTGCGCCTGGTGTGGGCGGCGACGAATCGCAGGACCCGAAGTGGCTTTACCCTCGGGCCCGACGAACGGATCACGCCGATGCAGGCGCTCCGTGCGGTCACCATCGACGCGGCCTGGCAGCACTTCGAAGAGAGCGTGAAGGGATCGATCGAGATCGGGAAGCTCGCCGATCTCGTGATCCTGTCGCGCTCGCCCCTCGAGGATCCCACACGGATCGATGCGATCGAAGTCGTCGAGACGATCATCGGCGGCGAGACGATGTATCGCCGGGCGCCCGCGGAATCGTCGTCGCCGTGGACCCCTGAACCCTCACATGACAATGCGTCCGGCGCGGCTCAGATCGACCTAGACGGCAGTCGGCGCCGGACTGTACAGTAGTCTTCGGCTCAGCTCTTCGGCCCAGATCGTTGCACAGCGAGATTCGCGCTCGCGGCTACGCGGAGCACGCAGCTCGACCAGCTCGACCAGCTCGACCAGAAGGAAAGACCGATTTGGGAGATGCGAGCGAATCTCGGCGTCCGGGCCTGCGCGACGCGATCGTCGCCGTCGCGGTGGCCGCCGCCGCCGCCTTCGCGTTCGACGCAGGGGTATCCGTCGCGCGGGGTTGGAGCCCGCCCCTGGACTATGTCCTCTTCTGCCTCGGGCTCACCGCTCTTTGCGCCCTCGTCATCGGCCTGGTCTTCGGTTGGGGTCCGCGACGTGTCGAGCTGGCGTTGGCGGCCTGGGTGGGCTGCGCGATCCCCCTGGATATCTTCATGTTTGCACCGCGGAGCCTGTGGTTCGCCGCGCTCGTGGCCGGGGCCAGCCTGCTGGCACTCGAGCTGCGCGACCGGCAGCGGACCCGCCCGGTCAGCGCGGGGCTCGCCGTTGGCCTGGCGTTCTCCTTTTCGGCCGTGATCCTGCCGCGGCTCTCCGGCTTTCTGGGATTCGCGCGGCCAACGAAATGGCCGTACAGCCTGATGCTGATCGCCGCTCTCGGCGGGATTCTCGCTGGCCACTCGCTCTACACGCGGCTGCGAGCCACGACTCCGCGCCTGCCTTCGGAGTCACTGATCTCCGCACTATTGCTGGCGGCAATGGTCGCCCTCGTGCCACTGGCCCTGACCGGTGCCTCCACGGATCAGCGCGTCGCCCCGGCAACCCAGGCCTCCTCCGGGCTCGCGACTGCGGGCGAAGCGCCGCCCTCGATCGTCGTCCTGGTCCTCGATACGGTGCGCGCCGACCGCCTCTCTCTATACGGCTACGAGCGCGACACCACGCCAAATCTGCGGCGCTTCGTCGAGGATCACCAGCGGGCGGTCGTCTTCCCGCTTGCGATCTCTCCCAGCTCATGGACGCTGCCGGCGCATGCCTCGCTCTTCACTGGCGAGCTGCCCTCGTCGCACGGTGCACACGCCGGTCGCCTGCTGGACCTGCGGCACACCCTCTCCCCCGACGACGGCCTGATTGCCAGGACAACCCTGGCCGAGGTTCTGCGCGAGCGCGGCTACGCGACCGCGGCGATCCTGGCCAACGCCCAGATCACCTACTTCAATGGCATGGACCGCGGCTTCGATCAGGTCGTCGTGCCGCGCTCGCCAGGCAAGCTCTCGCTGCTCGGAGAGGCGCTGCGCGCCCGCTTCGCTCCCTGGGCGTTCGCGCACCTGATCAAGGCCTATCCACCGGCGTCGGCAGTCAATCACGAGATCATCCGCTACCTGGAGAGCTGCGAAAACATGCAGTGCTTCCTGCTCGGCAACTACATGGAAGCCCATTGGCCCTTCGCCGCTCGCCCGCCCTACCGCGGCAGGTTCTCCGATCCGGAGCGAGGGCGCAGCAGGCAGACGGACCGTTACGACGAGGAAATCCTTGCGCTCGACGCGGCGCTGGCTGAGTTGCTCGAGCAGCTCGAGGAGCGAGGCATTCTCGATCGCATCTGGCTCGTGATCACGGCCGACCACGGCGAGTCCTTCGGCGAGCACGGTACCGAGGGTCACGGAACCAATGTGTTCAACGAAGAGGTCCGGATCCCGCTCTTGATCCACCCGCCACTGGGCGCGTACGTCACCCGCCACGACGCAGCGGTCAGCCTGATCGACGTGACAGCCACGCTGAGCGCACTCGCCGGCGCAGCGCCGCTCGGGCGCGGCCGCGATCTGCGCGCAGAGATCGACCTGGCTCCAGTGCAGATCGAACTCTACGGCGACGTGCGCTTGACGATGGCCGAGCGCACGCCCTCACGCGCCGTCGTTCTGGGCCACGCGAAGCTGATCGACCGCTCGGGCGTGACCGAGCTCTACCACCTGCGCGAGGACTCCGAAGAACGCCACGACCAGGCGTCGGCGGCCCCCGAAGCCGTCTCGGATCTCGTGCACTTCCTGCCGCCGCTCACGCAATCGCAGGTCCAGGATGGGGCACCCGGGCGCGAGGCCACGGTCGAGGAGATCGAGCGACTGCGGGCGCTGGGCTACGTGCAATAGCCGCACGTCCGTTGCGAGCGTCGAGCGCGGCGATCCGTGTCTCGACATCAAGAAGATCAGCGCGCAGAAACCCGCGGGAGGTGCCGATGGCCTCGGATCTGAGGCTGGGACAGAAGCTGCGATTCGTGGTGGACAGCCTCGACTGGCGGGAGCTGCGGGCTCGCGTCGGCGGCTGTCCGCTCTGCGGTCCGACGCTCTTCCTCAAGCTGCAACGCGATCAACTCGGCACGCGCTGCGTGCGCTGCGGGGCCTCACCGATCGCGATGGGGATCGCAGCGGTGGTCCGCGAACGCTTCGGGGATCTCTCGCAGAGCCGCGTCTACGAGGCCTCGTCTCGTGGACCACTCTTCGACTTCCTACGCCGAGAAGCCCGGGAGCTCGTCTACTCAGACTTCTTCGATGACGTGCAGCCGGGCCAGGAGCGAGGTGGCGTCCGCTGCGAAGACCTTCAGGCTCTCACCTTCGACGACGAGTCCTTCGATCTATGTACCAGCACAGAGGTCTTCGAGCACGTGCCCGATGACCGGCGCGGCTTCCGGGAGCTGCACCGGGTGCTGCGTCCGGGTGGCCAGCTGATCTTCACCGTCCCTCTCTCCGACTCGGAAGAGACGTTGGAGCGGGCCCTGGTCGAGGAGGGCGGGCTGCGACACATCCACCCACCGAACTATCACGACGATCTGATCCGTGGCAGCGGCAAGGTGCTGGTCTTCCGCGACTATGGTCGAGATATCGTCCAGCGACTGCGCGCCGCCGGCTTCACCCTGGCCGAGATCGTCGATGCCGGAGACCCGAGCGGGATGGGGCACCGAGCGCAGGTCGTCACGGCGCGGAAATCTTCGACGAGCCCGCACCCATCGTGCACGTAGGAGCCCGACCCAAGATGAGCCAGGCTGCTAGCAGCCCCTGCGATCCGATCTATCATCGAAACACACAGGAAGGCGTAGGAGCTTGGAGGATCGACCGATGGGTGTATTGGATCGACGCATCGCCATTGTCACGGGGTCGGGACGCGGCATTGGTCGTGATATCGCCCTCTACTTTGCGAAGCAGGGAGCACGCGTCGTGGTCAACGATCTCGGCGGCGCGACGGACGGGAGCGGCCAATCGCCCGTTGCAGATGAGGTGGTGGAAGAGATCCGAAAGGCCGGTGGCGAGGCGGTTGCGAGCCACGACTCGGTCGCCACGGTTTCCGGCGGCCAGGCCATCTTTCAGACCGCCATCGACGCCTTCGGTGGTCTCGACATCCTGGTCAACAATGCCGGCATCTTGCGAGATCGCACGCTCTTCAACATGGAGGAAGAAGATTGGGACGCTGTCCTGAACGTCCACCTCAAGGGTCACTACTGCTGCACGCGTCCGTTTGCAAGGTACATCCGCGAGACCAATCGTCTTGGATGTCGGGTGATCAACTTCTCGTCTGTCTCCGGCCTCTTCGGCAATTTTGGTCAAGCGAACTACGGCGCCGCCAAGGCGGGGATTGCAGGCTTCAGCCGGGTCGTCTCCCTCGAGCTCGAGAAATACGAGGCGACCGTGAATACGATCTCGCCCGGCGCTGCGACGCGCATGACGATCCCGCTGATCGAAGGTCGTGGGCTCGCGGTCGATACGAGTGATCCCACGCGGGGGCCTCAGCAGATTGCACCGGTGGTCACGTGGCTCGCGTCACCCGCCGGGAAGGCAGTCAATGGCGAGATCATTCATGTCTCGCGGGGCACCGTCGCCATCATGCAGCAACCCACGCTGATTCGCACTTTCAAGTCCGACGAGCTCTGGACCCTGGATCAGCTCGATGGCGTGATCCCCAGTCTCCTGGAGGCGAAGCGGGTGTGCGATGAACGCGCCGCCAAGGAAGCAACGCCGGAGCTTATCTAGCCGGCGCGCGAGATACTCCCCCGTGAGACCTCAGACCTTGGAGAATCCGGATCCCGCGCGCTCACCCCCCAATCCCCTGGCCTCGGCCGCATCGAGCTCGCCGTATTCGGCCAGGATCTCCTGGCTGTAGGTGACTCGCCCGCTGAGCTTCGCGGCCGGCTCGGTCGCGAGAAGCAGGACCGAACGGGCCATGTACTCGACAGGCTCAGCGCGCGGATCGTCCATATCCTTGACCAGCCGATGGTGCAGCGTGCCCGGGGTCGCGACGACCTGCGACGGGCTCACGCAGGTGACGGATACATTCTTCGAGTAGACCTCCGCTGCGAGACCCTGCGTGAAGCGCTCGAGGGCGGCCTTTTCGGCGCCGTAGAGTGTTCCACCCCGCACGCGCTGAACGGGATCCGAATAGGGGCCGCGCCCGGGGCCAATCGCCGCGCCGCTCGAAATATTCACGATGGCGCCACTCTCGGCCTCGAGCATGTCGCCGAGGACGAGCTGCGCGAGATAGAAGGGAGCGTGTAGGTTCACCGCAAAGCTGCGATGCCACTTCGCAATCGGGAAATCCTGGATCGGTATGAAGTAAGTGAGCGCAGCATTGTTGACGAGGACATCGATCGGGCCCAACGCTGCCCGGACCTCCGACACAGCCGCTTCACAATTCGCGTACTCCGACACATCGCAGACCACGGGGATCGCCCGACCACCGCGCTCGCGAATCTTCGAAACGGTTCTGTCCAGGGAACCCTCGAGCAGCTTATGCGAGCCCTCCTCGAGGGTCCGCGCCGTGCAAGCGACGTTCGCGCCCTCGTCGGCGAAGAGCTCGGCGATCGCCTGGCCAATTCCCCGGCTGGCTCCCGTCACCAGTGCAACTTTGCCTTCGAGCTTGCCCATGATTCACTCCTCGTGAACTCTTCCCATCAGTCTACCGGCTGAAGGGTCTCACAAGATCTCGTTCGAGAGGATGACCACACCGGAGGCACCGAACATGCCCCCCACACCGAGACAGAGCGAGATGCTGGCTTCCTTTACCTGAGCCGCTGCCCGACCGCGCAGCTGGCGAACGCTCTCCTGCAACGCGTACATCCCGTACATGCCCGAGTGCATATAGGAGAGTCCACCGCCATTGGTGTTGAGGGGCAACGCGCCGCCGGGTGCCGTATTGCGATCGCGAACGAAAGCGGCCGCCTCTCCCCTCTTCACGAAGCCGAGATCCTCGAGACCGTAGAGCGGAAGATGGGCGAATGCGTCGTAGATCATCAAATGATCCACGTCGGCGTGCGCTATGCCCGAAGACGCAAACGCAGCCTGGCCGGCAAGCCGAAACGCCCGTGACGAGGTGAAGTCTTCCATTTGGCTCACCATCGGGGTCTCGACCGCCTCGCCGGATCCAACGACATAGACCGGCGAAGTGGAAAGGTCCTTTGCGCGCTCCGCAGAAGTCAGAATCAGAGCACCTCCCCCGTCGGTCACCAGGCAGCACATCAGCTTCCGAAAGGGATAGGCGATCATGCGCGATTCGAGAACATCCTCGATCGAGATCGGATCGCGATACGACGCGCGTGGATTCATCGCGGCCCATTCGCGTTGAATCACGGCAACCCTGGCCAGGTCCGCTTCGCCAATGCCGTACTCCTTCATATATCGAAGCACCGGAAGCGTGAACATCGTCGGGGGGCCCATCGGCCCATAGGGCATCTCGAATTGACCCACGAGACTGGCAGACGACATGGAGTGTCCGGCGCGGCCAACCTGGGACCGACCACTCTCACCGTGAGTGATGAGCACCGTAGTGCAGAGCCCGGCTTCGATCGCCGCCGCCGCATGACGGACGTGAAGCATGAACGAGCAGCCACCCACCGCCGTGCCGTCGACCCATGACGGGACGATCCCCAGATAGTGGGCCACCGCAGTCGGGCTCTCGCCCGCGGTCGCCAGGCCGTCGATGTCTCGAAGCCCCAGGCCCGCATCGGCCAGGGTGTTGAGCGCCGCGTCCGCGTGTAGCTGGATCTGGCTCAGATCCGGAATCTTGCCGAGCTCTGTGGTCTCGGCGGCACCGACGATGGCCACGGCACAACGCATATCTCTACTCCGACGTTTCGGCCGCGGGACTGCGCGGTTTGAAAAGGGGCAAGGTGATTTCATCGCTCATGGTCTGAAACGCAACCTCGAGCTCCATATCGAGTACCAGCGCCTCGGGAGTCTGTGGACATTCGACGATATTCGTCATCATGCGCGGCCCCTCCTCGAGCTCAACGACCGCGATCGCATACGGGGACTCGAATCCCGGCATCGCCCGATGATTGATCACATAGCTATAGAGGCGGGCACGCCCACTCGCTGGGTACACCTCGACATCGCGCGTCCCACAGCTCGGGCAGAAGGGACGCGGGGGGAAATAGGATTCCTCACAGGACGTACAGCGCTGCAGCCGCAGCTCGCCCTCGAGTGTTCCATTCCAGAAATGGGCCGTTTCCGGCGTCGGTTGTGGGAGTGGCCGCTTGGGAGCCGTCAACTCATTCTCCTTCTCGATGGAGCTCTATCGAGCCCGCTGCACGAAGCCCGCCCTTGGGAAGGGTCGAGGACGATGATGGCGCACCACAGACGAGATCGTCGACCGAGCAGCTAACGACGCCCCCGCCGCAAGTGCACGAAGATCTCCCGATTTCCCTTCGGTCCAGCCAGCCGGCTATCTGCCTGAGCGACGATCACAAAGCCAAGCTCTGCGGCCGCTTCGGTCACCGAGAGAACGGCCTCGGCCCGCAACCCGTCATCGCGAACCACCCCGCCCTTCCCGACTCTCTTCCTTCCGATCTCGAATTGTGGCTTCACCATCAGTACGAGCTCGGCCTGCGGCGCGACCTCGACGAAGTGCGGCAGGAGCAGCCGCAACGAGATGAACGACACGTCGGCCACGACGAGATCCACGCTCTCCGCGACGTGACGCGCATCCAGCTCTCGCGCATTCGTGCGCTCGTGCACACGCACTCGCTCGTCACTGCGCAGCTTCGGATGCAACTGTCCATGCCCGACATCGACGGCCACGACACCCCGGGCGCCGGCCTGCAGCAGACAGTCGGTGAACCCGCCGGTACTCGCGCCGACGTCCAGGCAGTAGAGCCCGGTCGGATCGACGCCCAGGTCCTCGAGCGCCCCGGCCAGCTTTTCACCACCGCGCGACACGTATCTGCGAAGCGGACGGCGCACGCGCAGAGCCGCCTGATCGGCGATCCGCGTGCCCGCTTTGTCGACCGGTACGTCGTCGACCAGAACGTCGCCGGTCAGGATCAGCGCCTGCGCGTGGCTGCGCGACTCAGCCAACCCGTCCGCCACAAGCCGCTCATCGAGCCGCTGCTTGCCGGAACGCTTGGGCCTGCTGGCCAGGACGGCGCTCAGGCGGAGCCGTCGGCGCCGCCGCGGCCCCGGACCAGCTCGAGTGCGGCCGCCACGATGTCGGCGGTGGCGAGGCCGACACTCTCGCGGGTCTCGCCGTGTTCGACCATCTCCATGTCGACTCCGAGGCAGCGGATGGGCACCACGACCGAGTCGCGCGCGAGCATCTCGAGCACCGCGCTGCCGAATCCGCCGGCCCCGCGATGCTCCTCCAGCGTCACGACTGCACCACATTGTTCGACGAGTGAGTGGATGCGCGCCTCATCGAGCGGGCGCGCGAAGCGCGCGTTCAGCACGGCGGCCGACACGCCCTGCGCAGCCAGCTCCTGTGCGGCCTCCATGGCCGGATGCACCATGATGCCGATGGCGACAATCACGACATCGTCGCCGTCGCGCAGAAGCTCGGCCTCACCGATGGGCAGTGCCTTGATGTCGGGATCCAGCGGCACTCCCACCCCGCTCCCACGCGGATATCGAAGCGCGGCCGGTCCGGGGTACTCGATTGCAGTCGCGAGCATGTGCTGTAGCTCGTTCTCGTCCTTGGGCGCCATCACGATGGTATTGGGCAGGTTGCGGAAGAAACTGATATCCCACAGCCCCTGGTGGGTGGCCCCGTCGGCACCCACCAGACCAGCGCGATCCAGCGCAAAGGTCACATCCAGGTTCTGCAGACATACGTCGTGCACGACCTGGTCGTAAGCCCGCTGCAGGAAGGTCGAGTAGATGGCCGCCACGGGCTTCATCCCCTCGGTCGCCAGCCCCGCCGCGAAGGTGACGGCATGTTGCTCGGCAATGCCCACGTCGTAGAAGCGACTCGGGAACTTGCGCTGGAAACGGTCCAGTCCCGTACCCGGCGCCATCGCGGCCGTGATCGCCACGATGCGCTCGTCCTCGGCAGCCAGACGAATCAGCGCTTCCGAGAAGACGCGCGTATACGAGGGCGGCGCGGCCTTCTTGGGTGCGAACTCACCGGAGGCGACATCAAACTGTGTGACACCGTGGTATTTCAGCGGGTCGGCCTCTGCGGGCGAGTAGCCGTGACCCTTCTCGGTCAGCGCGTGCACCAGCACGGGGCCACTGCCGTTGGCGATCATCTCCTTCACGTTCTCGAAGGTCTCGAGCACCACGTCCATGCGATGGCCCTGGATGGGCCCCACGTAGCGGAAGTTCAAGGCCTCAAAGAGCAGCCCCGGCGAGAAGAAGACCTTCAGCGACTCCTCGGCCTTGCGCGCCCAGTGCAGCATGTCGCCCGGCAACCCGGAGAGAAATTCCTTCGCCCAGCCCTTCATGCGCCGCACCATGGGAGCGCTGAGCTTGCGCGACAGGAAGGACGAGAGGGCACCCACATTCGGCGAGATGGACATTTCGTTGTCGTTGAGCACGACGACGAGATTGTTCTCCTTGAGGTGGCCGGCGTGATTCAGCGCCTCGAAGGCCATCCCCGCCGTCATGGCGCCGTCGCCAATCAGCGCGATGACCAAGCCCTCCTCACCCCGATGTCGCTTGCCGCGCGCCATCCCGAGTGCGGCCGAGATGGACGTGCCCGCGTGGCCCGCACCGAAGTGATCGTACTCGGACTCGCTGCGGCGCAGGAATTTCGACATCCCGCCCGGCTGGCCGATCTGATCGAAATCAGCGCGGCGGCCCGTCAGCATCTTGTGCGGGTAGCCCTGGTGGCCGACGTCGAGGACGAGGCGGTCCTTCGGTGTGTCGAAGACGTAGTGGATGGCCGTGATCAACTCGACGGCGCCCAGGCTCGAGGCCAGGTGGCCGCCGGTCTGCGAGACCCGCTCGAGGATCTCGGCGCGGAGCTCGTCCGCCACCTGCTCGACCTGCTCGCGGGGCAGGCGCCGCAGATCCGCGGGTGAGTCGATGTCGTGCAGCAGGCGCCTGCCGCTCATACGCCCCTCCGCACCGCAAAGCGGGCCAGCGCGCGTAGCGGCTCAGCACGCTCGTCGAGCACCGCGATCCGGGCGAGCGCCGTCGCGAGCAGAGCCTCGGCACGCTCGCGGCAATCGGCCTCGCCGAGCAGAGGCACCAGCGAGCAGCCCTCGTCCTCGCCCGCGTCGAGCAGATCGTCTGTGATCTGGAAAGCGACACCCACCTCGCGTCCGAACTCGTCCAGCTCGAAGAGCAGATCCTCGTCGGCCCCGCCCAGCCGCGCGCCGCCCACCACCGAGACGGCGATCAGAGCGGCGCTCTTGCGGGCATGGATCGAGAGAACGCTCTCGACGTCGCCGCAGCCGGGTCCCTGCGTCAGATCATCCGCCTGGCCCCCCACGAGGCCGGCCGCCCCCACGGCCCGCGCGAGGTCCGCGATGGTTGCAGCGGCTCGTTCCTTGCCAGCGCCCATGGCCAGTGTCTCGAAGGCAAGGCTCTGCAGCGCGTCACCGGCCAGCACCGCCACCTCCTCGCCATACTCGATGTGCACGGTCGGGCGACCGCGACGCAGGTCGTCGTCGTCCATGCAGGGCAGGTCGTCGTGGACGAGCGAATAAGTGTGAATGAGCTCGACGGCCACAGCCATCGGCAGCGCGGCCTCGGGTGTGCCGCCGACCGCCTCGGAGGCCGCCATCGCGAGTGCCGGACGCAGGCGCTTGCCACCCGGAAAGACGAGGTGGCGCATGGCCGCATGAAGCGTCTGCGGCGGACGCGCGGGATCCGGAAGCGTCCGCTCGAGTACCGTCTCCACCAGCGCGGTGCGCTCGGCCAGCCAGCCCTGGACTTCGTCGGACACTAGAAGGTTTCCTCGTTCTCGTCGCTGTTGTTGTGGGTGTTGTTGTGGCTGTTGTTGTGGCTGTTGGGGTCACTGTTGGGGTCGTCGTCCGAGCCTGCTTCGACGCCGCGGGTCTCGCCGCCGTTCGGCTCGGCCGCCTCGGCGAAGGGCCGCGCCACCCACTCGTTGCCCTCCTGCAGCAGAACCTCGATGCGGCGCTCGGCCGCTCCAAGCTGCTCGGCACAGTGGCGGGTCAGCCGCACCCCCTCCTCGAAGCTCGCCAGGGCGGCCTCCAGCTCGAGTTCGCCCCCCTCGAGGCGGTCGACGACCTCCTCGAGCCGCGCCAGGGCGGCCTCGAAGCTGAGCTTCTTCGGGTCTGGCGTCGTGGATGCGTCGGCACCGGCCATGACCCGCCGAGCCTACCGCATGGGCTCCCTCGAGCCAACGTCGCGGCCGCCGAAAGCGCTTTGAGTACAAGGACTTTCAAGGTCGAGCGAGCGCCGGGCGGAATTCAGCCGGGGGCTTCGGGCTCGGGCTCCGCGCTCTCGACGCGAGCTCTGATCCGGCCCTCGGCGAGTTGCACGACAATGCGATCGCCCAGCGACACCTGCGCAGGACGGCGCACGATCTCGGCGTCGGGCTCGCGCCGCACCAACGCATAGCCGCGGCCGAGCACGGCCAGTGGAGACAGCGATTGGAGCCGATCCGAGAGTCGCGCGAGCTGGGCCTGGCGGCGCTCACCGGCCAACAGGGTCGCCCGGCCGAGGCCCCGGTGCGCCTCGAGCAGACGTCGGCGCTGCTGGGCGAGCCGCGCCGACGGCGCCAGCATGCGCAGGGCGTCGCGCTCGCGAGCCAGGCGCACGCCCTCGCTGCGCAGTGCATTGCGGATGCCGGCGCTGAGCCGGCGCCAATCGCGCTGCAGACTGGCGACGAGACCGCTGCGGTCGGGCAGCGCCAGCGCGGCCGCCGCCGAAGGCGTGGCCGCGCGCTGGTCGGCGACGAGGTCGGCAATCGTCACATCTGTCTCGTGTCCGACGCCGCTGATCAGCGGCAGGGGGCAGCGCGCGATGGCGCGCGCCACGGTCTCGGTATTGAAGGCCCAGAGATCCTCGAGCGACCCACCACCGCGCACCAGCAGCAGGACCTCCACGCCCGGCTGCACGGCAATGCGGTCGATGGCGGCGGCGATCTCGTCCTCGGAGCCCACCCCCTGCACGCGAGTCGGTGAGATCAGCAGTGGGACGGAGGGCGCCCGCCGCTCAGACACATGGATGACGTCGCGCACGGCGGCACTCGTCGGCGAAGTCACGACGCCGACGCGGGTCGGGAACTCGGGCAGCGGTCGCTTGCGCGCCGCATCGAAGAGCCCCTCCCGCTCGAGCCGGGCGCGCAGCTGTTCGAAGGCGAGCTGCAGCGCGCCGCGCCCAATGGGCTCGAGCTGCTTGACGACCAGCTGCACATCGCCGCGCGCGGCATAGATCGAGGCGTCCGCATAGGCGAGCACCTCGAGCCCTTCCTCCAGCTCGAAGGGCACGCGGCCGGATGCGCTGCGAAAGAGCACGGCGCGGATCTGTCCGCTCTCGTCCTTCAACGTGAAGTAGCTGTGGCCGGACGGGGCGCGATGCAGATTGGTGAGCTCGCCAGCCACCCAGACCCGGCCGACGCGATCCTCGAAGAGCGCATTCAGACCGCTGAGGAATTCAGTGACGGAGTAGACGCGCCGGCGGCGTCCGGCGCCCGGGCTCTGGCTCACTGCTCACGCGATCCGGGCGCGCCGCGGGTGTGGGCGCCTTTCACCGAGCCTCTTCGCTCGAGCCCGCTTCGCCCGCGCCCTCCCCTTCCCCCTCGCCATCCTCCGCAGACGTCTCCACGCTGCCAGCCACCGGCTGCGCACTCGCGTTCGGCGAACTCTCGGCGCGCTGCTCGCTCAGGCGCTCGAAGTACGTCCAGCTCTTCAGCACCTCGAGGGCGCGGTCCAGCATCAGATCCGTCTGCTCGTCATCGGGGGTTGGCTCGTCGACCACGTCGCCGGCCGGCGCGGGCTCGGGCAGGCTGTCCTCTACCTCGATCTCCGGGTCCGCATCCCGATGCGTGAAGTGGCCACGCAGATCGCGCTCGCGCACACGCCGGTCGGCCAGCAAGCTCGACGCCGAGGCGGGATGCACCTCGATGTCGGGCTCGATCCCGACCTCCTGGATCGATCGGCCGCTCGGCGTGTAGTAGAGCGCCGTCGTGAGCCGCAGCCCGGATCCGCCTTCCAGCGGATACACGGTCTGCACCGAGCCCTTGCCGAAGGTGGGCACACCCATCACCAACGCACGGTGGTGATCCTGCAGCGCACCAGCCACGATCTCACTGGCACTCGCGCTGCCCGCGTTCACCAGCACGACGACGGGATAGTCGCCCTCAGTGCCCGGAGGGCGCGCGCGGTACTCCTGCTTCTGGCTGTTCTCGCGGCCCATGGTGTAGACGACGAGGCCGTCGCTCAGCCAGTGGTCCGCCACGGTGACGGCCTGATTGAGCAGCCCGCCCGGGTTGTCTCGCAGATCGATGACCAGCCCTGAAAGCCCCGCCGGCGCCTCGGCATGGATCCTTTCGAGGGCTTTCTCGAGCTCGCTCCCGGTGCGCTCCTGGAAGGCACGTATGCGCAGGTAGGCGTAGCCGGGCGAGAGCAGCTCGCCCTCCACCGATGCGACCTGGACGATGTCACGGACGATCGTGAAGGGATTGGGCTCGCTGAATCCATCCCGGAATACGTGGATCGTGATCTCGGTATCCTTCTTGCCACGCATCAGCTGCACGGCCTCGAAGAGCGTCATGCCCTTGGTGTTGCGACACTTTTCGCCCTCGTCCCAGGACTCGGGCACCTCGGTCGGGCAGATCGACGTAATTTGATCGTGCGACTCGATGCCGGCGCGGGAGGCCGGCGTGCCCTCGATCGGAGAGACCACCTCGATGAATCCGCCCTGCGCTTTGGTGATCTCGATGCCGAGGCCGTGGAACTCGCCCCGGGTGTCCACCTGCATCTCTTCGAAGGCGTCCTTGCTCATGAAGGCCGAGTGCGGATCGAGCTCGCCGAGCAGACCGCGCAGCGCGCTCTGCATCAGCTCGTGCTCCTCTACCGGCTCGACGTAATTGCGCCGGACGAGATCGAGCACACTCGAGAAGAGCGCGAGGTCCTCGTAGCGCGTGGAGGCGCCGGTGGTGGCGCCCCCCACCAGGGTCAGCATCACCAATGCGGCGACGAAGCCCATTGTAAACGTGGCTGACGGGTGCATTTTGCGTCGCATCATCTTGCCCCCAAGGGGCCGCGGCCCCGATCCCTTTCCGCGGCAGAAGTTCACCATGCTACCCCTTCGCCAGCCAGTCCGCCGGATCGAGGGGGCTGCCGCCTTGGCGCACCTCGAAGTAGAGGCTCGGTCCGCTGAGGGAGCCGGTCTCACCCACCGTGCCAAGCGTGTCGCCCGCTGCGATCGCGTCTCCGACCTCGACGTAGATGTCGGCCAGGTGCCCGGACACGGTGAAGTAGCCGTCACCGTGGTCGACGATCACGATCTTCCCGTAGCCCCGGAACCAGCCGGCGAAGCGCACCTGCCCGAGCGCCACCGCGTGAACCGAATCGCCGGCCCCGGCGCCGAGCTCGACGCCGCTTCTGAAGATCGAGGTCTGGTACTCGCTGTCGACATCGCGGCCGAATCGCTGCTCGATGCGGCCGGGCACCGGCCGGTCCAGGCGGCCACGCAGCTTCTCGAAGCCGCCGCCGTCGAGGCTCTGCTCGCGCTCGCCCGCGTCGTCACCGAGACCCGCGAGCGTCTCCTCGAGCGCCCGGGCCGCGCGCTCGAGCTCGACGAGCAGCGCACGCTCGCGACTGCGATCCCCCCTCACGCGCCCGAGTAGCGCTCGCTTCTCGGCGCGCTCCTCGTCGAAGATGCGGCTGCGGGTAGCAAATCGCGCGCGTGCCTCGTCGCGGCCGACCAGCGCACGGGCCGCGGCCGACTCGACGTCGAGCAGGTCACTCTGCTGATGCTCGAAGCGCGCAATCAACTCGGTATCGTATCGGAGGAGTCGCTTCAGCGTGGACCCCTTGGCGAGCAGCTCCTGCACGTCCGCCGAGGCGAAGAGCACCTGCAGCGGCCCGGCGCTGCCGGCCTTGTAGAGTGCAACGGCGCGCTTCGACATCTCGCGACGCGTTCGCGCCAGCCGAGCGCGAATCTCCCGCAGCTTCACGTCCGTATCGATGAGCGCCGCCTGGGCCCGGTCGGCGCGCTGCTCGGAGCGATCGACCTCCTCGCGTAGCTGATCGAGCCCGCGGTCGATCTCCTCCATCAGCTCGAGGATGTCGCGCTCCTCGCGCTCGTGGGAACCGACGCGCTCGCGGCTGTCCGCGATTGCGCTGCGCAGCTCTTGGATCTCGTCGTCGCCGGTGAGCGCGGCCTCGTCCTCGGCCGATGCAAGAGTTGCAACCATCAGCCACATGAGCAGAGCGGCGAGAGAGGAGGCGAATCCAGAAGGTGCCGAGCCGACGCGGCACCGCGCGCTCACGAGCGCCATCCAATCAGTGCCGCCGCCGAGCCGCCGAGCCCCAGACCCGCACCGCCGAGCAGCAAGCGCACGATCTCGCCGGCTTCGAAGAAGCGCGGCTCGGTGCTGCCAAGAAAAAAGGTCAGGCCGTACTGCAGCTGAGGCACCGCCACCTGGAAGGCCCCGAGCAACAAGAGCAACGCGAGTAATCCGCCGATCGCCCCCTGCAGCGTGCCCTCGATCAGGAAGGGCGTGCGCACGAAAGTCCGGCTGGCACCCACCAGGGCCAGAATGCCCAGCTCGTCCTTGCGTGAATAGACACCCAGGCGGATCGTATTGGCGACGATCAGCAGTGTGGCCAAGCTGAGCACGGTGCCGAGCGCGTAGCCCGACACGCGCACCAATGCGACGGCCCGCGCGTAACCCTCGATCCAGTCCTGTCCGTGCGCGATCTCATCGATACCGGGCAGGCCATCGAGAGCGGAAGTCAGGATCTCGAGCCCCTCGTTCGTGCGGTGTGCATCGTCCAGCGTGATCTCGAGTGAGGCCGGTAGCGGGTTGCCGTCCAGCCCCCCGAGCAGCGCCGCCCCGCCCGACATGGCGCGAAAGCGCTCGAGTGCAGCGTCCTTGTCGATCACCTCCACGCTGTACACACCCTCGACGGTGGCGACTCGGCCAGCCAGACCGCGCAGCGCATTGGCGTCGTACCCCTCCTCGAGGTAGGCGGTGATCTGCAGATCGCGCCCGAATCGATCCAGCAGCCCCTCCATATTCACCACAACCAGTCCGAACGCACCGACGAGGAAGAGCGCGATGGCGATCGTCGCCGTTGCGATCGCGGCCGTCACCGCTGCGCTCTGCAGCCCGCGCAGCGCCGAGCGCCCGAGAATCGCCAGAATGACTGCGACGCGCTTCACAGGTCCGCGCTCGCCCTGGCCTCGTCCTCGGCGAGCTGCCCGGCCTCGAGCCGCAGGGTGCGCCGGTGATAGCGCTCCAGCAGGGCGTGGTCGTGGGTCGCCACGATGACCGTGGTGCCGCGAGTCGCGGCGTTCAGCATCAGCTCGATGATCTCAATCGAGAGATCGGGGTCGAGATTGCCCGTGGGCTCGTCCGCAAGCAGGATCTCCGGCTCGCCCACCAAGGCCCGCGCGATCGCGACGCGCTGTTGCTCACCGCCCGAGAGGGACTCCGGGGAATGGTAGCGGCGGTGCTGCAGGCCGACCTGGCGCAGCATGTTGAACACGCGCGAGCGCGCCTCCCGGCGCGGGGTGCCGACCACGTCCAATGTAATGCGGACGTTCTCCTCGACGCTGCGCCCCTGCAGGAGCTTGAAGTCCTGAAAGACCACGCCCACGCGACGGCGTAGGGCCGGGATCGCCGACCCGCGCAGTCGGGCGATGTTGCGCCCGAGCATGAGAATCTGTCCCTCGCTCGGCCGCTCCGCCGCGAAGAGCAGGTCCAGCAGGGTCGTCTTGCCGGCACCGCTCTGTCCGGTCAGGAAGACGAACTCGCCCTTCCTGATCTCGAGGGAAACGTCGCGAAGCGCGGCGCTACCGGCGATGTAGGACTTGGAAACGCGGTACATGCGGACCGGGCAATCGTCCCGGCTCTCCCAAGCGCCACGCATGCGCCCCGCGCTCCTGCGAGCTTCGTTCACTTGCCCGAGCGTTTCCGCTTGCGCGCGTTCTCCACCAGGTAGTCCAGCACAACTTCGTCCAACGGCTTCTCGCTCACCACGCCCTCACCAAAGGCCCGGCTGATCCTTTCCTTGGTGGTGTCGTCGTGCACTCCAGCGGGCGGGGGCAGCGGCTGCGCCTCATCGAAAGGCTGCGCCTCATCAAGCGGCTGCGCCTCATCAAGCGGCTGCGCCTCATCAAGCGGCTGCGCCTCATCAACAGGCGGCGGCGTATCGATCACAGTCGCCGGCTCCTCGGTGTGCGGAGGAACCGTGTCGGCGGTGTCGACATGATCGCCGAAGACGTGATCGCCCATCCGCTGCTGGATGACGTCATCGCATTCGCCGCGGCTGAGCGATTTCAACATCTTCTTGTGCTGGCGCTCCATCAGCGCCTTCACCTCGCCCTCGAGCTCCTCGGCATCGAGCTTGGCCGAGTAATCCACCTTCTCCGAGGCGATGATGTTGCCGCCGTGAAAGAGATGCGTGATCACGTGGGGGTTCTGGCGCCCGCTATCCTCTGTCTGAACGTGGAAGACCACGCCCCGATGGCGGTAGTTGGTATTGAAGCCGGACAGCATTGCGAGCTGGAATCCCCTCGACCGATTCGAACCTTACGCGCAGAGTTGCCGCTGCCGGTGGCTTCGCCGGGCCCCAGTCTATTGCATGGCGGGGCGATGCACCGGGAGGCCTGAAGCCACGGCTTCTGCGCCGTCTCTGCGCACCGGTTATCGGGAAATCGGTCGCAGATCTGAACACCTGCCGCCGGGACTGCACTTCGGGCCCCGGGGGAACCGTACTGCCTCAGATGTCTAGCACTTCACGGACTCTGGCAGCCAGCTCGCTCCCGGAGAAGGGCTTCTGGAGGAGTGACCACTCTCCGACGCCCACCAGCGCGGCCTCGATCGAGTCCTCGACATAGCCCGTCATGTAGAGAACGCGCAGAGCCGGGCTGTGCTGACGCGCGAGCTCAAAGAGCTCCGGGCCGCTCATGCCCGGCATCACCACGTCGCTCAGCAACAGATCGACGCCACGCGGGTCGGCGCGCACCATGGCCAGCGCCTGGCGGCCCTCGGCGGCAAGCCAGACCCGGTAGCCGAGCGGCTCGAGGATGCCGCGCACCAACGTACGCACCCTCTCCTCGTCCTCGGCCACCAGGATCGTCTCGTTGCCCGGCGACCTGCGAGCCACCGCCGGGGTTCCACTCTTTGTGGCGCTCGGGAGCTCGTCGACGGACGGCAGGTTGACACGGAATACGCTGCCCGTCGTGGCGTCGCAGGTCCTTGGTGGTAAAGAAGGGTTCGAAGATTCGCTCCAGCGTCTCCGGGTCGATTCCCGACCCCGTGTCGGAGACGCAGAGTTGTACGAACTCACCTGGCTTCATCTCGGACGGCACGGGCACGTCGGCTTCGTCGAGCAGCAGGTCAGCGCGAAGGTGAGGTCCCACCGATTGCGGCGTAGCCGCAGGTAGAGGAAGAGGTGGTACACGCCCACGTAGAGCGTGATGCCAGCCATGACCAGGACGGGAATCGAGTGGGCATTCATGCGATCGGGACCGTGGGCCGAAGCGAATTTAGCCCGCGCGGTCCGCACGCGAAATCGGGTGTTCCGACACTGCAGCGGGCAAGACCCTGCTAGCTTCGGATGGCTTTGACTGGACCTGCCCGCCCGAGAGACGCTGCGAGCCTGGTCGTCGTCCGGGGCGCGGGCCAGAGCCTGCGGGTGCTGATGGGGCGCCGTGCGCCACGACACCGCTTTATGCCCGACGTGTGGGTGTTTCCCGGCGGCGGCGTCGAGCACGGCGACCACCACCGCCCCCTGCTGCGGCCGCTGCGCCGCGCGGTGGCCCGCCCGCTCGAGCAGCGCTGGTCGCCAGCGCGCGTGCGCGCACTGGCGATCGCGGCCGTTCGCGAGACCTGGGAGGAGACAGGGCTCGCCGTCGGAGACGTGCGCGGCGGCCAATTCCTGCCCGATCTCGCTCCGCTCCGCTACCTGGGCCGTGCCATCACGCCGGCCCAGAGCGAGATCCGATACCACGCGCGCTTCTTCGTGACCGATGCAGGGGCAGCGCGCGGACGCCTGCGCGGAAACGGCGAGCTGATGGATCTCTCGTGGCTGCCGATCGCGATGGCGCGCCGGCTGCCGATCATCGACGTCACTGAGGAGGTGCTCGATCGCGTCGCCCGGGTCCACGGCGAGCGCCGTCGCAGCCGCTCGTTCTTCATCCACTACCGCCTCGGCGAGCGCTGCATCGACGACGAGTGAGCACGCCCCGCGCGAATGCTGCGCATGAGCTGCCGGCTGCTGATGTGGATTCGCACTCGAGTGTCCCGCCACGCCAATCTCATGCTGTGAATTCGCCGCAGTTGGCCGATACGAAAGGTCCGCAGGATTGACCGACACGGAACCCGGAGCCGATGGACGAGCAGAGTCTGCATCTCCCGAGCACGCGATTGCGCTGCAGCTACCAGCGCGCCCGCGTGATCGACCACGACCAGCAGATCCTCGAGTGCGCGGACCTGCTCTCGCATCCCGAGCTGCTCGTGGACGAGATGCTCGACGCCTATGGGGTGATCGAGAGCTTCGGTGAATCCGAGCTGGATCTGGTCTGCGATATGACCCAGCGCCCGCCGGCGGACGACACGGCCGAGCTGCTGCTCGACCACTTCTACGAGGGCCAGGAGATCTGTGTCGCCAGCGGCGACGATCCCGACTGGGAGTTCCGCTGCCTGGCCACCGACGTGCGCCCGGTCCCGGAGCTGATCCCCAGCGGCCACAGTGCGCGCGACGGATTCGACTACATCGCGAGCCCCAACGAAGGGGCCGCGCGCCCGATCCTGGGGGTTGCGCAGTCGCTGGACGACAGCTCCGCCTACCCGCTGCTCCTGCGGCTGCTGGCGTGCTTGACCGAGCTGGCGCCCGCCTCGCAGCTGAACTTCGTCAACAGCGATCGTCTCAAGGGCTCGCTGCCACCCGACGCGTGCTTCGACCTGCATATGGTGGTGTGGGATGACGGTCAGTTCGAAGGCCAGGTCGCCACGCTCTGCGAGCTCTCTCGCGATCTGGCCGAGGCGGCTCGCAATGGAATGACGGATTGCCCGACACTCGCTGCGCGCGTCGGCCGCATTCACTGCCTGCGCATGAATCCGAGCCGCTTCGACGGCGAGCTCGAGGAGATGTGGCGGATCTAGCGCGCGTGGCGCCGCGGCGGGTGCGATACGTGAGGCATCCGGCCCGACGCCCCTCGGTGGAGTGGCCGGCGGCGCGAAGACCGCGGTAGTAGTCGACACGACGAAGGACTGCGTTCTCCGGCGAGAGACCGAACACGCTCCCGTAGACTGGGTCCAGGCCTGCCGGTTCTTTCCCAATCCCCACATTCCCTGCACCTGGGGAGCGCACTAGACTCGTGACCCCGTGCGTGGGCCAAGACGCAATCTCGTCATCGGCCCCAACGCAGCGGCAAGTCAAGGAGTGCCCAGAATGGCGCCCGAACGCTCATCTCGACCGCGACGCTGGAGTGTCCTGCAATCGCTGCCGGCCCCGATCATCGTGGCGCTGGCGAAGCAGGCAGAGGCCGACGGAATCCACGGCGTCTTCGCCCCACAGGTCTATGGTCCGCCCTTCCTACCACTGGCCGTCGCGGCCGGGGCGACGGATCGTCTGGAGCTGGCCAGCGGCATCGCGATCGCAGCGGCCCGCAGCCCCTTCGAGACGGCGATGGCCGCGATCGACATGGATCGCATCTCGGGCGGGCGCTTCACGCTGGGCCTGGGCGCGAGCGTCCTGGCCTGGTCCCACGGCATCTACGGCGCACCCCTCCACAAGCCGCTCGCCCACCTGCGCGAGACCGTCGAGGCGGTGCGACACATCGTGAAAGGGGCCCACAAGGGGCTCCAGCCCTTCGAGGGCGAGTACTACACGGCGGACTTCAAGGAGCTCTCGCCGACCGAGCCTCCCCTGCGCGAGGAGATCCCGATCTGGATTGCCGCACTGCGCGCGCCCATGGTCCGCGTGGCGGCCGCCATCGGCGACGGCATGATCGGCCATCCGATGTGGTCGATCGAGTGGGCGAGCGAGAAGATGGCGCCCGAGCTCGACGCCGCACTCAGCAAGGCCGGACGCAGCCGAGACGAGATCGAGGTGAACCTCTGGCCCTGGGTCGCCCCGAATCCGAACGAGGCCGAGGCCATCGAGGACTCGAGAGCAACGATTGCCTTCTACGGCGGCGTTGCGCAATACGAGTCGTTCTTCGAGGCGCACGGCTATCTCGATGTGGCGCGGGGGCTACAGGAAGGTGTGCAGCGGGGCGACTACAGGAGTGTCGCGCACCTCGTGCCCGACGAGATGGTGCGCACCTTCGTGGCGGTGGGAGAGCCCGAGAAGGTTCGCGAGCGGGTCGGCCGGCTCGATGCCATCGCGGACTCGATCTGCATCATCCCACCCGCCTACGGGCTCCCGCCCGAGAAGCTGATGTTCTATTCGGGCATGATCAGCGAGACCTTCAAGGAATAGTCGTCCCGACCCAATGGAGGCCACATGAAGCTCGAACCCCTGATGACCTATCACGCAGATCTGAAGGCCCCGGTCGAGGTCGGCAAGGGTCCACTCGGCAACCGAATGATCTTCGACGTCGTCGGGGGTAGCGCCGAGGGGCCAAGGATCTCCGGCAAACTCCTCGCCAGCGGTGCCGACTGGCTAGTAATAGACGAGTCCGGCATCGCCCGCCTGGACGTCCGGGCCACGCTGGAGACTCACGACGGTGCGCACATCTACATGCACTACCACGGCATCCTCGAGATGAACGAGAAGGTGACCGCCGCGATGGCAAGGGGCGAATCGACCGACTACGGGGAGACGTACTTCATGACCTCGCCCCGCTTCGAGACGGGCGACCCGCGCTATACCTGGATCAACCGTCTGGTCGCCGTTGCCGAGGGGCGCATGCTCCCGAATGCGGTGGAGTACCGCGTCTTCCAGGTCGCGAACGATTCTCAAGTGATGCAGCCATGAGCGAGCGAGTGGCCAAGCGACCCACGCTCTTCACCGTGCCACCCGCCCCGAGCACCGAGACCAAGCTGCGGGGTGCACGCTGCTCGAGCGGGCACCTCTTCTTTCCCCCGCAGCAGATCGGGTGCGAGGTCTGTGGCCTGTACGGCGACGAGATCGAGATCATCGAGCTCGATGCCTCGGGGACGCTGCAAAGCTTCGCACTCTCCCACCGCCAGCAACGCCCGGGCTCGACTGCGCCGCTGATCATCGGCACGGTGGCGCTCGACGCGGGCCCCGCGCTGGAGGTGGTGCTCGACGTCGACGACACCGCCGGGCTCTCCTGCGGTCAGCGCGTAGCGGGCCATCTCGTCGACGTCGGTGAGGATGAATCGAGCCGTCGGATCGTCGACTGCTTCTTCGCGCCCACCGAGCCGGCGGAGCCAGCCGGCTGATGGGCCGAACACTGGCCGATATGCGTGCCGTATCCGTGGTTGGCATTGGGCTGCATCGCTATCAGAAGTCGAGCAAGACGCCCTATGTCGAGCTCGGGCTCAGCGCAGTGCGCGAGGCCCTCGCCGATGCCGAAATCGAGTGGTCGACCGTCGAGAGCGCCTTCGTCGGCAATGCCGTGCTCGGCATGGCGCCCGGACGCGCAATGTTGAAGCACCTCGGCGCAACCGGCCTCACGCTCTGCCAGGTGGAGAACGCCTCTGCGTCGGGCTCGACCGCGATCCGCCACGCCTGCCTGGAGGTGGCCACGGGAATCTCGGACGTCTCCATCGCCATCGGGGTCGACAAGCCGGGCACGGTTCCGATCTCCATGTCCTGGACCGGCGCCGAGCGGCTCTCGAGCATGTCCCCGCTGCTGAGCTTCGCGCTGCTCACGAACGAATACATGAACCGCTACGGCGCAACGCCCGAGCAGATCGCCGCGGTCGCGGTCAAGAATCACGGCAACGCGGCGAGCAACCCCTACGCCCAGTTCCAGAAGGTGCGCAGCCTCGACGAGGTGCTCGAGCATCCGGTCGCCGGCTCGCTGACCCGGCTGCAATGCTGCCCCTTCGGCGAGGGCGCGGCGGCGGTGATCCTCGCGAGCGACGAGGGCATCGAGAGGCTGGGGATCGCCGCGGGCCGCGCCGTAGAGGTGATCGGCTCGGTGTCCCGATCCGAACGGGTCTATACACCCGGAGACTCCGTGATCGTCGAGCTGACACGGGAGACCGCCACCCAGGCCTTCGATGAGGCCGGCGTGGGACCCGCCGATCTCGACGTCGTGGAGGTCCACGATGCCTTCAGCGTCGAGGAGCTCCTGTATACGGAGGCGCTCGGGCTCTGCGCCGAGGGAGAGGGCGCCCGCTATCTCGCCGAGGGGCGCTCGCAGATCGGAGGAGATTGCGCGGTCAGCGCATCCGGCGGGCTGATCGCCATGGGACATCCATTCGGACCGACCGGTGTCGGTCAGGTGGTCGAGATTGCCCGCCAGCTGCGCGGCGAGGCGGGCGTGCGCCAGCACGCGGGCGCCCGCGTCGGGCTGGCCCACATGGTGGGGCTCGGCCAGGTCTGCCTCGTCCACATCCTACGAGCCCGCATCTGAGCCGGCTTCGCAGCGCAGTCCGACCCCAGCCCGGGCTATCGTCCCGCAATGGACACCCTCTCGATCATCAGACTCTGCTTGATCGGATTCGCCGTCGCGGGGATCCTCTATGCCTGCATCGGCACGGACTTCCTCCGCAATCGCGAGACCGGCTGGTGGGAGGCGCTGCCCAAGCAGAAGAGAGTGATCTTCGTGGCGGCGATCGTCGCCTCGTTGCTGCAGAGCTTCCTCTAAGTCAGATCTAGGTCAGATCTAGGTCAGATGAAGAGGCTCGCTTCCTCCAGTGGACGGCGGACATCGAGTCTGCATCGGGCGAGCTTCGAGTGACCAACAAGCCTCCCGCCTTCTCGATCAAGGACCACGAGGAGCGGGCATCGAGCGAGACCACGGCACGTCCCACCGGTTCCGCCACACCTTTGCCACAACGCCACAACCCTTCTCAGAAATGGAGTCGACCTCGCAACCCTCCGTGACCTGATCGGCCACTCCGACATCTCCGTCACCTCGCGCTACCTGGCGGCGACCCCGCACAGGCGAGAGGCGGTGGCGGCGCTGGCGGGGCTTCCTGGGCCGGCTGGGGTGGGGTGGAGTGGGGTGAGCGCAGCGAGCGACCGAGGTGAACTCCCAGTGTGACCGCAGGGGCCAGCGCGGAACCAGCTCACTGCCTGCCGCCCGAGGCCATGCCCAGAGCCTCACCGCCACCAGGCCCACCCACGCGCTCGGCCGTCTCGTGGGGCAACTTGTCCACCTTTCCCACGAATGCAACAATTCAAGACTCGACTCGTAGTGGTCGCGGGGACCAATATCTCCAGCTCCTCACGAGAACATTGGTTGACTAACGACACCCCGAGGCGCAGGGTGAACGCACCACCCGGTGAGGCCGGGCACCGCCGCCCCTCGCCGTCTCGGTGGCACCCCGCTGGTTCGCATGCTCTCTGAGTCAGGGGAAGTCGCGGCCCTGCTGACCTCCCCGGTTGAAGCAGGGAGGTACACACGTCCGGGGCTGCGACCACATCACGACCGTCTCGAAGCGCTGCGGCCTCGGCTTCGAGCTTGTGTTCCTACTTCCACCGCTGATGTGGTTGCGCGGGCGACCTGGCGCATCGCTCGTCCAATTTACACGATCATGATCGATCAACAGGAAGATCAGTGAATAGAATCGGGAGCAAAAGGATGACGAGAGCGAGCAATCTCATCGGGCTGGTATTGGGTCTCGCACTCATACTCACATTTGCGTGTAATGAGGGCAACAGTGCAGGCTCAAGCGAGATCTGCGAGATGGATTGCCAGGGCTTTTGCGAGGCGATGGCCGAATGTCCGCTCGCCCTCGAAGGCGACTGCATGAGCCAATGCGAAGCCCTCGTCGCGGATGCAGAGCGTGATACCGGCGGCGACAGCTGTGTCGACGCACTCTGCAAAACACTCAGCTGTATAGAGGGCCTGGAGTGCGATGGGCTCTTCGTCACGATCGAAGAGGATACCCTCTCCATCCTCGGCGGCTGCTACGACCCCATCGACGTCATCACGAATACCTGCGAAGAGCTGATCGGGAATCGTCCGCCTGACAAGCCGGACGATGATCCGCCGCCGTGCCCGGACTGTTAGAAATCCATCGAGAGTGGCTGATCGATCTGAGCCCCGAGGCAGGAGGCCCCGGGGCTCTCCAGGCGTCACGCGCATACCAGGGAGATTGGGCGATAGGAGAAGCATCGAGATGGTTCACACCCGACGGCGACGACCCTTCCGCCCATGGGCGATTCTCCCCCATGCAATGGTTTCCGTTTGCTTGCTCGGGGGATGCAACCCGGACGGGGGAGGCCGAAGCGTGCTCGGCAATGGCATTTACGAGGACACGAACTCGAACGGCTCGCTCGACCCCCGCGAGGAGCGCACCGGCGGACGGGGCGGTGACGGTGGTTCCGTCTTCGCCTACGCGTTCGATCTCGACGCCGCCGCACACGATCCCCGCCTGACCTCGATCGAGCTCTTTCTTGCCAGCTACGACGATGCCTTTCGCATCGACATCAACGGCACGACCGTCGTTCCCCTCAGCTCCGGCACGCCCGCGACCTTTTCTCCACCCATCGAGTCTCCACAGCTGGAGAACGAGAACGGCTTGTCGCGTCTTCGAATCTCGATCACGTCCTATTGGGTCGAGTTCTCCGGCACGCAAACTCCGACTTCGCAGACGATGACGCCCGGCGTCGCGTCGAGCAGCGAGCGTCCCGGTCGCGATCGGCCGGGCCACCTCATCTATGGCCACGAGACGACGCCACCGATCTTCGTCGACGGGCAGAATACGATCACGATCGTGAACCCCGATGGGCCGGGCACCGGTGGAATCGAATTCCAGATCCGGATGCGTCGCGGCGATCTCCCGTACCAGAAGATCAGTGACACACAGGGAGGATTCGCAGACTTCGGCCACGCGAACTTCAACCTGGCGCTGGCGGCGTTGGGCGACCTCGACGGAGACGGAGTGGGAGATCTGGCGGCCAGGGGGCCCAGAATCGTCGACGACGTGAGGGAGCAAGGCATCTGGATGTTGTTCTTGAACGCCGATGGAACGGTCAAGAACCATACGGTGATCAACAACCTCGAGGGTGGGTACGATCCGTCGCTCGGTGGTCTCGGCAACACCCTCAGCGCGTTGGGAGATCTCGATGGGGATGGCATCACAGAACTCGCCACCGGCGAGAATCGTGACGACGATGGAGGCGGGGACGGGCGTGGCGCGGCGACGATCCTCTTTCTCGACACGGATGGCACCGTGAAGTCGCAGCAGCGAATCAGCAGTACCCATGGCGGGTTCACAGGCCAGATCGACGACGGGGATTCGTTCGCGATCGAGGTAGCCTTCCTGGGGGACCTGGACGGAGACGGCGTGCCCGACATGGCTTCTGGTGCCCTGGGCGACGACGATGGGGGCACCGACCGCGGGGCCGTCTGGATCCTCTTCCTGCACGAAAATGGGATGGTCAAGTCGCATCAGAAGATCAGCGATACGGCAGGCGGATTCACGGGTGCCCTCGACGATCACGACTTCTTCGGCGAGTCAATGGCCTCTCTGGGGGATTTGGATGGTGACGGCACGTCGGACCTGGCGGTATCGGCTCCATGGGATGATGACGGCGGAGGGGGTCGCGGTGCCGTATGGATTCTCTTCCTCAAGCCCGATGGGAGGGTCAAATCGCACCAGAAGATCAGCGACACTCAAGGTGGCTTCACCGGAGCGCTCGACCGGTTCGACTATTTCGGCGGCTCGCTCTCCTCCCTGGGAGACCTCGATGGGGACGGCGTGGTCGATCTCGCCGTGGGTGCGGCTTACGATGATGACGGCGGTCCGGAGCGAGGTGCGGTGTGGATCCTGCACTTGAACACCGATGGCACGGTGAGATTTCACGAGAAGATCAGCAATACACGGGGCGCATTCACGGGGACCCTCGATAACGATGACCGACTCGGAATCTCGGTCGCGTCGCTCGGCGACCTGAGTGGTGACGGGGTGGGCGATCTGGCGGTCAATGCGTGGGGCGACAACGACTATGGTGCGGGCGCCGTCTGGATCCTCTTCCTCGACCGGGCCTTCTGCAGTGACGGATCGCTGAACGGCGACGAAGCGTGCGACGACGGGAATCTCGTCGACGGAGATGGCTGCGATCACACCTGCTGGATCGAGGTCCAGGATCCGTAGAGCCTCAGCTTCAGCGATCAGGGAGCACAAGGAGATGCAACGCCACCTTCGTGCACGGAGCCGCGAGCTCGAAGCTCGCTCCCCTGGGTGGGCGATAATTGGGCTGATCGTGTCCTCGATCCTCGTTCACGGTGCGACGCCAGCCACCGCTCGCGACGATCCCAGCCCTGCGAAGGCGGCACCCGAGCAGGCCGATCTCGACTTCCACTTCGCGGAGCCAGTACTCACACTTGGCCTTCCCGGCGGATACGGATTCAATCGCTCGTACGGTGAGGTCTACGACTTCCTGACGGACGTGCTGACTCTGGAGCTCTCCGATTTCGACGGGCCGGTGATCGCATTCGACGGATCCATTCGCCTGACCTCCTGGCTGGATGGGGTGCTCGGTCTGGAGGTGAGCGTCAGCTCGACGAAGTCGGAGTATCGAGACTTCGTGTATGAATCGGACGCGCCGATCGAACAGGAGACGGAGCTCATCCAGCTCCCCCTGACCTTCAGCCTCAAGCTCTACCCGACGCGCCGGGGTCGCAAGATCGGGCGATACGCATGGGTGCGTTCCCGCTTCGTTCCCTACCTGGGAGGCGGCATCGGCGCCACCTGGTACGAGCTCGAACAGAAAGGCGATTTCGTGGACTTCCAGACCCTCGAGATCTTCGAGGACACGTTCTCGTCCAGCGGCTGGAGCTTCTCGAGCCATGCCTTCCTGGGCCTCGACGTGAATCTCACCAGGACCCTCGGCCTGGTCGTCGAGGGTCGCTATCATTGGGCCCGGGCGGATCTCTCCGGCAGCTTCATTGGCTTCGACCCGATTCGCCTCGGTGGCCCCCGCGTGATGGTCGGCTTCAGCTGGACGGCGCGGTAAGGGGGTGGCGATGCCTGATCGGCTCGACCGAAACGGATTCAAGCTCCGACTGGCCGTCTGGCTGGGTTGGGTACTGGCGCTGGTTGGGATCGCCGCGGGAGATGCTTCCGCCCTGGATCCGAATCTGCGCGACTGGACCGGATGCTGGGAGCCGATCCCGCCCGACGCGGGCGACAACGAGGAAGTCGTGCCTCGGCATCGCGTCTGCATCGAACCCGGTGTCGAGCCGGGCTCGATCACACGGCTCTCGACGATCGACGGCCAGCCGGTCTCTCGGGTCACACTCGTTCCCGACGGTCGCCGACGCCCGCTCAGGCACACTGGCTGCCGCGGCTGGGAACGTTCTCGCTGGTCCGGAACACACCAGCGCCTCTACTTCGACAGTGAAATGTCGTGCGCGGATAGCGGCGAGCAACGGGTCACGGGTGCCTGGATGAAGGGTCGGGACCAGGAGTGGCTCGAGGTCGAAGTGATCCGATCGGGTGCCCAAGCGGAGCTGACGCAGCGTCGATACACGGCGGCGGATCATCCCGATCGACAGGAAACATCGTCTGCGGACGGTCCCGGCGTCCCGCTCCGGACGCGAGTCGGTCGACTCACGACGAACGACGTCATCGATGACTTGGACTTCGTCGACCCGATGGTCGTCGAGGCGGTGCTGCTGGAGACCCGATCCAGCTTTCCGATCAATTCGAGGCTCCTGCTTCGCCTCGATCGAGCGGGCGTCCCCGACGACGTCATCGATCTGATGGTCGCGCTCTCGTTCCCGCAGTACTTCTCGGTGAACGTAGCGACCGGGAATCTCGCAATGCGGTCCATCGGACCCGATCCAGAGAGATGGGCATCCCCCTACCCGTCCTATTGGTACGGCTCTTACGGCTGGGGCTACGGCTGGGGCCATGGACCGCACGGCTTCTACCCGCGATACCCCTATCGTCCCTCCCCGCCCGGCGTGTCGCGGTCGGGCCGAGGCGTGGTCGTCAGCGGATACGGATACACCCGCGTGCGCGCCACCCACCCGCCGCCCGGCGGAGTCAGCGGAGTCTTCAACGCACTCGGCAGCGCAGGCGGCGGAACCCCGGGCGTGGGCAGCGGTCCCTCGGGCGGGAGCGTGACAGCGCAGGGCTCTTCGGGTGGGAGCGTGACACCGCAGGGCCATTCGAGCGGTGGGGGCACCTCGAAGGGCTTCGCCAAGCGGCGGTAGGACGTGCGGGCAGAAGGGTGCGAAGCCGTTGGCCCAGAGCAGTGGCGGGGATCGATGTGGCGGCTGGTAAGCTGGTAAAGAGGCGTTGGTGCGACGTATTGGCCCGTTGACGATCGGTGGACTTGTCAGCGGCGGCTCGGCGTGTAGCTCACCTCGGGCAGCTCGGCCGGCAGCGTCCGGGTGAGGAATGCCTCGTGGTCCGCGCGCGACTCGGGTCCGCCCGCAAATTGACTCTCGAAGAACGCACGAACCGCCAGCGTGGTCAGCATCTGCTGGCGCCCGGCCGCGACCGCCTGCTCGAACGTCCTCGTGCACCCCGGCCGGTAGTCGGTGGGCTCCAGCAGGCCCTGCTCCGGAGTTCCGAAGAGCCCGACGAAGGCGTTCTCGGGCGGGGCCGACTCGGCGTCGCCGGCGCTCGCCGCAGCAGCGCTGCACGCCACGCCGTCCGGGTTGCCGAGCAGCCGCATGGCCCCGGCGGCAATCTGATCGAACCCCACGTGCGTTCCCCCCGCGATCGATACGAGCCCACCCCTGCGGGTCCGATCGGGAATCGGGAGCGCGTTGAGCTCGTAGTCGATGATCGCATCGGAGGTCCCGGCGATCATCAGGAAGGGAATAGCGGCGTGATCGAAGTAGCCGGGGCCGAATACGTCCGCCGGCCCGGCGATCGAGATCGCCGCCGCCACGCGCGGGTCTCGCAGCTCGGGATCGAAGCTGACGACCGTCGTGGTGAGGCCACCGAGCGAGAGCCCGAAGGCTCCGATCCGCTGGGCGTCGATCTCGCCCTCGAAGGGCCGATCGGCTGCGTCCAATGCCATCACCTGGTCGATCAGGAAGGACACGTCGGCCGGCTGGTGGAGCACGTCGAGAAAGTTGGGACCGCCAGGAGCCCGAGCGTGGGTGAGCGGGTAGTCGGCGGACACGACCACGTAGCCGTGGCTCGCCAGATGCTCCGCCAGATAGCTGCCGCCGTGGCGCGACGACATGAAGCCGTGGCTGTAGACCGCAAGCGGGTGCTGGCCGCCGACGCCTTCCGGGTACCAGAGAGCGACTGGAAACGTCCGCTCCGGTGAGCCCGGGTATTCCCCGTTCTCGGCCGTGGGCCGGGACCGGTCTACCCACACGAGCTCAACCTGGCCGACGGAATACGGACCGGGAGCGAGCCTCGCCGCGCTCTCGCTGCCCTCGGGTAGGCCCACGGGCGCGGTGAGCATCCAGGCGATCCCGAGCCCGGCAGCCAACACGACCGCGAGCACCGCGACGCCGATGAGCAGGATTCGCAAGGCCTTCATCGGCTCCCCTCCCATCATCGAGGCTCTGCCGCCGCGCAGCAATTCGGCGTGGGTCAGCCGGCGAGAGCGATTGCCGGACCCGACCCTGCGACCCGAGTATGCCGCCAGGCGGCACCCAAGGTCAATTGAACCGAGCTGTGAACGGTCTTGTTCAACGCCGGGCTCGACACCGCGCTCTTCAAGGAGCGACGGCCAGATCAACCGCCTGCCCACCGATTCGGCAGATCGCTCCCGCGCACCCAGGGCGTCTGAAATGGGAAAATCTGTTCTGTCTTCGCCAGACTGACACATTTCACCGTATAGTACGTAGCGAATTGGCGGCTTGAATCGCCCCGGCCCCACAGATATTGATTGACGCGATTACACTCCAAAGCGTAGCATGAGGGCACCTCCCGGTGAGGCCCGTATCGATGACCCTCGCCGCCTCGTTCGCGCGCGCTCTGCGATGAAAGAAGTTGCGGCCCCTGGCCTCCCAGTTGACTCACGGAGGTTTGACTTCAAGCGCACAAGCCTCGAGAGCTCGAGCGGAGGAACGCCATGACTTCGAAACGGACCTGCGCGTTGGTATTGTGGGTCATCGTTGCCCATGTGTTGGGAAGCGCCGTTGGGGGGCAGCGCGCCCTGGCGGATCACAGCTTCCCTTTCTTCGATGACTTCAGTGATATGAATGTCAGTGACGGCATCCCGGTTACCTGGAATCTTGCAGGCGACCCGGGGGAGGAGGCGACACTCGACGCAAGCAGCGGTGATCTATTTCTGACATCGAATCCTCCCCGAGCCGTTACTTGGGCGAGTGGATCAGGCCATCTTCAAGACGTGTCGATTCGAGCACAGATTCGGCTGCTGGAGGGCGAGCCTGGCGGCGGCGCCCTTGAACTGAACGGGGTCGGCCCGCTTGGCTATGGCGCCGGAATATCACCGAATGGAGACATTTCCATCATACGCAGCGACGGCGGGGTCTTTCCGGTACTGGCCTCGATGGCGACGGCTCTCGATGTGTTCAGCAATGACATCCATCTGCAGTTTGACCTCTTTGGAGAAACGCTCGCCTTGACGGCATGGGCGGATGGGACACCCAAGCCGGCTACGGCGCAGCTCAGCGTGACGGACGCCACGTACGCGGAGGGGACTGTCGAGCTCCTCGGACAACGCGGCTTTCCTTCGACCACTGCCTTCCGCTTTGTGGACGTTCGGGTGCTGCTCGAGCCCGAGATCGACATCAAGCCGGGCAGCGATTCCAATCCCATCAACCCGTTCAGTCGCGGTGTCATCCCCGTCGCGATCCTCGGCTCGGACACCCTCGACGTACTCGACGTAGATGTGACCACGCTGGCCTTCGGTCCCAATCGGGCGGCCCCGGACCACGTCGCGGGCAGCCATTCGGAAGACGTGAACGATGACGGGCTCACTGACCTGGTCTCACACTACCGGACACAAGACGCGGGGATTGCCCTCGGCGACGCTGAGGCGTGTGTGACCGGCGAAACCCTCGATGGCACGCCCATCGAGGGCTGCGATGACATCACCACGAGGTTGGGCTGCGGCCTCGGCTTCGAGCTCGTGTTCCTACTTCCGCCGCTGATGTGGCTGCGCGGGCGACCTCGCAGAAGGGAGGAGCGCGCTTCGATCTGACAGGCGTCACCCGTTCGTGGCGGCCGCGGCTCTAGCTCGTCGCTGGGAGCCCCCCTAGGTGCCCGTCAGCGAGGGGCGATTCGCTCGATGCGGGCCTCCTGCTCGAGACTGGCGAGGTACTCCTCGTAGGCTCGCCGCACCTTCGCCTCCTTGAGGCGGTTCATCACGCTATTGCGCACGGAGGTGAAGTCGGCGTCGGCCGCGGGTCTCGTCGCAGAGAGCTTGAAGATGCGAACGCCGGTCTGCTTGCCTTCGAAGACGCCGCTCAGCTCGCCCGGCTGCAGGCCGTAGACTACGTCGTGCCACTCCATGGGAATCCTGGACCATGTCATGAATCCGAGGTCCCAGCTGCTCCGGCCGGGCTCGGCGTGACCCCGTCGCTGGGAGTCGGCGAGCGCCTCGAAGGTCATGCCCCGCTCGATCGCCTCGCGGGCGGCGTGGGCGGTCTTCTCGTCGGCGAAGGGGATCATGCCCAGGTGCAGGACCTGGCCGATGCGGTCGCGGTGCTCCTCGTAGTAGGCCCTTGCGTCCTGCGAGTCCGCCACCCGGCTGACGATGGCGCTCTGGATGGCCTCGAAGCTGGGCGGCGGCCCGGCGGTTCGCTCCACGAGCTTGAAGATGACGACCCCGGTCTGCTCGCCGACGAAGACCTCGCTCACCCCACCCGGCTCGAGGGCGTAGACCGTCTCGTGCCACTCCAGGGGGATCTTCGACCACGGCAGCCGGCCCAGGTCCCAGCCGGTCGCCGCGCGGTCGGCCTTGCGGCTCGAGGTCGCGTCGGCCAGCTCCTCGAAGCTCCGCCCCTGACGAATCTGTTCGAGGACCTGTTCCGCCTTGGCCCGGCTGGACGTTTGGATCACCCCGAGGTGCAGCTCGTGCGCGATGCGCTCCCGGTTGGCGTCGTAGTAGGCCCGGGTCTCCTGGTCGTCCACGCGCACGCGAGCGGCGATCTCGCCGCTGTAGACGCGCTTCATCATCTCACTGCGCTGGGTCGCCCTGAGGCCGAGCTCGAGCGCCCCCACCTGCCTCTGGTACTGGGCATCCCGGTGCAGCCCCAGCTGGAGCCCCTGCTGATAGACCAGCTCGGCCTCCACCAGCCGCTCGAGCGTGCTGGCCTTCATTTCGTCGCTGATCTCCTGGCCGTGGGCACCCCGCAGCCAGTAGAGCACGTCAGCCTCGGTGATCGGGACGCCGTTGACCCGCACGAGCACGCCCACGGACTCGCCCGCCGAGGAGGCGGGCGTGGAGGGCTCGTCCCTGCATGCGAAGAGGGCCAGGAGCAGGAGCGGGGTCAGCAGGCTCAGGCGAACGTAGGCGCGCATCGGGCTTCTTCCGGCATATCTACTGGACATATCTACTGGAGAGGTGGCGGGAGACCGATAGCCTGTCACGGGCGCGCTGGCGAATGAAGATGAAAGAGGCAGGCCCGAGACGGGCCTGCCTGTTCCACCAGCTGGGGATGCCGAGTCGCTACGGAAGGTTCAAGAGCACCGCCTGCGTGGTGTTGAGAACGTCCTGCGTGAAGCCCGGGTTGTGGATGCCGTGGCTCCCATCGTTCTCCACCAGCGAGATGTTCCAGTTGGCCTTCATCAGCGCCTGTGCGACGTACTCGCCCGATGCGAGCGGGAGCTCGATCATCGGGCCCACCGGGGCGTTCCCGCTGTCGTACACCACCAGTCCCACGAGACCGCAGGTTGCGTCGGTGCCGCTCACGGGCCCACTGATGGTCGCACCCGCATACTCGAGGGTCGCGCCGCGACCCACCGAGATGCTGGTGAGATCCCCCGGAACTGTCATCACGGTCTCCGTGCAGCTGGCATCATCATCGATGAGCCTGAGGCTACCGCCGACAGCAACGGCGTCCGCGATGTAGTTCCGGGTCTGAGCGAGCAGCTCTGCATCGAAGAGCGCGTTCATGTCGTTGATCCGCCCCTCGATGATGCTGGGGAGATTGCCGCCATCGAACACGCCATGGCAGCTTTGGCAGATCGACGTATTGGCCTCGAAGGCGTGGTTGGTCCCGCTCAGGTTGTAGCTCAGCTCCGCCGGAGGCGGGGTCAGCTCCATGTGGCAGTTCGCGCATGCGTTCTGGATGTAGGAATGCTGGGCTCGCTGCCCCACGTTCACGAAGAAGGCATTCTCACCCATCAGCATGTCGCCCTGCGCAGACCCATGGGGCGTGCCGGAGTCCATGAAGGAGACGGGCTGCTGGTCGGGGGAGGCCGGGCTCCAGTCGTACACGAAGTCGTTGTGCTCTCCGTTGCGGCTGTTGTGGCACGCGATGCAGAGGCCACCGAGACCGAGATTGCTAGCCTCGAACCCAGCCGGCAGGTTGAGCTTGTCGTTGGCCGTGATGCGCATGATGACGTCGTTGGGCTCACCCGACATCGTTCCCGGATTGTGCACCTTGTGGCAGGTAGCGCAGGTCTGGGAGACCGCCTCCTGCTCCCTCATGCCGACCGCCACGAGCGCATTCTGATAGTCGACCGTGCT
>JAFDDH010000303.1 GCA_019310975.1 Deltaproteobacteria bacterium | reverse complement strand
GGCGCAGCCGGAAAGTCCCCCTGCATTCGAGCACGTCTGCGGGCCGCTGGCTGCGTTGCGCTCCCGTCCCAGTAGGGAGGAGGCGTAGCCTCCGAGTGGCTACGCCTCGGTCGCTCCATAGGGTCTAGCTTGCGGGGTCGGCGTTCTCGTTCGAGGGCCGGGCGGACGCCGGCTTTTCGTCCGTGCGCCCGATGGTCGTCAGCGGCAGCGGAATTTCGAACTCGGGCAGCATGATCCACGGTGCCAGCTCTTCCCGGTAGTCGATCTTCATGACCGAGGCGGCCGTGACCGCAGCCAGACCCGCCACCAGGATCGGGATTGCCCAGCGGCGCACGCGTGGTGCACGCGTCGCGGTGTGTCGCACCACCTTGACCACAGTCTCATTTGCCCGCATGTCGAAGAGCTGGCGATCCCATAGCCAGGTCGCCAGCTCGCTGCGCGCGTCGCTCGGCGACGCCGTTCCGAGCCGATCCTCCAACCGCCGGCGCAGCTCGCCTGCCGATCCGAGCCGGTTGCGCGGCTTCGCGCGTAGACAGCGGCGGATGATTCGGGCGATTGCACGCGGTGTGCTCGGCGCGCGACGCCGGATGCGCACGTAGCGCTCCTTCTGCATTCGCCCGAGCAGCGAGTCGGTGCTCTCTCTCCGCGGCTTCGCCGCGCCGGCCGTGTTGGTGGAGGCGGCGCCTGGCTCGGGCTGCGTCTGGATCTGCTGCGGAAAGGGGAGCGCGCCGGCGAGCATCTCGTAGAGGATGACGCCGAGCGAGAAGATGTCGCAACGCGAGTCGACGCGCTCACCGAGCATCTGCTCCGGTGGCATGTAGGTGGGGGATCCGATCATCACGCCCGGCTCGGTGAGTGAGGAGCCCGTGGCCTCGAGGGCCAGACCGAAGTCCGCGATCTTTACCTCACCGCGCCGGCCGAGCAGGATGTTGGCTGGCTTGAGGTCGCGGTGGACGGTGCCGAGCGAGTGGATCTCGTCCAGGCCACGTACCACCTCCAGCGCGATCAGGCCGGCGATGCGCCACGGCATCGGCCCGGTGCGCGAGAGCGCCGTGGAGAGGTCGATCCCGTCGACGTACTCCTGGGCGATGTAGTGGTCCGAGCGCCAGCTGAAGCAGTCGTAGACCGCCACGACGTTGTGATGATGGATCTGGGCGGCGGCCCGGGCCTCGCGCTGAAAGCGCTTGGCGAGCTCCGGGAAGGAGCCGAGATCTCGGCGGATGCGTTTCAGCACGGCCGGACGATCGAGTGAGGTCTGCCGGGCCAGCAGGACTACGCCCATGCCGCCGCTGCCGATCTCTTCCTCGACGACGAAGTGGCCGAGGGTCTTGCCGATCATATTCGAGCTCACGGTCCTCTCCGCAGTCTGCGAGGCAGCTCTAATCGTCGTCGATCACGTGGACGCGCGGTCCGCCCCGTAGCGGCTCCGCGATGTACTGGAAAACGTGCTCCCCGACCCGAATGCGGTCGCCGTGGTCGAGATCGGCCGCCAGCACCGGCGCGTCGTTCAGTTGCACGCCGTTGGTACTGCCCAGATCGCGGACGCGGAAGCCGTCCTCGAGCGCCTCGAAGGCAGCGTGCTCCTTGGACATCGTGGTGTCCGCGAAGTGGAGATCGACGCCCTCGCCTCGTCCGATGATTTGCCGCGCAGAGTCGAGCGGCCACTCGCGGCCCGCTCCCGGCCCCTCGATCAGCACGAGGCAGACACGGTGGGTCTCGAGGAAACGCGGCGCTGGCGGTGCGGGCACCTCGCGCTTTCGCCGCCTGGTCTCGCCGTCGTTCATCGCCATGTCCTCACAGGCCGGACTCAATCCGGGCGCTCTGAGAATCGGCGAGTCGTGGGTCACCCTTGAGGGCGGATGCACACAGCCCACTTCAGGCCGGCCTTGGAGGCGTGAAAGCCGCTGGTCACGGTCGCCGGGCCGGGCCGATCAGGTGGCACCAATCCCCCGGGCCATCAAGATCTTGCCTGTGCGGACGAGTTCCGCGACATCGAAGCCCCTGAGCAGGGCCGTCATGGCATCCAGCTTTTCGCTGCTGCCGTAGACGCGCAACACGACGCTATTTCGGCCGTAGTCGACGACCTTGGCGTTGAAGTGCTCGGCGATCTGCAGAATCTCACTGCGCTCCTCGGGGCTGCAGCGCAGCTTGAGCAGCGCGATCTCGGTCTCGTAGGCGTCGTCGTGGGTGTGATCGATTGCTCGCACGACGTCCACCAGCTTGGCGAGCTGCTTGATCATCTGCTCGAGAATCGCGGGGTCGCCCGAGCTGGTAATCGTCATGCGCGAGAAGCCGTCACGCGCTGCCGGGCTCACCACCAGACTTTCGATGTTGTAGCCACGACGCGAGAAGACCATGGCGACGCGTACGAGCACACCCGGCTCGTTCTTCACGAAGAGCGAGATGGTGTGGACGTCCTTCTTCTGCTCGCGCTTTCGGCTGGAGGTCGCCAGCGGAGTAGCGGCTGCGCTCATGCTCTACTTCCTCTTTCGGTGTTCGCTGCAGTCAGGTTCGGGCTCAGGTGCTGCCCACGGGTTTGTCGAGCTTCTCCTTGGGCTTCTCGACGATCATGGAGCTGAACGGCGCGCCGGATGGGATCATCGGAAAGACGTTGTCTTCCTTCACCACCTCGGCGACGACCACGCACGGCCCCTCATCGTAGGCGTGTGCCGCGCGCAGGATGCGGTCGACATCGGCGGGTCGCCGAATGCGGAAGGCCTTGATCCCGTAGGCCTGTGCGAGCTTGACGAAGTCTGGATTGCCCTCGAGCTCCACGCCGGACAATCGATTCTCGAAGAAGAGCTCCTGCCACTGGCGCACCATGCCCAGGTAGTTGTTGTTGATGATCAGACACTTCACCCTGAGGCCGTGAATGGCCGCGGTGGCCAACTCCGCCTGGGTCATCTGGAAGCCGCCGTCGCCCACCACGGCCCAGACTTCCTTCTCGGGCTGGCCGAATTGAGCGCCGATCGCGGCCGGGAAGCCGAATCCCATCGTCCCGGCACCGCCGGAGCTCATCCAGTGGCGATTGGTCGTCGTACGACAGAATTGTGCGGCCCACATCTGGTGCTGACCCACGTCGGTACTGATGATCGCTCGGCCCTCGGTGAGGGCGTCCAGGCGGTCGAGCACGTGCTGGGCCCGCAGCCCACCTTGCTTGGGATATTTGAGCGGGTAGCGCTTGCGCCACACCTTGATTCGCTCGATCCACTCGTCCGTATCGCCGCGCTCGACCAGTGGCAGCAGATCCTCGACCACCAGCCGTGCATCGCCCATCAGACACACGTCCGGCCGCACCATCTTGTTGAACTCCGCCGGATCGATGTCCACGTGGATCTTGATCGCGCCAAGGCAGAATTCGTCGAGCTTGCCGGTGATTCGATCGTCCCAGCGCGACCCGATCGACATGATGAGGTCGGCGTCGTCCATCGCCTTGTTCGCGTAGGCGGTGCCGTGCATGCCGAGCATTCCGAGATGCAACGGGTGCGTTTCGTCCACGGCACCCTTGCCGAGCAGCGTGTTCACCACCGGCGAGTGGAGCTTTTCGGCCAGCCCAATCACGGCCTTGCCCGCGTCGGCGATCACAGCGCCGTGGCCGACCAGCAGGACCGGCTTGCGTGCGGCGCTGAGGTGAGCGGCGGCGGTGGCAATGTCCTCGGGGTCCGCGCGGCCGGGGATCGAGTAGCCGGGCAGCTCGACGTCGTCGACGAAGGGCGCGTCGCAGGGCCCTTGGCTCACGTTCTTGGGAAGGTCGATCAACACCGGGCCCGGACGGCCGGTGGTCGAAATGTAGAAGGCCTCGCGGGTGATGCGCGGGATGTCGGCGCTATCGCGCACCAGGTAGCTGTGCTTGACCACCGCATAGGTGATGCCGGTGACGTCCGCCTCCTGGAACCCGTCCTTTCCGAGCATGTCGGTCACGCATTGACCGGTGATGACGACGATCGGCACCGAGTCCATGTGAGCGGTCAGGAGCCCCGTCACGGTGTTCGTGGCGCCGGGCCCGGAGGTCACCAGCACCACGCCCGGACGGCCCGTCGCGCGCGCATATCCGTCCGCCATATGGACGGCGCCCTGCTCGTGGCGCACCAGGATCAAATTGATCGAGGACTCGACGAGCGCATCGAAGATCGGGATCGCGGCCCCGCCGGAGAGTCCGAAAATGTACTCGACACCTTCACGCTCCAGACACTGGATCAGCTTCTCTGCTCCAGAGGGCATTCTGGACTCCATCATCACCCTCATTCCCTTGATCTTTGCGCCCGAGGTACGTCTTCCAGGGGCGAACTTGTAAGAAGCCAAGCGCTCGAGGATCGCGCCGAGTCCTCAACTTTCCCGTAGATTCTCAAACATCCGGTCTCCCCGAGAGAAAACCTACCAAGAACATCGTTTTCCGACCAATCCTATCTACTCATCGGCAGCTATGCGACGAGAAATGGTAGATCTGAACCAGAAAATGTACTCGAACGCTGAAGCGAACTCTCGAA
>JAFDDH010000302.1 GCA_019310975.1 Deltaproteobacteria bacterium | reverse complement strand
CGATTGGGTCTACGCCACTGACAAAGAAGCCCGGAACAAAGCTCTTCAGCCTGTTGCCCCGAAGTACGTCACGCGCCATAGCTCGCCGACTCTTTCTGATTCATCCCATGCCCTACCGCGACTTCGGATCGCTATGCCGAATCGGCCCCCGGTCATCCCCAGTCATGATCGTGGTACTCTGTTCAGCGGATCGGCGTATGGTTCATCTCTCCAGAAGTCTCCAGAAGCCGGCTACACCCTTGGCATCGCCGGCTCACCATCAAAGAGAATACGATCGAGACGGCTGGAGCCCAATTGGCAAGGGGTGCGTACTGGCGAGTGCGGTGCAATTATTATGCGGGGGAAGCGGATGGTCAATCGGTTTGTGGGCACATTGAGAGAGGCGGCACGTCACAGCAAGGAACCCGCCCGCTTGCTGATGCTCATGCTGAGCATCCCGCTCTTCTTATTGTCGTCCGGCAATGCTCATTCAGCGGAGAGCGAGGCGTCGGATCGGTCGCGCTGGGAGCCCTCTCTCTCGATCGCGGCCAGCCTGGCCATCAACGAGCAATCTGGCGCGGGCATCAGCACCGTCGACCGGCCGATCAGCGGCTCGACGCTGACCGTTTCGCCTGGCTTCAGTGTGGCCGTGGGGCTGACTTCGCCCGAAGTCGCGATGCTACCCTTGAATCCCCGCTTCTTCGTCTCGGGCGCAATCATCCCGACACTGGGCTTCACACGTGACGTCGCGAAGTCGGGGGATCCCAGAGGCTTTGTGCTTCCCATCCAGGAAGAAGAGGGTCGGGGCTATCCAGAGTCCGCCATCGACGGTCAGGGCAGCCTGATCGCTGGCCAGATCCAGGTCCTGAATTGGTCGGTCGACGCGGGGATGGAGCTCTCGCACGAGTTCACCGAGCGCGTCGTGTATCTGCGTCCGTCGTTCAGCTGGACCCGATTTGAAGTCGACACCGAAGGCCGTGTGCTGCGGGCCTTCAAGCCCAACTACGATCCCGAACCCGGCTATCCGCGCCTGGTCACATTGGAGGATCGGGCATCCAGGCCTTTCGACGCCTTCGGCGGCGGAATCGAAGCGGGAGTCGACATGGGTCGCCAAGGTTCATTGCGACCGTCCGTGTTCTTGAGTGCTCAGTTCTACGCGGTGACGGGCGACCGGACCATCGGCATGTCGGACACCTTCACCGACGCCTTCGGAACCGAAGCCGCAAGATGGGAATACGGCGTGGACAGCTTCCTGGTCCGCCTGCAGATCGGCTTGCGGGTCGCATGGCTCGGTGGGACGAAGTAGCACGCAGAGGCAGATCGTTGGCTCGTACGCGTAGCGGGACGAGCCTGAATCCTCTCGCGTTCACCTGACCTCGCGCCGCTGCTTCCGGCGCGGCTTCAGGTCCATCCGCGCGTTGGCCTTCTGCTCCTCGCTGAGCTCCGACTGGGCCACCCAGGCTTCCGCCGCTGCGGGATCCAGTCTGCGCCATTTCAGGGCGATGGCGACGTAAGTCGAGTTGCGATCCGCTTCGGATTCGATCGCGCCGGCCCACTTGATGGCCTCCAACGGATCCCGACGCAGAACGGCCATGGCGTAGAGGCCGAGAGCCGGCTGGAACCACGGCTCGATTCCCTCTGGCCCAATCTCGGCCACCCACCTCAGCATGCCGTCTCGATCGGACTGACGCCAACGCTGCAGAACGTACTTGACGGCCTTGTCTCGACGCTCCCCGGGCGCGGATTCGGAGAGCCACTTCATTGCGGCAGGCGGGTCGACCAGGACCCAGCGGCCGGCCGCCCGCTGAAGGATGACCTCGCCATAGGGACCGTCACCGTGCCGATCCTCCCACTCGACTGCCTTGCGAGGATCTGCGATGCCAAGCCGCAGGGCGACCTGGATGAATGCTGTCTGCTTGAGCCGCGCATCGTCGTCGGACAGCCCTTCCGCCCATGCCATGGCTGCGTCACTGCCCTGGTCCGAGATCAGCGCGCGAACATAGGCAGCCATCGCTCGCTGTCGCGCGAACCCATGACCCAGATCGACGATGTACTGCTCCAGGTCGGGCTGGCCGGAGGCGTACCACCCGCCAACCAGCGAAGTCAAGCCCAGGTCCTTGATCTCACCAGGGGGCAAGGCCCCAAGTGCCTCCACCGTCGCCAGGGGGTCCCGCCTGGCCCAGCCATCGATCGCGGCCATCAGAGCGCCGTCGCGATAGGAGTTGGGGGCATTGTAGAGCGCCCATTTGTAGGCCTGTTCCGGGTCGTGCCGGCTAAGGGCCCGCGTGAGCAGCACATACTCCACCGCTCCGAGGTTCAGGTCGAACGAGCGAATGGCAACTTCGATGTCGGGCAACGCTTCGGGGCCCATCCGAGGCAGCTCGCGAGCCAGCCACTCCGCTCGCATGCCTGCGTCCCCATCTCTCAGCACTTCGTGCAGGCTGCGCAATGACTCGGGCTTGCCCGAGACGAATGCTTGGGCCTGGATGGACGACGCCTCACCGTCGGATCGTGCGGCTCGCTGGCCCAGGGCGTACCCGCCACCCAGGGAAATCGAACACGCGACGATCCATGCGGCCCGCGACCTCCAATGAGTGTTGGAATGGGTGTTGGCTGTGTCCTCTCCTCTTCCATTCGCCTCGCTGACCATCAGGCCAGTCTAGAGGCACGCTCACAGGTCTGCCAGATGATCCCGAAAGTCGCGAACGAAGCGATCGAGTGCCTGCTTGGATTGGTCCTTCGCCAAGGGCGACGTGCCGCCGAGCGGCGTGCTCACGCGTACCACGACGCGACGTCGCCCGCCCTCCTCTCGCACGGCCTCGAGCGCAAGCAGCGACCGCACATTTCCACGCCAGGCCCCCGGATCGCGGAGGTGCCAGCGGTAAACCAGCTTGTGCGCTCCGTCGCTGCGCACGCGTGCCCTCGCGACGTCGATCCCCAGATCCCAGATTCGTCCTTCGGTGCGCTCCTCCAACGACCAGCCATGACCGGGTAGCAGCAGCTTCGAAGAGAAGGGGCTCAGTCGATCGGCTTCTTCATCCGCGTAGGCAATGAACAGATCGACGACCGACGAGCGCAGGGCCCCCGGCCTTTCGTAACGCCGATGGAATATCTCGCCAAGGGGCAGCAGGCCGATCATCAGCGTGTCCGGCCGCAAGTCCTCGCCCTTCCAACCCGCATGCTCGCGTGGAATTTCGAGCGTTGGGAGCGTTGGGAAAGGCACATCGATTGGCGGATCGACCACGTCCTGGCTCGGCGCGAGCATGAAGCTCACAGCGACCAGCAATGCCCCCCAGGCATTCGCCGCGTAGCCCAGCTGTCTCGAGGGCCATGCCGAATCAAAGGGCGCCCGCCCCTGTTCATCGATCGTATGCCCGGTCCGCCCGCGAGCCAGGAGCAGGCCGAGCAGATAGAGGAGGACCGTTCCCATCACGAGCACACCCAGCCCCTGGCCGAGGTGCCCTCGCGCAATCGATACGCGCGTACCCGGATCCTCGGTGAAAGGGACGCTGGTCACTCTCGCGACGTTCAGGAGCACAGAGAGCACCGGGGCGCTCACCACCGTCCACCACAGCTTGGTGCCCGCATCCGCGAAGACCTCGCGGATCGCGATGGCCACGAGCGTGAGGATCTCGAGACCTCGCAGTCCACTACACGCCTCGACCACCAGAAAGGCGCGAGTTCCGACCCGAAAGTAGGCATCGGCACGCATGGTCTCGAAGCCCATCAGGTCGAGCAGCCCGGACGCGCAGGTGGCCGTCCAGCGCTGAAGCGTCCAGACGACCTCGTTGTGAAGAGGGGACGGCAGGGGCATCGAGATCGACAGCACCAGCGCCGGCAGGAGAAGCACACGGCAGCCCGCCGCACCCGCGAGAGCGCTTGCAAGCGCCAGGATGTGGAAGCCGAGTGCCGGCAGGAGCAGATCGGCCGCTCGCACATGCTGCGCCCAGCCGAAGCACACGAGCCCGGTAAGCAGCAGCGCGGCGGTCAGGGCATGGCTCGTCCCGCCGCGAGCCCGAGCAGACGCGGCGCGCAAACGATCACGTCGTCGCCAGATCAGCCAGGCCGACATCCCGATGGCCAGCCAGGGAGACTTCTCGTCCGGAGCGAAGAACCAGCTCTCGGCCTGCTGCCGGCCAGGCAGCTCGAGACCCGCGTCGAGCAGAGGCCTGAAGGCGACCGCAACCATTCCCAAGAAGAGGAGCGGTCCAAGCTGGGCCAGGAGTTCTCTCATGAGCGTCATTCCGGAATGATGACTTGCATGTCCAGCTTGCACGGAGCGTCGGGAAGCTGGACGGCCGATTCAAGCTCGATTCGAGTCGGGCGAGCTCCGCTCGGTCGAGCGCGTTACTTCCTCGTGACCGATGCGTTCCCGAGCCTCCCAACGCAGACCGTGGCCTCGGCATAGAGAATGGGGTCGTATGGACCCCTGGAGCCGGCTTCGTTTCCGATGATATTCGGCACATTGGGCACGCTCAATCGGCCGTGCATCTCGTTTCCCAGAGCAGCGAA
>JAFDDH010000301.1 GCA_019310975.1 Deltaproteobacteria bacterium | reverse complement strand
CCATGCTCTCGAAACGCGGATCGCCCGCCAGCTCGGGGCGGCCGATGACGCGCGTCACATCGGGCCAGTAGCGATCGGCTTGCAACATGGCGAGCGCGATCCACTTTCCATCCGCGCATTGGTAGTGATTCCACAGCGGGTTGAATGCCCGCGCGCGGAAGCTCCGCGGCATCGCAATCCCGGCCATCAGCTTCATCGACAAGGAGAGCCCCTGAAGGAAGGCCATCGAGCCGAGGTGCGACGCATTGACTTCTTGTCCCACACCGTGTCGCTCGCGCGCGACCAGCGCGGTCATCACGCCGTAGGCCAGCATGACCGCACCCATTTGGTCGGCGATTCCACCGGAGATACCGAGCGGCGGCATGTCGGGCTCACCGGCGGCATTCATGATGCCGGACCGCGCGAGTCCGAGGTGGTCGAAGGAGGGCTCCGCGCTGTCCGGCCCCTCGGGCCCGTAGCCCGTGGCGCTGGCATAGATCAGTCTGGAGTTGCGTTTCTTGAGCGTTTCGTAGCCGAGACCGATGCGTCCGGCGACGCCCTTGCGAAAGTTCTGAACGAAGACGTCGGCCTTTTCCGCGAGCGCGTGGAGGACCTCGATGCCCTCGGGCTTCTTCAGGTCGAGTGTGATCGAGCGCTTGTTCCGGTTGTTCGCCTCGAAATACCAGTTGGGTCGATCGCTGGTGTCCTGCCCAGCGGCCGCCACGATCCAGCGGCCCGGGTCGCCCGTGCCGCGCTGCTCGATCTTGATCACGTCGGCCCCCATGTCGCCAAGCATCGCGGTGCAGACGGGGCCCTGCTGCCAGATCGTCCAGTCGAGAACGAGAATTCCTTCGAGGGGCTGGGGCATTGGACTTCCTCCGGGCGAAGACGTGGCTTGGGCTGTGGACTCTATCCGTAGGAAGTCGACAACTCAACCGACGTCGCCTCGACCCACGCTACTGCAGATAGTTCGTGCCTCCGAGACGCATCGCCTTCGGGTTCACTCGCACGTGTACTACGGCGAGCTTTCCGGCCGAAAGCGCGCGGACCAGGGCAGGGCGGATCTCGCCGGGATGCTCCACGTACTCCGCGTGCCCGTCGACCATCTCCGCGAGCTTCTCGTAGCGCGCCGGCAGCAGTGCGGCGATCTTCGGCGACCCCGGCGGCAAGAGATTGTCCTGGAGCATCGATCCCGCGATGCCCTCGTTGTTCACCACGACGAATACGGGCTTCGCGCCGACCCGGGCCGCCGTCTCGACGACCATCGCCGCCGATCCGAACGCGTAGTCGCCAAGAACGCCGATCGAAAGGCGGTCGGGGCAGGCCAGGCTCGCGCCCAACACGTAGGGTGCGCCGACGCCCATCGATCCGGTCGTGCCGGCGTTCAGGCGCGATCGGTTCGCATAGGACGGGAGCATCGCACGGCAGATGCCCATGATCGTCTCGCCCTCCGCGGTGATGATGGCGTCGCGTGGCACGATGTCCTTGACCTCGGCGACGACGCGGTAGGGGTTGATGGGGATCGCATCGTCGGTGAGGGCGCTGCGCGCGCCCTCCTCGTTGCGTTTTGCCTTCTCCTGAAGAGAGGACAGCCAGCCGGCTGCGGCGCCGGAAAGTAGGCGATCCTCGAGTGCGCGGCCGAGGTCTTCCGCGGCGGAGCGCGCATCGGCGACCAGGCCGACTGAGACCCGCGCGCCGGATATGAATTCCTCGGGCTCGACGTCGATCTGCACGATCTTCGCGTCGGCCGCGAAGCGGCGACCGAGACCGAACATCCAGTTGAAGCGGCCACCGAACATCACGATGACATCTGCGCCGCCGAGCGCCTGCGAGCGCGACGCGTTCGCGAAGTTCGCGTGATCGTCCGGCAGCGTTCCGCGCGCCATCGGCGAGCATACGTAGGGGATGCCGCGATCGACGAGCTTCTGGATTGCCGGGCCGGCGTCCGCCCAGGCGGCGCCCTTCCCGATGATCAGCAGCGGCCGCTCGGCACGCTCGAGCAGGTCGGCTACGCGCTGCACGACTTCCGGGTCGGGATGCGGGCGCGAAATCTCGGGCGCGTCTCGGAGTACGGCCTCCTCCTCCTCGATCTGGCGGCCAACGACCTCTCCGGGAAAGTCGAGATAGACGCCGCCCGGTCTGCCCTGGAGCGCCTTGCCGAGCGCGAGGTGCACCCACTCGCCGATTCGCTCGGTGGAGTCGACTCGACCCGTCCACTTGCAGACGCTGCGCGTGGCCGAGACCTGATCGAGCTCCTGAAATGCGCCATGCCCGGTCGTGTTCGAGAATGCGGATCCGCCCAGGACGACGAGCGGCATCGCGCTCTGGGTGGCGACGTAGAGCGGAGTCACGCAGTTCGTGACCGCCGGGCCGGAGCCCGCGACGAACACGCCGGGGCGCTGCTTCTGCCAGCCCCATGACGACGCCATGAAGCCGCCATTGATCTCGTGCCGGCAGCCGATGACGCGCAGGCCCTCCATTTGCCCGCCACCAAAGAGCTCGATCATCGGACCGGCGACGACTCCGAAGAGGGTGTCTATGCCGGCTCGCTGAAGCTGCCTCGCGACCACCTGTCCGCCGTGGATCTTGGCCATCGGATCTCCTGAATCAGTCTTCGCTCGAGCCCTGCAGGGAGGATAGATCGCCGGCGGGCGGTGCGGAACTGGGAAAGTGGAGAAGTCGGGGAATCGGGCGTGCAAGTGCGCCGACCAGAGGCGGGCGGCGGGATGTGGGCGAAGTTCCTGCGCACCAAGGGGGGTGGCTGATTGGGAGTGGATGAGGCAGAGCGCGATGGGTCCACCTCGCCTTTGTATCCGGGCTATCCTGCGACCGAATAGTCAATGACTTAGCAGTAGGCAGGAGAAAGGGTGAGGAGCGAGATGACCGTTGCGAGCAGCGATGCGATGACATCCCGAGAGCGCGTCCGGGCGACCGTGCTCGGGCAGCCCGTCGACCGGGTGCCCGTGATGACCTACCTGAACCCGCACGCCGGCTGCCGCATGATGTCGGAGATCCGGCCTGCGAGCGATGCCGCGCACAGCGCGATGTGCGCCAAGCTGTGGGAGGACTATTCGCAGCAGCAGGGCACGCTTCCCGAGGATGTGCGCGCCTTCCTGCCGATCATGCAGCTCAAATATGTCAACTCCGAGTACGCGCTGGACCTCGGCGCGGACCTGGCCGCGCTTGGGCTGCCGATCCCCGACATGGGGCACCAGATCTCCGGCGAGGGCGAGCCTTTGCGGGTGCGCGATTTATTCGGAACAGTGCGGGGCATGGTCGGAAGCTATCTCGAGGTGCTCGAGCCGGCCGTCAAGAGCATCCAGGATCTGGTCGATCTCCCGCTGCCGGACAACTCGAGCGATGAGCCTTTTGCCGCAATTCGCAAGTTCCGGGCCGAGCATCCCGACGCCTGCCTCTACGGCGAGAGCTTCGGGGTGCAGGATCTCCCGTCCACGAATCTGTGGGAAATGTCGGAGTTCATGCTGGCCCTCTACGACTATCCCGATGAGGTGAAGCAATTCCAGGCTCGATTCAACGAGAATATGATCGAGCTGTCGCGCAAGCAGGTGGAGGCCGGGGCCGACGTCATCTTCATCTACGATGACTACGGGGCCTCGAACGCGCCCCTCACCTCGGTCAAGATGTGGCTGGAATTCACCTATCCGCATCTCAAGAAGCACATCGAGGCGATCCACGACGCCGGTGCCATCGCCATGCTTCACTCCTGCGGTCATCAGCTGCCCTTCCTCGAGTACTACATCGAGGCGGAGCTCGACATCCTGCAGAGCTTCCAGCCGAAGGCGGGGAACGACTTCGAGAAGGCCTACGAGACTTTCGGCGATCGGCTCACCTTTTGCACCGGCATCGACGTCCAGCAGGGAGAGCGGATGACCCCGAAGGAGCTGCGGGAGGATATCCTCAGCGCCTACCGGATCGGCGGCAGAAACGGCCACCACATCCTGGGCTTCACCCACATGCTGCAGCACACGATGCCGAGCGAGAACATCCGGACGATTCTGGACACTGTGGGCGAGATTCAGGCCGGCCTTCACGACGTGTGAAGCGGAACGGCGATGCGTCTCTGCACTGGATCGAGGAGCGCTGCGCGTCGGGCCGCATCTGTGCCAGCTGGCAGCGCGCGGTCCTCGCCGAGCTCGGGGAGCCCCGCGGCCGCCAAGAGACCACGGCCGCGATGCTCGAGCGCTGCCTCACCCAGTCACAGGCCGGAGAGCCGGTGCATCAGTGGCCGGCAGGGGCGTCCGAATGAGGGAGAAGTCGGCAACGCGCCGCGTGATGTCGGGCGCTGATCCCCATCATGATGACGACGGATCGGTGCGTCGCCCCCGACGATTGCCTCTTCTACGCCGTTCAGCCGGCCACTTCGTAACCAGCGTAGATCAGTCCGCGCTTGCGATCGTTGCCAGACGGCGGCCCCCCCGCTGGATGACCCCGCGGCCGAGTTGGGGCAGAATCCAGGTGTCCTGGAGAGGGCAATCAATACATTTGAACTCGGTGAGC
>JAFDDH010000300.1 GCA_019310975.1 Deltaproteobacteria bacterium | reverse complement strand
CATCGAAGTCAGCCGAGAGCGGCTGCGCCATGATGGCCGAGAGCGAGCACACAGAGGGAATCGCTTCGGCGGCGGCGCGATGGGTGTGGATGATCCTCGCGTCCGGAAATACATTCATCAGATCGTCCAAGAACCACATATGCAGCGGGCATTTCATGATCCATTGATTGCCCGGGCGCTGATCATGAAGAATCTGGTACTGCAGGCGAAGATCGTCGTACGCCCCCGACACGTCCGACGTCAACAGATTTCTGGCATACGTATAGCCGAGCATCCCCATGATCTGCTGAACTAAGAGCGCCGAGTTGGCGAGCATGAAGAAGCACTCCTCGGGCCCATCGGCGCGAAGCTCGTGAGCGTATTTCTGATCCGGCCCGATGATATCGGCCAGCATCCACTTCTGCGCAGTTCGCCGGATGCGCTGACGGAGATCCTTCTCAGGGTCTGGATGTTGCGGTAGCGGGTAACACAGCTCCCAGCAGAAGGGCACGCGATGGTTCGGGTCGAGGCTCAGGAGATTGTGGAGACTCGTGGTCGCCGTGCGATACCAACCGACGATGAAGATCGGCTTCTCGATCTCGATCCCGGGGATATGCGGGTGGCGCTTCACGTAATCGACGATGCGCAGCCGATTCGCGGCATGCCAGTTGTAGATCACCGTGGCGCCGATGCGACCGACCATGGTGAGCCGACTGTCGGCCTCGACCAGCTCGACGGCGGAGCGCAGACGCTCGAGAAAGTCGTCGCTCCCCCAATCACTGCTACCCACCCGGCGCTCGGAGCGCGAGACGATCCCTTCGAAGCTCAGATCCACGACTTCCGGTCCGACCAGACCCAATAGCCAGTTGACCGAGCGTACGAGCGCCCTGGCACCATGGCTGGCTGTTCTCTCGGCCGGCGCCATCGATCCCTTCGAAGCCATCAGGCCCATTCCTCTGCTTGCCAAGTTGGCACATTCTCGCGGTATGCAAGCTCTGGATCAGTGTCCTTCGGACGCGCGGTCGAAGCCCTCATTGCCAGACCTCGAGGCTTCCAGGGAGGGGACTCCGCCGACACCGTCCCGCTCCGCTCGATTGCGCCGTCCCCACCAGAAGAAGGCCGGCGGTGCCGTCAAGAGGGTGGGCAGGACGGAACGAAGCGGCTCGGGCGTTCCCTTGAGGGTGTGAACGAGGAGGGTCAGTCCGAGCGCAATCGTGGATGGAACGAGCACGGCCAGGAACAATGCCAGCCGCCGATTCTCCATGCGGACCGCAATGTTCTCGCACAATCGCACGACGAAGCCGGCGACGAAGTACGTGTAGGCCGCCTGCTTGAGCGCGGCGGGCAGCGCGGCCATCGCGCCGTGCTCGAGATTGATCAGCCAGACGGCCACCGCGAGAAAGAGCGCGCCCTTCCACGCCATGCTGTAGTCGATATAGCGAGCACCGAACTCCCTGATCCGTGTGAGTTGGCCCACAGCCCATGCCCATTCACGATGAGGCGCCCCACGTCGTCCGACCCCCCCCGGCGGCGCGCGACGGCGAAATTCTCAGTCAAGCGTGCACCAATTCACGCACGGGCGCATCCCCGCAGGTACCATTCCCTCGACAATGTGGTCAGACTCCGACTGAATGCGGCCAGTCGTCCAGTGCCAGCGGGCATGGGCGCTTGCATCGAGCCGCCTTCGGCGTTGATCTTGGCCGCCACACCCAGCAAATTCGGCGTCGTCTCGAATGGATCGGGAGCCCAAGTCGGGAATCATGCGAGATACGCGCGAGTTGGATTCGTCCAACTTCTACATGCGCCGCCTGGTGGCCTGGGTGAATCGGGTCACCGGGCAACCCGTTCTCACTCTCGTGGTCGCCGGGCTGACGGTCTTTGCGGCCGCCTGGTACTCGGCCGTGAACGTCCGGATGAATTCGGACAACACCAAATTGGTGCGCCAGGACACGCCCTTCCGTGAGGACTACCACGACTTTCTCGACAGCTTCCCGCAGTTTCGCGACACCACACTGATAGTCCTCACGGGCGAGTCGGTCGACGTCGTATCGGACGCCCAGGAGCTCCTGGCCGCCGCGCTCGGGGAGCGCAACGACCTGGTCTCCTACCTCTATGCAGCGGGCACGGATCCCTACTTCGAAGATCACGCCTTTCTCTATCTGGACGAAGAGGAGCTCGAAGACGCGATCGAGCGCCTTGCGCGAGCACAACCGGCTCTCGCTGCGCTGACCGAAGATCCCAGCCTGCGCGGATTGTTCGGCGAGCTCGAGCTCGGGATCGAGAATGTGAGCGAGGGCGACGAGCCGCCTCGCGGCATGATTCGGATGTCGAAGCGAGTCAGCGACATCGGTGAGAGCATGTTGGCGGGACGCCCACGGGCATTAGCCTGGTCGGACGAATTCTTCGACGAGGAGGAGACCGTCTACCGGCTGATCGTCGTACGGGGTCTGGAGGACTTCGATGTCGCCGCCCCGGCCGAGCGGCTCCTGTCCGAGATTCGGCGAACGGCGACCGAGCTTTACCTCACGCCGGAGAATGGAGTAAGGATCCGGCTGACCGGAATGATTCCGCTCGCCCACGAGGAGCTCGCCACCGTGCGCACGGGCCTTGCGCTCGCGGGCGCGCTGTCGGCGGTACTCCTGGTCGTGATTCTCGGATTCGGGCTCAGATCACTGCGCATCATCGTCGCAACGATGGTGGCGCTGCTCGCCAGCCTTGCCTGGACGACCGCGTATGCGATGGCGACGGTGGGGGAATTCAACACGATCTCGGCCGCCTTTGCGATATTGCTACTCGGGCTCGGGGTCGACTTCGGTGTCCACATCGGCCTGCGATACGAGGAAGAAACCTATCGAGGACTCTCCGTCTCCGCAGCACTCGATCGCGCTACCGCCGGTACCGGTGGTGCGATCTCACTCTGTGCGCTGACGTCGGCGATCGGCTTTGCATCGTTCATTCCGACCGAGTACCGCGGACTTGCCGCACTGGGCGCAATCGCCGGTGGCGGAATGCTCTTCTCGCTGATCGCGAGCTTCACCCTCTTTCCAGCGGTGCTCGCATTGATGGGGCCTCCGAGTCACTATGCGCGAGCTGGCGAGAACGAGGGCTTGCGAGTGCGCGACTGGATCGCACGGCATGCGGCGACGATCGTGCTCAGTGCGGGTGTCCTGGCAATCGTGGCCACCTTCATCGACGTCAGATACCTGACCTTCGATTTCAGCACGCTTGCAATGAAGGACCCGGATGGTGAGGGCATGGTCACGCTGCGCGAATTGCACGAGCAGGAGATCGTGACCGACTACTCGCTGACCGTGCTGGCGCCCGATCGCGAGGCAGCCGAGGCCCTGGCCGTCGAGCTCGGGGCCCTGGAGGAGGTGACCGAGGCTCGAGCTCCCTCGTATTTCGTGCCCTCGGCGCAGGCCGACAAGCTGCTCATGCTGGAGGATGCCGCGTTCTTTCTCGAGGGTGTTCTCTATCCCGAGCCGGCCATCGAGCCGCCGACCGACGCCGAGCGACTGGCTTCCTTCGCGACCTTGCGCGAGGCGATTCGCACGCTGCCCCAGAACGCAGGAGGCGCCGCGCTGCATGCCTCCATGAGGCGTCTGGCCGACCTCCTGGATGCTGTTCTGAACGACCCCGACTCCGAGCGCCGGGCTCGCGAGCTCGAGGCGTTGATGATCGACGGCTTGGCGGAGCGCATGGAGTGGCTACGACGGGCGATGTCGGTCGAGACGGTCGGATTCGATGATCTGCCCGCCAGCTTGCGCGAACGGCTGATCGACATCGAGGGGCGCCACAGTGTGGTGGCGCTGCCATCGGGGGATATGAGCGACGCCATGGAGCTGCGAGGGTTCGTGGACGCTGTGGCGAGCATCGCGCCCCACGCCGCCGGGCGCCCCTCCGTGGAGTCCGGCATCGGCGAAATCGTGGTCCGGTCGTTTCGACTGGCAATTGGTCTCGCCTTCGTGGCGATTCTTGCCATCCTCATCGTCAGCCTCCGCAGCGTCGTCGACGCGCTGATGGTGCTCATGCCGATCATTCTGGCCGCGCTGGTCACGATTACGATGGGGATCCTCTTCGACGTCCCCTTCACCATGGCGAACGTCGTCGCCATCCCTCTCATACTGGGGCTGGGCGTCGACAGTGGAATTCACGTCTTCATGCGCTACCGACAGGACGGTGCGTTCGTGGACATGATGAGCTCCAGCACGCCTCGCGCCGTGCTCCTCAGCGCGCTAACCACCCTTGCAGCGTTCGCATCCCTATCGCTCTCCCCTCATCCGGGGATCAGCGGATTGGGGCTTCTGCTCTCGATCTCGGTGATCGCCCTGCTCTACTGCACGTTGATCGTCCTGCCTGCGATGATCGAGCTGCGCGACAGGTGGCGCGTGAAAGGGGGCGCCACGCGCTAAGCTTCCCGAAGCACACGGGGGTAGCATGGAGGGCAATGCCGCACGGCGAGCTGTCAAGGTCCTCGCTCTCTCGGTGATACTCACGCTGCCCTCGGCCTGCGACAAGCCTCCCCGCCGCAGCACGAA
>JAFDDH010000476.1 GCA_019310975.1 Deltaproteobacteria bacterium | reverse complement strand
CTACGCGAAGCAGTTGACCCAGCTGGGCCAGCTCCACGCACAGGCCCACGCCGAGCCCGTCGAGCGCGCGCTCGACGACACCCGACGGGCCGAGCTGCTGGCCCTCACGCAGGATCTCTTCGACGCCTCCCTGCGAGCCGGGGGGGGGGCGCCGAGCAGGCAAGGCGTCATCCCGCCGCAGGTCGAATCGGCCCTGGCGCCCCTCCGCAGCGCGCTGCTTCGACGGGAGCAGGCCTTGCCCGCGAGCTTGACCGCGAGCGCGGCGGCGCTGCGCGGCACCGGGCCCGGGCCGACCTCGGACCTGTCTGCGGCGCAGCGCGCGGTCGAGGCGCAGTTCGACGCGATCCGCGGCCAAGCGAAGATCGCTCGCGCCCTCGGCGCGCACGGCACGCAGGTGCTCCTGGCCCATCTCGACGCCGTCGGCGCGCTTGCCGCCGGCCAGCTCGCGATCGAGGCCTGGCTGGCGGACTGGCACCGAGCTAGCGCCGCCGCACCGTGAGTTTCATCGCTGCCGGAAACCTGCGGGATGATGCCGCGACTCCCCGACTCGCGTCGCCAACTCGTCAACCGCCAGCTCGCCATCGAGCGGTACTGCTTAGGAGGTGAATTCGTGCTCAGCCAAATCGTGTTTGGAACCGTTCTCTTGCTCATCACGACGGTGATCCACGCCCTCTGTACGGGTGCGATCGTTCGGGTACTCCGGAGGACGCACGCGAGCGCGTGGGGGATTCAATCGGCAACGGCGGGGGTGGTTCTGATCTCGCTGGTGGTGTTGCTGATGTTCCTCGCCGCGTTCCTCGAGGCAGGCACCTGGGACGTGGAGACTGCCCTCTACTTCTCCATCGTCACCTTCACGACGCTCGGCTATGGCGACGTCACGCTGGATGCCGACTGGCGGCTGCTCGCCTCCATCCAGGCCGCGAATGGCACCATCATGTTCGGCTGGACCACGGCCCTCGTCATGGCCGTCATCCGCCGCATCGCGGTCGAAAAGGGAGCGGCGGACGCGTGATCAGGTCCGCTGAGTCGCCTCCGTCCTCGCTCGTGCGGCAAAGGCATCGGCGAGGGGATTCGCGCTCAAGCCGTGGGCCAGGATGCTCAGAGTGACGGTGCAGACCACGGTCGTGACGAGCGTGTCCGCGCCCGCCACGTTCTCGCCCACCGCGATCACGACGAAGACGATGCTCGCGAGCCCGCGCGGTCCGAACCAGCCCAGGAAGAGCTGCGCGTCGGCACGGACGCCCAGGCCCAGCAGCGAGAGGCTGACGGGCAGCATCCGGATGAGGGTCAGACTGAGCAGCGAGTAGCCGACGATCCGCGCGTCCAAGTCGCCGACGTAGCGCCCCGTGACCGCCGCGCCGAACATCACCCAGGTCAGCAGCGAAAGCAGCTCGCCAACGCCCTCGGCGCCGCTCAACAGGAGGTCTTTGTGCTTCTTCACGAGCCCGCCGAAGGCGAACCCGCCCGTGAAGCAGGCGATGAAGCCGCTGCCCCCCGCCGCCTGAGCCACTGCGAAGCACGTCAGCGCCAGGGCGACAACGGGGATCCGGGTCCATGGCGCTTCGATCCAGCCCCGGTCGGCCGCGGCCCGGATCGCGTAGCGGCCGGCCACGCTGAGCCCGACGCCGACGGCGAGACCGATGCCGATCTCCTCCACCACGAAACGCAGCATAATCTGGGCGCTGCTCTCGTTTGTGCCGGCGGCGAGCGCGAGGAAGGTGAAGAGGATCGGCACGCAGATGCCGTCGTTCAGGCCGCTCTCGACGTTCAGGCTTTCGCGGACCGGCGCCGGCACCGTTTTGTTCGCGACGACGGCCTGGCCCAGCGCCGCGTCCGTCGGTGCCAACATTGTGGCGAGGATCGCCACCGTGAGCAGCGGCAGGTCGGGAAAGAGGAGCATCCCGACCCCGACCCCGAGCGCGATGGTGAGCGGCAGGCCGACCAGCAGCATCCGCTGCGGGATGCGGAAGCTGCGCCGCAGCGTGGCCAAGTCGGCGTTGGCGGAGCCGGTGAACAACACCAGCGCGAGGGTGAGTTCCGCCACGCTGCGCAGGCCCTCACCGCTAAAGCTCAGGTCGAGCAAATCGAACCCGTAGGGACCTGCCACGATGCCGAACGTCAGGAAGACTACCGGCCCGTTGATCGGGGTCTTCTCCAGACGGCCCGCGGCGACGCTGTAGAGGAAGGCGAA
>JAFDDH010000112.1 GCA_019310975.1 Deltaproteobacteria bacterium | reverse complement strand
GTCGAGGAAGCCCTCGCACACCCCAACTGGGATATGGGCGACAAGATCAGCATCGACTCGGCGACGCTCATGAACAAGGGGCTCGAGGTGATCGAGGCGCGCTGGCTATTCGATGTCCCACCGGGCCGCATCGATGTCGTCGTGCACCCGCAGTCCATCGTCCACAGCCTGGTCGAGTACTGCGATACGTCGGTGCTCGCCCAGCTCGGGCTGCCCGACATGCGGGTCCCGATTGCGGTGGCCCTCGCATACCCCGATCGGGTCGAGCTGGACGTCCCGAGGCTCGATCTGACGCGGGCCGCACGACTCGATTTCGAGGAGCCCGACCGAGAGCGTTTTCCGTGTCTGGACCTCGCCGGCGAGGCGCTTCGGGGCAGCGAGGCCGCTCCTGCGGTCCTGAACGCCACCAACGAGGTGGCGGTGGCCGCCTTCCTGGATCGGCTCATTCCCTTTGGGGCCATCGCCGATACGAATGGCAAGGTGCTCTCTGCTCACCTGGAAGCGGAGCGGGGTGTTAGGGTGGACACGCTCGAGGAAGTCATGTCGGCCGATGCCTGGGCCCGCGAGGCCGCCCGGGTCTGCCTGGGAGTCGAGGCCGACTCACGCGGTTCCCCGTCCGCTGGAGAAGCTTATTGATGCTGGTCCTGGACTACCTCTTTGCCGCGATTCCGATGCTCGGGCTGCTGATCTTCGTGCACGAGCTCGGGCACTTCGTGGTGGCGAAGGCCTGTGGGGTCCGCGTCCTCAAATTCTCCCTCGGCTTCGGTTCGCCGATTGGTTTCGGTCAGCACCGCCTGCGCTGGGAGCGGGGCGGCACCGAGTATGTGATCGCATGGATTCCACTGGGCGGCTTCGTGCGCATGCTCGGCGAGCAGTTGCCGGGCGATGAACGCGAGCCGGTGGAGATTCCGGACGACGTCACGCCGGACGAGTACCTCGAATCGAAGCCGACGTGGCAGAAGCTGTCGATCATGTTTGCCGGCCCGGCGATGAACCTCGCCCTGCCGGTCCTGCTCTTCAGCATCATGCTGTGGGCCGGCATTCCCAAGGTCGACGCGGTGGTCGGCATGGTGGAGCGCGCATCGCCGGCCGCGGCGGCGGGCCTCTTGCCGGGCGACCGCATCCTTTCGGTGGCGGGCGAGCCGGTTCGCTTCTGGGACGAAGTGGACCGCGAGATTCGCCGGCGCACCGACGGAGAGCTCGAGCTCGTGATCGAGCGCGACGGCACGCCGCGGGTCGTGGCGTTGGATCTGGGCTCGCGCTCGGCGCTCGACGAGTACGGCGACGTGCGGCAGATCGGGTGGGTGGGCCTCGATAGCCAGCGTATGCCCACCCTGGTGGGCGTGCCGGACGGGGACTCGCCGGCCGCTCGGGCCGGTGTGCACTCGGGCGATCGGATCCTGCGCGTGGGCGAGCGCGAGGTCGAGGACTGGGAGCAGCTGCGCGCCGCGTATGTGGCGCTGGCCTCCAGCGAGCCGCGCCCGGAGAGCGTGGAGATCGGGCTGGCGCGCGGGATCGAAGAGGATGCGCCGACGCTGACCGTCGTGCTCCCCTTGCACGAGGATCTGAGGGCGGCGGGGATCATCTCGGCCAGCGTCCTGGTCGGTAAGGTCCTGGAGGGCGCGCCGGCGGAGCGCGCCGGCCTGGCGGAAGGGGATCTCATCCTTTCGGTCGATGGCCTGCCGGTGGGCAGCTTCCGCACCTTCGCGGATACCGTGCGCTCGAGCCAGGGGCGTGCGCTGCAGATCGCCTTCGCGCGCGATGGCGTGGTCCACGACGTGCAGATGAGCCCAGAGGAGCGCGAGGTGGCCGGCCCCTTCGGCATCGACGGGATGGAGGAGAAGGTCTACCAGGTCGGCATCGCGCACGCGATGGCCACGTTGCCGGGTGTGATGGCCGTGGACCAGGAGCGCAACCCGATCGTCGCCCTCCCGCGTGCCGTGGAGATGACAGCCGCCTATACGGGCATGCTGCTGCGCGGTCTTGGCAAGTTGCTGACGTTTCAGCTCGGTGCGGATCAGGTGCGCGGGCCGATCACCATCATCCAGATTGCCCGCAAATCCCTGGATCTGGGCTGGCAGGCGTATCTGATCACGATGATCTTCATCAGCATCAACCTCGGTGTCCTGAACCTGCTGCCGATTCCGATTCTCGACGGCGGGCAGATCCTGATCGCGTCCATCGAGGGCATCAAGCGTTCGCCGATCTCGCTGCGTACGCGTGAGCTCGTGCAGCAGGCCGGCTTCATGGTGCTCGTGCTGCTGATGGGGCTGGCGTTCTGGAACGACCTATCCGCGCAATTCGAGAAGTTCATCGAGTGGCTCGGCACGGAGCTTTGAGCGACGCCCCGCTGCTGCTGGCCGTGGAGTCGGCCACCGCCCGCGCCAGCGTGGCCGTGCTGCACGGCGATCACGTGCTCGGCCGCCGCGACGACCGCACGGGTCAACACCACAGCGAGACGCTGCTGCCGATGCTGGACGCATTGCTCGCTGAAATCGGCGCCGAGCTGGCCGATGTCGAGGCCTTCGCGATCTCGATTGGCCCCGGCGCGTTTACGAGCTTGCGCATCGGCCTGGCCACCGTGAAGGGATTGGCCTTCGCGAGCGATCGCCCGGTCGTGGCGGTCCCTACCCTCGAGGCGCTGGCGTTCTCGGCCCTGCACGGCGATCCCGCCAACGTCTCGGCACCCGCAGTCGTGGCGACCCTCGATGCACGCCGCGGCGAAGTCTATGCCGCCGCCTGGCAGCCGGAGGTATTGGGATCGGACCTGGCACCGGCGATGGATCGCCCTGCGCTGCTGGCGCCCGGCGTCTACACGCCGGAAGCACTGGCGCGGAGCCTGCCGGCCGGGACGCGGGTCGTGGGCGAGGGCGCCAGCATCCTGGCCGCGAGCGAGAGCGACCTGGGCGCGCTCCAGCTCGAAGGTCTGCCGCATTCGATGCCCGACGCGGTGGCCGTAGGGCGGATCGCTCGCTGCGACCTGGCGGCCGGGCTGGGCGGCCCGGCCGCGGATCTGGTGCCCCTCTACCTGCGTCTGACCCAGGCCGAAGAGGAGCGCAAAAGGGCCGCCCAAGGGCGCGCGCCAGGCCCGCCTCACCCACTTTGACACCCCTTCAAAGCTCCATTAGTCTCGCGGGCTTAGCGGATCCCCCCGGTCCTTTGCGGGGCGTGCGGCCGCGGCTCGCGCAAGCCGGCCGGGCGGCCACCCCGGCGCTGGCGGACGACCCGAGGGCCGTCACACGCCGGGTCGACAGACGGGGCCCGAGCGCAGAGCGCAGAGAGAGGCGGACATCGATCGATGGCACTGAACATCTACTACGACAAGGACGCGGACCTCGGACGATTGTCCGGCAAGAAGGTGGCCATCATCGGCTACGGGAGCCAGGGCCACGCCCACGCTCAGAACCTCCACAACTCCGGCATCGACGTCGTCGTGGGCCTGCGCAAGGACTCGGCGAGCTGGGCCAAGGCCGAGGCGGCCGGGCTGGCTGTCGCCAGCGTGAGCGAGGCCGCGCGCCAGGGCAATATCATCATGCTGACGCTGCCCGACGAGGTGGCGGCGGATATCTACAAGAGCGAGATCGAGGGCCAGCTCGAGCCCGGCAACTCGCTCGCCGTCGCCCACGGCTTCAACATCCACTTCGAGGCGATCCGCCCACCGCAGGACGTGAATGTCTTCATGGTGGCCCCCAAGGGCCCCGGCCATACCGTGCGGGACCACTATGAAGCCGGTCGCGGCGTGCCCTGCCTGGTGGCGGTTCACCAGGATCCGACGGGCGACACGCTACAGATCGCTCTCGCCTATGCGAGTGCGATCGGTGGGGGTCGGGCGGGCATCATCGAAACCAACTTCCGCGAGGAGACCGAGACGGATCTCTTTGGCGAGCAGGCCGTGCTCTGCGGTGGCCTCACGGCCCTCATGCAGGCGGGCTTCGAGACCCTGGTCGAAGCCGGCTATGCGCCCGAGATGGCCTACTTCGAGTGCATCCACGAGGTGAAGCTGATCGTCGATCTGATCTACCAAGACGGCATCGCCAACATGCGCTACTCGGTGTCGAATACCGCCGAGTACGGCGATTTCGTGAGCGGCCCGCGCATCGTCGACGCCGATACCAAGGCGCGCATGAAGGACATCCTGAGCGAGATCCAGAACGGCGAGTTCGCCAAGCGCTTCATCCTCGAGAACAAGTCCGGTAGTGTCGCCTTCCACGCCATGCGAAGGCGTGCTGCCGAGCACCCCATGGAGGAGGTCGGTGCGCGGCTGCGCGGCCTGATGCCCTGGCTGAAGGAGCGACAGCTGGTGGACCGCTCCAAGAACTGACGACCGCGACCGGGCGCGGCCCGGGCGGGGGGAGTTGGATCGGAGTGCCCGTGACCCACGACGCCGTCGAGAGCGAGAAGAGACCGCGCAAGCGACCCCGTCGCAGGCGACGGGGAAGGCGGCGCAACAGCGGCGTCCGCACCTTCGGCAGCGTGCTGCCCTCGCTGCTCACCACCGGCAATCTCGCCGCCGGCTTCTACGCGATCGTGGAGGCCAGCACGGGCGATCCCGTGCGGGCCTCCTACGCGATTTTCGTGGCCGGCCTCTTCGACATCCTCGACGGCCGAGCGGCGCGCATGACCGGCTCCGAGAGCAAATTCGGCGCCGAGTACGACTCGATCGCCGACACCGTCTCGTTCGGGGTCGCGCCCGCCGTCGTCGCCTTCCACGCCGGCGGCTTCATCGAGCTCGGGTGGGCGGGCTGGGTGATGGCGTTCATCTACACGGCGTGCGCATCGTTGCGACTGGCCCGCTACAACGTCACACACGAACGCTATCGCGGGCGCTTCGACGGCCTGCCGACGCCGGCTGCCGCGGGCATGGTGGTCTCCACGGTCTGGGTACGCGGCTTCCTCGAGTCGCAGGGCATCACGATCCAGCTGCCCGCACTGCTGCCGGCCCTGGGTGTCGCGCTGATCGGCGTGTTGATGGTCTCGCCGATCCCCTACCGCAGCTTCAAGGACGTAGACGTTCGCGGCTCGTATCCGGCCATCGTGGTGATGGTGATCGTCTGCATCGTCCTGATCATTCGGCCGGATCTCAACTTCTTTCTCTTCGGGCTGGTGTACGTCTCGCACGGGCCGATCTCCTGGGTCTGGCGCTGGCGCACGGGCGGCTCGCTCGAGGAGGTCAGCGAGTCGGACGCGCCGGTGCACGCGGCCGATTCGCTCGGCCACGCCGAGCTCTAGGTGGAGGGCGCCATGCGGATGGACGATCGAGGGGGCGAGTGATGACGGATCGGATCCGGATCTTCGACACGACGCTGCGCGACGGGGAGCAGTCGCCCGGCTGCAGCATGAACCTGGCCGAGAAGCTGGCGCTCGCGCGCCAGCTCGAGCGGCTCGGCGTGGACGTGATCGAGGCCGGATTCCCGATCGCGAGTGAAGGCGACTGGGAGTCGGTCCGCCGGATTGCCGAGCAGGTGCGCGGCACCGCCATCTGCGGCCTTGCCCGCACGGGCAAGCTCGACATCGAGCGCGCTGCCGAAGCCCTCGAGCCGGCCGCCCATCCGCGCATCCACACCTTCATCGCCACCAGCGACATCCACCTCGAGCACAAGCTGCGCATGAGCCGCGAGCAGGTGATCGATGAGGTGGCGCGGGCGGTTCAGCAGGCGCGAGGGCATGTGGACGACGTCGAATTCTCGGCCGAGGACGCGACGAGGTCGGATCGCGACTACCTCGTGCAGGTCTTCAGCGTGGCACTGGATGCGGGTGCTTCGACATTGAACGTGCCCGATACCGTCGGCTACACGACGCCCGCCGAGTACGCCGCCCTGATCGGCTACCTGATGGAGAAGATCCCTGGCAGCGAGCGTGCGGTCTTCTCGGTGCACTGCCACAACGATCTCGGACTGGCCGTCTCGAATAGTCTCTCGGCCGCAGTGGCCGGGGCGCGGCAGATCGAGTGCACGGTGAACGGGATCGGCGAGCGGGCGGGCAATACCTCGATGGAAGAGGTGGTGATGAGCCTCAAGACGCGGCGCGACGTCTTCGAGGGTCTCGACACCGGCATCCAGACGCGTGAGATCTATCCATCGAGCCGGCTGCTGACCTCGATCACGGGCGTCCAGGTGCAGCCGAACAAGGCCATCGTGGGCGACAATGCCTTCGCCCACGAGGCGGGTATCCACCAGGACGGAGTGCTGAAGGCGGCGATTACGTACGAGATCATGACGCCCGAGTCCATCGGTCGCGCATCCAACGAGCTGGTGCTCGGCAAGCACTCCGGCCGGCATGCCTTTCGCGATCGCCTCGAGGAGCTCTGCCTCGACGTGCAGGGCGACGAGTTCGAGCGTGCCTTCAAGCGCTTCAAGGACCTCGCCGACGCCAAGAAGACGATCTACAACGAGGACCTCGAGGCGATCGTGGCGGACTCGTCGATCGCCACCGACGATCGCTTCGAGCGGGTGGAGCTGACCATCACGAGTGGCAACGCGACCGCTCCGATGGCGAGCGTGTCACTGATGGTGGACGGCACAGTGCAGAAGACGGTGGCGACCGGTGTCGGTCCCGTGGATGCCATCTTCAAGGCGATCACGATGCTCACGGGTACCGAGAGCGAGCTGATCAAATACCAGGTCCACGCCGTCACGGCCGGGCTCGATGCCCAGGGCGAGGTCTCCGTCACCATCGAGGAGGACGGCCGCCGTGTGATCGGCAATGGTGTCCACGAGGACGTGATGGTGGCCAGCGGCAAGGCCTACGTGGCCGCCATCAACAAGTTGGAGTGGCATCGCCACCGCCATGGCACGAATGAGCCCAAGGGTATCTAGCGCCGGGCGCGCTGTCCCAAGGGGTTGCCCCCCCCCCGTCCCAAGTCCCGAGTCCAAAGCCCAGAGTCAAGAGCCGAGCAAGAGCCGAGAGAGGAGCGCTCCCGTTGAACCGCATCGTCGTCCTGCCCGGAGATGGCATCGGCCCCGAGGTGACCGCGCAGGCCGTGCGCGTTCTCGAGCACGTCGCGCAGCAGCAGGGAATCGAGCTCGAGTGCGTCGAGGAGCAGATCGGCGGCGCCTCGATCGACGCCTTGGGTACACCGCTGCGCGACGAGGTGGTGGCACTCTGCCGCCAGAGTCAGGCGGTGCTCTTGGGCGCCGTGGGAGGACCTGCGTGGGACGCGATGGCGGTGGACGTGCGACCCGAGAAGGGCCTGCTGAAGATCCGCAAGGAGCTCGGTCTCTTCGCCAACCTGCGACCCGCTGCCGTGATTCCGGCGCTCGCGGATGCCTCGACGCTGCGCCCGGAGGTGGTGAAGGGCATCGACCTGCTCGTGGTGCGCGAGCTGACCGGCGGCATCTACTTCGGCGAGCCCAAGGGGCGCGGCGAATCGGGCGGAGTGCGGCGCGCCTGGAACACCATGGTGTATGACGAGCACGAGGTGGCGCGGATCGCCCGGGTGGCGTTCGAGCAGGCGCGCCTGCGCCGCAACCACCTCACCCACGTCCACAAGGCCAACGTGCTCGATGTCTCACAGCTCTGGATGGACGTCGTCGAGGAGGTCGCCAAGGACTACTCAGACGTCGAGCTGGTGCATCAGCTGGTCGACTCGTGCGCGATGCTCCTGGTGCGCGACCCCGGCCGCTTCGACGTGATCGTGACCGGCAACCTCTTCGGCGACATCCTCTCCGACCAGGCCGCGGAGATCACGGGCTCGCTCGGCATGTTGCCCTCGGCGAGCCTCGCGACTGGCGGCTTTGGGCTCTACGAGCCGGTGCACGGCTCAGCACCGGATATTGCGGGGCACGACAAGGCAAACCCGTTGGCGGCGATCCTGAGCGTCGCCATGCTGCTCGAGACCTCGCTCGAATGTCCCGCCGGCGCCGCGGCCGTGCGCGACGCCGTGGCCAGTGTGCTCGGCGCCGGACACCGCACCGCCGACCTGCTTCTCGAGGGTGAGCAGCGCGAGGTCGTCGGCTGCGTGGCCATGGGGGACCACGTGCTGGCGGCCCTGGGCGACGCATGAGCGGCGGCAATCGAATTCGCATCGCGATCGTCGGCGCGACGGGCACGCTCGGCAGCGAGCTCGTGGCGCTGATGGACCAGGAGCTGCTGCCGATCGCCGAGCTGCGCCTATACGCGGGCGAGCACTCACTCGGCCGGAGCCTGGAGTTCCAGGGCGATGAGATTCGGATCGAGACGGAGTCGCCTTCGCTCGTTGGCCTCGACCTGGTGCTGCTCTGCACACCGGCGGCCGTCTCGCTCGAGCTGATCCGCAGCGCGCTGCGCAGCGAGGTGCCCTGCCTAGACTGCTCGGGTGCGCTGGTGGGCTCGAGCGACGTGCCGATGGTGATCGCGGATCTCGGCGCCCACGACCAGGTGATGGGCGCACCGCTGATCACGATGCCGGTCGGGCCGGCGCTCTCGTGGGCCCCCGTGCTCTCGGCAATCCAGCGCGGTGTGGGGCTTACGCGCGTGGTGGGCACAGTGCTGCAGTCGGCCTCTTCACGGGGTCGGGGCGGCATCGAGAGTCTCTCGGAGCAGACCGTCGGCCTGCTGAATCAGAGCCCGCGCCACGACCTGCAGACGCCCGCTGGACCGTCGGCGTTCGATTCCCTACCCGGGGCCGCCGACGAGAGCGAAGCCGGCAAGGACGGGGCCTCGCCCGTGGAGGCCGGGTTGGTGATGGCTCTTCGGCGGCTCCTCGGGCCCGATGTGGGGCTGGCGGTGACCAATGTGATGGTGCCCGCCTTCGCGGGCGAGGGCAGCGTGCTCGCCATCGAGACCGACCGGCCGATGGCCGTCGACGAGGCCGCGCAGCGGCTGGCGGCGGCGCCCGGCGTCGACGTCTGGAATGGCGAGGCAGCGCCGAGCACGCGCGAGGCGGTGGGCCGGGACGAGGTGCTGGTGGGCCGCCTGCGGGCCGACGAGACCTCGGTGGATGGCGCGGGGGGTCTGCTGCTCTGGCTGGCCGCCGACCCGGTGCGGCTGGCGGCCAGCAACGCGGTCAAGCTCTTGCGCACTCGGCTGGCGCTCGGCTGAGCGGCGCGGTGCCCGACTACCGAATCCTGGTCGAGTATGACGGCCGCGACTTCGAGGGCTGGCAGGTGCAGGCCGCCGGCTCGCGGACCGTGCAGGGCAGCCTGGAGGCGGCCCTCGAGCAGGTGACCGGCGAGCGAGTGTGCGTCACGGGCTCCGGCCGCACGGACGCCGGCGTGCATGCCGAGGGCCAAGTGGCGAGCTTCCAGCTGCATAAGGAGTGGCTGCCCGATGTGCTGCAGCGGGCCCTGAACGGCGTACTGGCCGGCGACGTGGCCGTCCGCGAGGCCAGCATCGCGGAGGCGGGCTACAACGCGCTCCGCGCGACGGCGAGCAAGCGCTATCGCTACCGGATCTGGAACGCCCACCGGCGCTCGCCGCTGCGCGCTGCTCGCTTCGCGCACGTTCCGCGGCGGCTCGATCTGGAGGCCATGCGCCTGGCCGCCGTGATGCTCGTGGGCGAGCACGACTTCAGCTCGTTTCGAGCCGCGGGCTCGGATGTGAAGAGCAACATTCGGACCCTCCACCGCGTCGAGGTGATTGGTGAGCCCGGGGGGGAGATCGCGGTCGTGGTCGAGGGCAGCGGATTCCTTCGCTACATGGTCCGGAACCTGGTCGGGACGCTTCTGGAGGTGGGCCACGGAGCCCGCTCGCCCGACTCGGTCGCAGCGCTTCTCGCCGCCCGGGACCGGGCGCAGGCCGGCCCGACCGCGCCGGCCCATGGACTGACGCTCGAGGCCGCGTGGGAGGCGTCGGCGGACACCGGCAGGGCGGAACATTCCTTTGATAAACCGGAGCCTTGAGCCGCCTCCTTCCCTTGACCGGTGCGGCCCGATCGACTAAATAAAGCCCCGGTCCGCACCCCGATCTGGGTTGGGCGGGCCATTCGTCTTTTCCGGCGCCTTTCTCAGCCCCCTTTCTCAGCCCCTTTCTCAGCCCCTTTCTCAGCCCCTTTCTCAGCCCCTTCCGGTACGCGCTCGAGGAGCACCCATGGGAGTGCAGGCACATCGCGCCACCCGCAGCATCAAGGCGGCCGACGTCGAGCGGCGCTGGTTCGTGGTGGACGCGGATGACGTGGTGCTCGGCCGCCTGGCGACGCGTGCGGCGAGCATACTGCGCGGCAAGCACCGCCCGATCTTCACGCCGCACGTCGACACGGGCGAGTACGTCATCGTGATCAACGCCGAGAAGGTCAAGCTCACCGGGCGCAAGCGAGAGCAGAAGACCTACTACCGCCACTCCGGCTTCCCGGGCGGCATTCGTTCGATTACCGCCGGAAAGCTGCTCGAGTCGGCGCACGCCGACCGCGTGGTGCACGGCGCGATTCGTGGCATGCTGCCCAAGAACAGCCTCGGCCGGAAGATGTTGGCGAAGCTCAAGGTCTACGCCGGCCCCGACCATCCGCATGCGGCCCAGAAGCCAGAGGAGCTTCGCATTGTCTGAAGCCAGCGACGTCATCAGTGCCACCGGCAAGCGCAAGAACGCCATCGCGCGCGTACGCCTCTCGCCCGGAACGGGTGCCATCGTCGTCAACGGACGGCAGATGGAGGAGTACTTCCCGCGCGAGGCGCTGCAGATCCAGGTGCGCCGTCCGCTGGAGCTCACCGAGCTGCACGAGCGCTACGACGTCAGCGCCAAGATCCACGGCGGCGGCGTCGCCGGACAGGCGGGCGCGCTGCGCCACGGCATCGCCCGCGCGATCGAAAAGCAGGACGGGACGCAGCGCAGCGCGCTGAAGCGCGCCGGTCTGCTGACGCGTGACCCGCGCCGCAAGGAACGCAAGAAGTACGGCCAGAAGGGCGCCCGGGCGCGCTTCCAGTTCTCGAAGCGCTAGCGGTCGAAGGCTGTGGTCCGGGCGGGCCACGGCTTGGAAGCCCCGGCCCGCGGGACAATTGGCTGCGCGAAGGCGTGCGGGCTATACCTAGGGCGCGGTCGCTTCCGGGCACTCACCGGACGGCCAGATGGAGCCGAGTTGGCACAGGTGCGAGGCCGGGTGGGATACGGACTCTCGGGCATCCTGAGGATGCCACAGCCGGGGTCCCCCCGATGAGTGGCACCGCGGTCGACGCAGCCACTCCCGACCGCAGCTTCCACTGCCCTCACCTCTCTCAGCAAAGCCGCCGCCGCCGCGCGGCCCCGCTCATCCTGTTCCTTTCCCACTCCCAAACGACGTGGCCCGAGTTCGCGCGAGCCGGGCGTCGGCATGGCGTGGGCTGTCTGCAAGCCCAGTGACCCCCCAGGCACCGGAGACGAGCATGCGAAGCCGGACCACCAAGTACATCTTCGTGACGGGCGGGGTGATGTCCTCGCTCGGAAAGGGGCTGGCCTCGGCCTCAATCGGAGCGCTCCTCGAGTCACGTGGCCTGAAAGTCACCTTCCTCAAGCTGGATCCCTATCTCAACGTCGATCCCGGCACCATGAACCCGCTGCAACACGGTGAGGTCTACGTCACCGAGGACGGCGCGGAGACGGATCTCGACCTCGGCCACTACGAGCGCTTCACCCGCTCCCGGATGGGTCAGGTCAACAATGTGACGGCCGGCCGCATCTACGACCGCGTGCTCGCCGCCGAGCGCCGCGGCGACTACCTCGGCGGCACCGTTCAGGTCATCCCCCACGTCACCGACGCCATCAAGGAGAGCATCCGCGCGGCGGCCGACGACGTCGACATCATTCTGGTGGAGATCGGCGGCACGGTCGGTGATATCGAGTCGCTGCCCTTCCTCGAGGCGATTCGCCAGTTCCGCGCCGACGTGGGGCGCGAGCATACCTGCTTCATCCACGTAGCCCCTGTCATCTACCAGGCGACGGCCGGCGAACTCAAGACCAAGCCCGTGCAGCACTCCGTCAAAGAGCTGCAGGCCGTGGGACTTGCACCCGACATCATACTGGCGCGCACGGATCGCTTTCTCAGCAAGGACGTCAAGAGCAAGATCGCGCTCTTCTGCAACGTCGATGAGGATGCGGTGATCACCGCCAAGGACGTCGAGAGCATCTACGAGGTGCCCATCGTCTTCCATGCCGAGGGCCTCGACGAGAAGGTCACCCAGGTCCTGAATATGTGGACCGGTCAGCCCGACCTGCGCAAGTGGGAGCGCCTGATCGAGGCGCACCACAACCCGGAGCGCGAGGTCACCATCGTCATGGTGGGCAAATACGTCGACCTGGTTGAGAGCTACAAGAGCCTCAACGAGGCGCTCGTACACGGGGGCTTGGCGCTGCGCGCCAAGGTGAAGATCGAGTACATCGACTCCGAGAAGCTCGAGGATACCGACGTGCTCGCAGGTGCTGACGGCATCCTCGTCCCCCACGGATTCGGCTCACGGGGCGTCGAGGGCAAGATCCGCGCAGTTCGCTTTGCACGCGAGAATCAAACTCCCTACCTGGGCATCTGCTTCGGCATGCAGCTCGCCTGCTGCGAGTTCGCGCGCCACGTGGCGGGGTGCGAAGGCGCCAACTCGCGCGAGGTGGATCCCAACACGCCGCACCCTGTCATTGACCTGATGCCCGGCCAGAAGCAGGTAGAAGACAAGGGCGCGACCATGCGGCTCGGCGCCTACCCGTGCGTGCTCGAGGAGGGCAGCAGAGCATTCGCGATCTACGGAGAGCACGAAATCAGCGAGCGTCACCGGCACCGCTACGAGTTCAACGCCGACTATAAAGAGCGCCTCGAGCGGGCTGGAATGCGCTTCTCCGGCATGTCGCCCGACGGGCGATTGGCCGAGATCATCGAGCTGCCCGACCACCCCTTCTTCATCGCTTCGCAATTCCATCCCGAGTTCGCCTCCAAGCCCTTCGACCCGCACCCGCTCTTCAAGGCCTTCGTAGAGGCGGCGACGATTCACCGGAGCGACGAGAAGCCCAGCTGAGGGCGGTCGCGGGGCGAGGGCAGGGCGATTCCGCTCCAGGCGGGCCAACAGACCTTGCGTCCTGCCCCCGGATCGCTAAAAACTCGTTTCCAAGTGGGGCGTTAGCTCAGCTGGTTAGAGCGCCGTGTTCACACCGCGGAGGTCGGTGGTTCGAGTCCACTACGCCCCACCACTTTTGGGCCGGCACAGTCCGGCCCGAGCTTCGCGTCCCAGAGATGTCCGCACTAGCGTAATCTCGGACGCGAGTGGCCCGGTAGCTCAGCTGGATAGAGCACCAGCCTCCGAAGCTGGGGGTCGCGCGTTCGAATCGCGCCCGGGTCACCATTTTTTCAACCACTTACAGGCTTCACGCTGATCGCTTGTCCCGGACTGTCCCGGATCTGTCCCGGATGTCCGAGCCGACCTCCAAGAACCCCAGATCATCGTTCTCACG
>JAFDDH010000111.1 GCA_019310975.1 Deltaproteobacteria bacterium | reverse complement strand
GCGTGATGATCTCCTACGACGCCCCCTGGTTCGCGCCGCGGCGACCCGAGTGGATGGAAGCCAGCGGCAACGAGCCCGGCTGGATCGCCTGGGCGGACCGCAGCAGGGTTCCGTGGTGGGGGCTGGGAAGATTGCGCTGGAACGTGGGCGGTGGCTTCAACCGCATCGCCACGGACTTCATCGGAATAGAGGACGGCGGTAACTTCGCCGTCGACGAGATCGAGAACCGGGACTGGAATGCGAGGGGCGGCTTCACCTACAACGTGCTTCAGCACGACAACCTCTTTCTGGATCTCTCCGCAGGCGCACGATTTCGCGGCGTGCACAACGACAATGCTGCGACGGGCAACACCGGCGACGTCACCCTCTTCCAGCCACGGATCGGCTTCGAGTCGGATCGCGTCAACCAGTACTCCGTCTTCTTCGCGCGCTTCGACGCCGAGTACTCGACGCCGCTCGGAGGGATCCGCGATTACGAGAACGACTTCTTCTCCGATCTCGGTCGCAGTCGGGCGGACCCACGCTGGTGGGTCCTTCACTGGGACGCGGGCATCAGCCAATACCTCGAGCCACTGCTGCGCCCCTCCGCCTGGCGCGACCCGACGACGCCCGGCAGCTCGACGCTGAGCCACGAGGTCTCCGCTGGCTTTCGCGGGCAGTACGCCTTCGACTACCGACTGATCCCCCAGGTGAGCCAGGTAATCGGTGGGCAGTACAGCGTGCGCGGCTTCTCGGAGGGTCTGGCGGTCGGCGACAACGTCTACCTGGCCACGGCCGAGTACCGCTTCCACATCCCGCGGGCACTGCCGATCAAGCGCCGGCCCACCAACCTGCCGATGATCGGTGACTTCCGCGTAGCGCCCCAGCAAGTCTACGGACGACCGGACTGGGATCTCGTGCTCCGCCTCTTCGTCGACGCCGGCAAGAGCGTTCGCAACCGCCGGTCTCTCGGTGACTCCGAGTCCGACCAGACGCTGGTCGGTGCCGGCGTCGGTCTCGAGTTCGTCTACAAGGGCAACATCCGGGCACGCGTGGACTGGGCACGGGGCGTCTACCAGAACGTCGATTGCGCGGTCGAGGTCCCCGGCGGTGGGGGTGGGCGAGACCTGGGCTGCGTGGCCGCCAAGGCCGGAGACATCGATTCCAATGGCCGCTTTTACTTCCTCTTCAGCGTGATGTACTGAGAGAATGGAGCGGATGTCCACGACGACACAGCTGACCCCCACGCGCTTCACGCGCTCCCAGCGAGCCGGGTCGTGGCTGACCCTCGCCGTCTTCCTCTGCGCTCCGCTGCCGGCCTCCGGCACCGAGACGGCGCTCGGCGAGGTCCAGACCAGCGTCGGCAGCGGCGACTTCACGATCAACCAGCCGGACGTCACCGAGTTCACCCAGCACAGCCAGAGCGTCATCCTCGACTGGCAGAACGACATCCAGCAGCCCGCCTACCACAGCCTCGAGTTCCGCCAGCAGGACAGCTTCGTGGTGCTGAACCGAAGCCCCGGCGAGCGCGCGGCCAACTTCTTTGGCCGGGTCGTCTGCGACGCGACCTGCATCTTCGCCAACGAGGCCGGCATCACCTTCCACGATGGCGCCTTCATCGACGTCGGCCGGATGATCGCGGTGGCGGGGAATATCGCCAGCGAGGACTTCGTGAGCGGAAACCTCCACTTCACGAATCTCACTGGCGCGGTCCACAACTACGCCACCATGCAGGGTGATTCGATCAGCCTGCTCGGGCGCAGCGTCGCCAACTTCGGCCACATCTCCACCACCGATGGCGCCTTCATGATGTTGGCTGGTGACGAGGTCTGGATCCGCGACCACGACAGCCCGATCGTGATCCAGACGAGCCTCGACGCGCCCGAGCCCGGTGGCGATGGCAGCCGCTTCGCCGATCAGCCGGCCGTCGAGAATGCCGGCCACATCGAGGCCAGGGGCGGCCACGTCCGGCTTGCGGCCGGCGACATGCTCTCCTTTGCGATCCGCCAGAGCGGTAGTATCGAAGCCGACGAGATCGTGCTCGAGGGCGGCGCCGAAGGACTCGTCGAGGTCAGTGGCCGGCTCGATGCCAGCCACGAGCAGGACCGGGGTGGCACGATCCACGTGCTCGGCGACTACGTCTCGATTCAGGCCGGTGCCGACATCGATGCCTCCGGCTCCGGCGGTGGCGGGCAGATCTGGATCGGCGGCGGACCGCAGGGCCGCGCCGCGGTGCGCAACGCGCGCGGCACCTTCGTCCACGAGGACGCCGGCATCCGGGCCGATGCGGAGATCGACGGGGATGGCGGCGAGATCGTCGTCTGGGCGGACGAGACCGCGCAGATCCACGGCACGCTCTCCGCGCAGGGGGGTCGACTGGCCGGCGACGGTGGCTTCGCAGAGACATCCGGCAAGCTCTGGCTCGATGTCACGAGGGCGCCGAATCTGCGCGCGCGCAGTGGCCTGGCCAGCGACCGGGGCGGTCACTGGCTGATCGATCCCAACAGCATCGAGATCGTGGCGTCGGGCTGCGGCGATGCGCCCGAATGCCTCGACGAAGGATTGTCGGCCGAGAATAGGCGCAATCCCAACTTCGACCAAAGCGCGATTCGGCCGACCGTGGACGACTCGAAGATCACCGCGGAGGTGATCGCGGAGGCCCTCGAGCAGGGCTCCAATGTCACGATTCTCACCGACACGATCGCCGAGGAGCAGGGGACGCAGGACGGCAACATCACGGTCAACGCGGCCATCTACGTCAACGACGCCGCCGCGCAGGCCGGAACCGAGGTCACCCTCGCCCTGCTGGCCGCCAACGATATCGAGATCAATGCCGACATTGCGGTCACCAAGGGCAAGCCGGCTCCGGGCCCGAGTCCGACCAAGCTGCCCTCGGACGAGCCCGGCTTCATCGACCTCGACATCTTCCTGGTCGCCGGGGATGCCCGGCAGGCGCAGGCGCCCGACGTGCCCGGGGAGATCCCCCAGGAGTTCCAGGGCGACCTCCACGTCAACGCCGACCTCTGGACCGGTGGCGGTGACGTCGGACTCGGCGGCGTGAACGTGACGATCGCATCGAACGTCGACATCGACACCGACGGCGGCACGGTGGACATCGGAGGTGGGCCGATCGCGTCGTCGACGGGGCTACTCCTGGGCGCCGTGGGTGGTGACTTGATCATGCGCGGCACGATCGACACCAGCACTGACGTTCTCGACGAGGCGACGGGCGACCCCTTTGCGGGCGGTGCGGTGGTCATGCGCGCCGCGGCGGTGAATCGCGAGGCGACGTCCGATGCCGACAGCCCGCTCGTCCTGGTCGGCGGCCACATGCAGATCCGTGGCGACGTGACGAGCGGCGGCGGCCTGATCCTCGCGGACACCGTCGCCGGCAATCTCACGCTGACGTCGAAGCTCGACAGCGGGGGGGGCGCAGTCGTGCTCCAGTCCCAGCAGCTGGAAGTCGACCTGCAGGACGGGGCTGCGAACATTCCGGCCGGCGGTCGCATCACGGTCGACGAGTCCGCGACCATCCTCTCGGGCGGCAACACCGTCACCCTGGGCACCGCGGATCCGCTCCTCGGCCCGACTGCGAACGAGATCGTGCTGCGCGGCCAGATCGATTCCCGCGTCTACGACTCGGGAAGCCCCGTGGATGACGAGGTGGGCGGCGCCGTCACACTCAACACCTTCAATACATTTGCGCTGGACGGCGAAATTCTCGGTAACGGTGCCCGCGTGATCGTGCAGGGCAGCGACGGGACACAGCCCACGGTCATCACCAACGGGGGCCGATTCGAGAGCCGCGGCGATGGCAGCTTCTTTCTCGAGGACGCGACCATCGATGTGAGCGCGGACGTCACCACGCCGGAGGACAATCGAGACAGCGTCCTGGTGATCGACCACGCCGGCCGCGTCGACATTCTGACAGACGACGGTGTCTCCCGGCTGCTGGCCGACAGCGTGATCGAAATTGCGCCGAACCCGGGGCGCTTCGCCGACGCTGCGTTCGGGGTCCCCACCCCGGGCTTTGGCACCAGCGACGTGCGGATCGCGGGCGACGTCACGCTCCAGAGCGACGAGATCTTCATCCTGGCGGGCGACGGCTACGCGGGGGTGGGGACGAATGCCGAGGTCGAACTGCTGGGGAATGTGGTCTTCCAGCGCGTCACGGACACGATGGAGATCCAGAGCCCATTGCGGGTCACGGTGCTGCAGGACGCCGACCTGGACTCGGAAGACGTGACATCGAGGCTCGTCGATGGCGTCTCGAATATGCAGCGCTACGAGCTGGGTGCGAGCGACGGGCTGCTGACCATCCGTACCATCAAGGACCTCTCGGCGACGAATACGGACGAGCTCGCACTCGTGCTGAACGCCAAAGACGGCATCGATTTCGCGAGCTCCCTCGTGGACAGCGACTTCGCCAGCCTCGATATCCAGATCAACGAAGGCTTCACGATCGACCAGGACTTTGCCGACAACATCAACGGCGCCGCCGACAACGTGAGCATCACCACGGGCAACCAGTCGAACTTCGATGCGGCCGATCTCATCGTCGAGGGCGTGCTCGAGGCCGACAACGAGCTGGTGCTGCACGCCGGGAGCGCCGGCGACGGCAATCTGAGCTTCACCTCGACGGCCGGAATCCAGGCGCAGCAGATCGTGCTCTTCGCGGGCAACGGCGACAACGGCGGCGAGGCGACGGTGGACATGAGCGGGCTCGTGGACGACGCCATCAATTTCGTCGACCCGAATCCACCTGTCGGCGAGGCCGCGCCGAGCTTCGAGCTGCGCCAGGATGCCGCCATCACCGATTCCGTCATCCCAACGGCAGGCGTATTCGCGGATGGGGTCGTCGGTGTGGCGTACACGCTGCGCTCCGAGAATGGCGGTATCACGATCGGCGACATCACGGGCGATACCGAGCGGGGTGCCGAGGCCCTCCTGGACACCGATCTTCGCCTCTACGCCGAGAGCGACATCGTCCTCGACGAGCCGATCAGAGTCCAGGCCCTCGACATCGGCGGGCTGTTGAGCTTCCAGTTCACCCAGGAGCTCTACAAGCAGATCCAATTCAGCGATGACGCGACCAGCAAGCTCACGCTGCGCGCCGGGCTGCGCCGTGGCGATGGTGTGGGCGGCATCCTGAGCTTCGGTGTCTTCGATCGCGGCGACGACCCGAACACGCCCGACGTCGTCGAGGAGGACACGCCCATCGAGGCCGCCGAGATCCGCCTCGTGGCGGGCGACGGCATGGGCGGAGACGGAGTCGGCTCGGGCACCTCTCTCATCCAGCTGATTTCTGACCCCGAGGATCTGATCTGGGGCCAGCCCAACAACGATACGCCGCAATTCAAGGGCCGTGGCGGCCAGCCCTTGACCTTCGTCTTCCGACAGGACGGCCCGATTACGCAGAGCATGCTCCCCTCCACGACCAGCAACTTCGACGCGACCTCGCCCGACTCCTACGCGATCCGTTCGGACGACGGTGGGATCACAATCGACCGCTTCGACCCCGCGGACACGTCCCTCCCGCCGGACGACCAGCTGCCGCGCGCCCACACACTGCTGGTCCTCTCCGGCACGGAGGTCGACATCGTTCGCAGCGATGGGGCGTCGCTGAACTTCGATACCGATTTCGACCCCGTCGGTGGCGGCGACCTCGCAGCCATGCAGATCCGCACCCACTCGCTCGGCCTGAGCGCAACATACGACCAGGCGGGCATCGCGCCGGAGGTCCTGCCCGGCAGCACGCTCCAGCTCTCCGGCTTCGACCTGCTGCTCTCCGACGTCACGCGGCCGAGCCCGGTGCCGCCGGAGCTGGACTTCAGCCTGGACGTCAGCAACCTCGGCGAGGAGACCGCACCCGCCGAGATCGTGCTCATCCAGGAGGGCGACATCGGCGACGCGAATTTGATCGCTCTGGACCAGGTCGCTGGCGACGACGGGCTGAACGATTACCTGCTCCAGAGCAACCGCGGCAGCATCACGGTCGAGCCCGCCAAGGTCTGGATGGCTGACCTCACGCTCACCCTATTCACCGGGATCGACGCCGCTCCCGAGGACCTGCGCAAGATCATATTCGATACCACCAACGACCCTCTCTTCGAGCTGCAATCTCTGCAGGCGATCACGCCCTACGACTTCGAGGTCGGCCTGGCGGGCGGCGATCTGACGATCGACGCCGTCGACTTCATCAGCCTCAATGCAGCCTTCCTGAACCACGTGGGCGACAATCTCAGCCTCTTGGGAAATACGACCCTGCGGGCGTCGACCATCAACCTGACCGCCGGGAGCGCCAACGGCAGCATCGATCCCACCCTTCCGGATCAATGGAAGCCCGTGGTCGACATCGATTCGACTGTCCTCTTCGAGCTCGACCAGGCCGACGACGCATCACCCGTCGGCACTCAGCTCGTGCTGGCGCAGCACGGAATGTGGATCGACCGCGCCCCGGAGATCGGCGAGGTGATCGGCAATCAACTGAGCGCCATCCCCGAAGCGAGCCAGATCGAAAACATCGGCGCCACCGGCCCGATGATCGATGAGATCCAGCTCTGGGCGCTGCGCGACTCCATCGAGATGACGCAGCTGACGGAAGAACTGCAGGACCGCCTGCCGGCCCGACGAGTCGGCTTCTTTGCTGGATCGAACGAGGTCGACGACGTGCACGTCGAGCTCTCCCGAACCGACGGTCTAAACCTGGACCTGACGCAATTCGATCTCCTGCGACTCCAGGCGCCGGAGGTCACGCTCAGCGCCAATGGCACGACCGGGCGAGTCCTTGCCAGCAAGGAGTCCATCCTCTTCAGCTCCATCGATCGCGACCCGGGTCCGGATGTCGACCTCGCCCCGCTCTCTCTCACGATCGAGCACGTGGACGCCGCCTTCGACGAGTCCCAATGTGGAGTAGAAGGCTGCCTGCCGGATCGGACACAGATCCTGATGGCTGGATCGATGGTCGACTACACGCTGCGCGCAACGAATGCCGGGATCGTCGTCGACAACCGCCTCGCCCTCAAGGTGGACGGCACCAACCTGGTGCTCGACGGCACGCAAGTCGACTTCGACATCACTTCACTGCGGCACGACGACCTCTTTCTCAGCTCGTTGCAGGTCGGCCTCGAAGGCGATTCGATCCCGATCACCTTGACGGATACGGACACGAGCTCCCCGGGAGTCGACGAGCTGCGCATCTTCACCGTGGAGAATCAGCGGTGGTATGGCGACGTGGTGCTCTCGGGCGACATCGAGCTCATCGGCGACGTCGTGCAGCTCTCCGGAAGCGTCGACGCCAGTGCCGATATGCTGAAGCAGCACACTCTACTGGTCGCAGCCGGCAGCCAGGCGATCTTCGAAGGGGATATCGGGACGAACCTCGGTGACCTCGAGAAGCTGAGCGTCCACCTCAACCCCGCCGCCGATCTCACCAATCCGGCCAGCGTACGCTTTGGCGCCGACGCGGGCGGTCCCCCCTCGGATACGCTCGTGCGCGCGAATGCGATCGAGCTCTGGGCGGTCGAGACGCCCGAGGCCACCGTGCCCACCTCGCGGACGTCCCAGACTTCCACGATCTACAAGAAGAACGGCGATCTGACGTTCGAGACCCACGACTTCGAGATGGGACCGGGCGAGAAGATGAGCGTGCAGGGCGACCTCACCATCAAGACCTTCGACCATCCGACGTCCGGCGCTGCGGGCCGGGCGCGCGTCGGCGATCTCTCGGCGCTGAAGATCTCCGTCGTCGGCCGCGATGAAAACCAGACCGCGCCCACGATCGAGATCCTGCGCCGTGCCGCATCCACCTACCTCGACCGTTTCGGAACGCTGCGCACCGACTCCGGCGTGGACTTCGTGGCCAATACCATCACCTTCGATGGCAATATCGTGCTGACAGGACTCGGTCCGGACCCGATCTTCGGCCTGGCCCAGCCGGTTGCGGCCCCACTCTGGATGGCCCCCTACTCGGTACTCGGCGCCCAGGTGTCGGGCGAGCCGCTCACCCCGGCCAGCTTCGACTGGACGATCTCGTCGCTCCTGCCCGACCTGCATCCGGAGGGTGCGTCGCGTGACGACATCAGCTTCATGCTCTTTGCGGACGATCTCGTCCCCGAGCCCGATGCCAGGGAGAGCATCCCGTGGCTGCCCTACAACCAGGAGATCGTCGAGCTGCTCGACATCGAGCTGCGTCCGATCACGGCGCGCGAGCACCAGAGCCGGCTGGCCGGGGCCGGCATCATCGACGATGTCGGCAACGACCTGCGCGCCTGGGATAGGCGCCCGATTCCGATCGCCGAGGCGCGGGTGTCGGGGCGCACGGCCGAGCGCGCCTACGCGCTCTACCAGGAGATCTTCGGCGAGGCCGGCGCCAACGCGGACCACCTGCGCGGCATCCTGCAGGCGGTCGTCGATCAATATGTCCGCAGCACCGGCGTACGCCGCGTAATGGGCTTCGAGCTGCGCCGCTACGTAAAGAACCGACCCAGCTCGCGCTACGAGGCCTTCAGAGTGCTCGAGAACCTCGACCTGCTCTTCGCGCTGCACCGCGATCTCGGACTCACGCCCGGTGAGTACCGCCCGATCCAGCACCGCTGGCTGGAGGCCATCAAGCCCGATGGGATGACCACCGCACAGCTCGCCGAGGCGGTCCGCCCCTCACGTTACGTCCGCGGCAGCGACGTCCTCGACATCTTCGGCGACTAGCCCCCCGCCCGCCGCCCCAGCGAGACTGCGCTCCGTGAACCCACCTAGGGTTCAACGATCTCAATCTCCCCCAGATCTTCGAATTGCGGCCCAAGCAGCTCTGCCGGCCCGAGCAGGAAGATGACGAGCCGGTCCGGATGCAGGAGCTCGTGGGCGATGGCGTGCGCCTGATCGAGGGTCACGGCGCCGACGCGCTCGCGATAGCTGTCGAGGGAGTCCTCGGGCAGGCCGTAGACATCGAGATCGACGAGCGAACCCATCACCGCAGCCGAGGTCTCGAGCCCGAGACCGAATTGACCCACGTTGAAGCTCTTGGCCTTCGATAGCTCCTCGTCGGTTTGAGGCCTGTCGCCGCGGATCGCCTCGAGCTCGGCCAGCAGGATATCCACGGCGCGGCGCGTCTCGGCCACGCGCGTAAAGGTACTGATCGCGAAGGGCCCCGGCTGCCGGCGCAGTGCGAAGCCCGAGCCCACGCCATAGGTAAGCCCCTGATCGGAGCGCAGGATCTTCATCAGCCGCGACGAGAAGCCGCTTCCGCCCAGCGTGCCGTTCACCAGGCTGGCCGCGATGCGCCGGTCATCGGTCCGCGCGAGACCGTCGTGACACAAGATGATGCGCGCCTGCACGAGATCCGGATCGTCGGCAATCACGATGCGAGTTGAGACGGGCGCAGGCACGGGCGGCGGAGGCGTGTTCCCGATCTCGTGGCCGCGCTCCCAGGCGCCGAAGAGGGCGCGTGCGCGATCCAAGAAGAACCCGGGGTCGACGTCCCCCGAGACGTAGAGGATGGCGTTTTCGGGAACGAACCACTTCGCGTGCAGAGCGCCGATGGCCCCGCCATCCAGCGCCGCCACGGTCTCGGCCGACCCCGATTGCGGCAGCCCGTAGCGATGCTCGCCGTAGAGTGCCGCCGCTGCATGCCAGCGGGCCAGTGTCGCAGGACTGTCATGCGCGGCCTCGAGCGCGGCCAGGTGCTCGCTGCGCGCCTTCTCGATCTCATCTTTCTCGAAGCGCGGCGCAAGCACGACGTCGCTCAGGATTTCGAGCAGAGCGTCGAGGTCGCGTGAGAGCCCGCTCACGTTCACGTCCATCGTGTCCCATCCGGACGAGACGCCCAGCGATGCACCGATGCTGTCGACCGCACGCGCAAGACCGAGCGCATCGAGGTCGCCCGCGCCGCGGTTCATCACCTCGGCGGTGAGCTCGGCCAGCCCGGCCTGGGAGCGGGGTACCGCGCCCGCGCCGCGACGCACCGTGAGCCCCAGACTTGCCTGCGGGAGACGATGATCCTCGAGAACGACGATCGTCAGCCCATTCTCCAGGCTCTGCCGCGTGAGCGCGCCGGGCTGAACGATCGGCGCCTGCTGGACGGCCGGCGGCGGTAGCTCCCATGCCGGCCTGTGACCCGAGCAGCCGACGGCCAGCGCAGCCACAAGCAATGGGCCCACGCAGCCCAGTGCCCGCTGCGCCTGCTTGAGATTCAGATTCGAAAGACCGCGCATCAGCCGTCCTCCCGATCGGCCGCCGGCGCGGGCTCTGGCGAGGCGGGCGGTGACGGTGGGATGACGTGGACGACGTTGCGCTTGTCCCGAACCAGATAGGTGCGGACGACGCGCTGCACGTCCGCGGCGGTCACGGCCTGGATCGACTCCAGGCGCTCCGAGAGCGACCGGACGCGTCCGAGCGTGATGCTCTCGCGCCCGACGCGACTGGCCAGCGCATGGGCGGTGGAGAGCCCTCTGACGAGGCTGACCTCGAGCTGGCGCTTGGCCTTGGCAACCTCCGCCTCGCTCACGCCCTCGGTCTTGATTCGATCGATCTCGCCGAAGAAGGCCTGCTCGACCTGCTCGATGGGCACGCCGGGCCGGATGCCGGCGACGGCGAAGAAGAGGCCGGCATCCTGCAGCTCCCAATAGCCGCCCTCGGCGTAGAGGGCCTGCTCGGTCTCGTATACGAGCTCGCGATAGAGACGGCTCGAACGGCCGGCCGAGAGGATCTGGCTGGTCACGTCGAGGGCATCGCCGTCGGCGTGACCGCTGGCCGGCGCATGCCAGGCCGCGTAGAGGAGCGGTACGCGAACCTCGTGGCGCACGGTGGCGCGCCGCTCACCGCGCTGCTCGACGACGCGACTCGGATTTCGCGGGATGCGCTCTGCGGTGCGGACATCGCCGAACGCGCGCTCGATTGCGGCCAGCGTCTCACTCGTATCGAAGTCGCCCACGATGGCGAGGGTGATGTTGTTGGCCGAGTAGTAGGTGTCGAAGAACTCACGACAGGCCTCGACGGTGACGGCCTCGATATCCGCCCGCCAGCCGATCACCGGCCAATGGTAGGGATGCGCTTGAAAAGTGATGGCGCTGAGCGCCTCGAAGGCCAGCCCGCTCGGCCGATCCTCGATGCGCATCCGGCGCTCCTCGAGCACCACCTCGCGCTCGCTCTCCAGCGTGGCCAGACTGATGTCGAGATTCTTTACACGCTCCGCCTCGAGGTCGATCACGAGCGGCAGCGACTCGGAGGTGACGTCCTCGTGATAGACCGTCACGTCATGGGTCGTAAATGCATTGACGCGGCCCCCGCGTGCCCCGATCAATCGGGCGTGCTCCTCGGCACCGATATTCTTCGAACCCTTGAACATCATGTGCTCGAAGAGATGGGCAATGCCGGTGTAGAAGGATTCGTCCTTCGACCCGGCTCGGACCCACATCTGAAACGCCACGACCGGTGTGGCGTGATCCTCGAGCGTGAGGACGGTGAGTCCATTCTCGAGTACGTGGGTTTCGAGGCGCTCGACGGGATCGCGCAGCGCACTCGCGACCGACTCTCGCAGCGGAGCCACTACGACAACTAGGACAACTACGAGGAGTGGAAGCAGCACGAGGCTGGAGGCCCCGACATGGGTGATCAGAGATCGCATCAGTCCGTACATGGCCCGGAACCCTATCGGGTGCATCCACGGGTGTCGACCAGATCCCGGACGATCCCGGTTCCCGTCCGCTTCCCAGCAGGGTAAGCTAGGACGATCGATGATTTCGAAGCGAGCGCGAGGCGCGAGGAGAAGCGGCCCGTGAGCACTGCCGGGGGTGGAGCGGCGCAGCAGGCAGACGACGCGCTGGCGGAGATCCTGAACGAGAGCCACACGATTGCAGTGGTGGGCATCAAGGATCGGCCCGGCGAGGACGCCTACCGGATCCCGCGCTACATGCAGGACCACGGCTACCGCATCGTGCCCGTCAATCCGAAGCTCAACGCCGTACTCGGCGAGGACGCCTACGCGAGCCTGACCGACGTCGACGCCGCCGGCATCGAGATCGACCTCGTGAACCTCTTCCGCGCATCGGATCACGTCGCCGCCCACGTCGAGGAGATCGTCGCCCTGGCCATTCGCCCCCAGGCGGTGTGGATGCAGCTGGGCATCCACCACGGCCCGTCGGCGGCCCGCCTGCGCGAGGCGGGTATTCGCGTCGTACAGGACCGCTGTATCATGGTGGACCATCGCCGCCTGGTCGCCGGCGAAACGGGCTCCTCCTAGGAGTCTGACCCGAGATGGGGCCGCTCCAGGTTGCGATCCACTACGACTTCGCGTCAACGCTCTGCTACGTCGCGCACCGCATCGTCGAGCGCATGCAGGGCTTCCTCGAGGAGATCGAGGTGGAGCCTTTCTGGACGCCGATCGATCTCGCGCCGATCATGCGCTGGACACGCGGCATGCAGGTGACTCCGGATCGGCGGCTGCACATCCAGCAGATTGCCGCTGCACTCGAGGTCGAGGCCAAGGTACCGACGATCTGGCTCGACTCGCGCCCCGTCGCCGCGACGGCGCTTGCGCTGGAGAGTGATCCGGCGCGTGCGGCGAGCTGGCGCGAGCGTGTCCTCAGCTGCGTGTATGAGGAGGGAGAGCGTTGCGACGATCCCGACCAGATCGCGCGGATGCAGCGCGAGCTCGGAATCGAGGTCGATGCCGCCGCCCACGAACGCGCCCTCGCCGAGCTCGAACGGCGCACGCGCGGCGCCGTCGAGGAAATGGTCACGGGCGTGCCGACCTTCATGCTGGGCCGCTGGCCATTCGGCGGCATCCAGGAGGAGGACACGATGCGCTCACTGCTCGGCCGTTGGGCAGGCAGGCAGCGCGAGAGGCAGGGATAAGGGCCCAGCGGCTGAGCAGGGCCGCCGATCGAGGCTAATCTGGCAGCATGGCGAAGCGCGACCCAGGGAGAACCGTCTACTCCAGCGAGCACGGACGCATGTGTCCGCACTGCGGGCTGCCCGAGAGGCGCTGCCAGTGCCGGGCCAACCCGCGTGGGGGCGCGCGGCTCAGCAACTCCGATGGCGACGGCATCGCCCGCGTTGGCCGCACGTCGAAGGGCCGCGGCGGCAAGACCGTCACGCTGGTCACGGGAATCCAGCTGCCCCCCGACGAGCTCTCCAGCCTCGCCAAGCTGCTCAAGCGACGCTGCGGAACGGGCGGTGCCGTGAAGGACGAGGTGATCGAGATCCAGGGCGATCAGCGCGACGTCGTGGTCGAAGAGCTCGAGGGGCGCGGCTTCAAGGTAAAGCGCAGCGGAGGCTGAGCGCGTCGTGCCCCCTCGCTGGCTCCCGCTGCTGCTGGCGCTCGTCATCCTCGTACCCGGGATCGGCGCCATCGATCTATGGGCGCCCGACGAGCCGCGCTACGCGCAG
>JAFDDH010000110.1 GCA_019310975.1 Deltaproteobacteria bacterium | reverse complement strand
GAGCGGGCCGTACGCGCCGGACGCCGCCAGCTTGGCCAGATTTGGAAGGCGGCCCGCTTTGAGCATCGGCTCGATCACGCGCGGCGATGCCCCATCGAGCCCCAGGACGACCACGCGAGGCCTTCGCTCGGGCACCTCACGCGAGCAGGCGACGACCAGTAGCAGGAGTCCAAGGCAGAGGGAGCGAGAAAGGGAGGGCATGGGCCGAGGTCGGGGTGGGAGAAGATTCTTCATGGCGCCGGTGATCGTATGTCGACGGCGTTCGCCGCGCATCCCGACCGTGTCGAGCAGCGGGGTTGCGTCCGCACCACGAGCGCACATCTCTTTCCCTTGGGGCGACACGCTTCGAACCGATCCCTGGCCCTCGAGCAGGGGGCCAGCGCGACGCTTCCATCGCCACCTCACGGTGGGGCTCGGGGCCAGCGCACTGGCTGGGGGCGACTCATGACTCACTCTTCGCCGGCGTAGTGACGATCGCGGCCGGCATCGCCGTGCCTCGAATCGTCATGCTGGTCATCGACGAGGCGCTCACGACACGCACGACTGCCATCGCCCCGCCCATCGGACTCTCTCCGTACGCAGGCTGGCAACTGGGTGAACGCGGCACGCATCACTGAACCTGCGCATCTGTGCGCTATGACGTTCGGCCGGGGCTGTCCTACGCTGTGCGCCCTCATTTCATTCGGGAACGGACGTGGCTGAAGCAGAAGAAGCCGCCGAACCAGCGGCCGACACCGAATCGGTCGGAGGAGCGCTCGGCCTCTGGCCGGCGCTCGGCCTGGTCGCCGGCTCGATGCTCGGGGTCGGGGTCTTCATCGGCCCGCCCGTCGTCGCCCAGCACATCCAGCAACCGAGCGCGTTCATGCTCCTCTGGCTCGCCGGGGGCATCGCGGCGCTCGCGGGCGCGATGAGTCTCGCTGAGCTCGGCGCAATGATGCCCCGAACCGGAGGCGACTATCCCTACCTTCGGCTCGCCTACGGACCCGGAATCGCATTCGCGGTCGGCTGGCTTCAGATCCTCGTCGTCTTCCCGGGCTCATTGGCGACGATGACCGTCGGGGCGTCGAGCTTCCAGCTGCCGGTGTTGCTCGGAAGCTTCTACGACGCGCCAATCGCGATCTCGGGCCTGCCCATCTCCCCTGCGACGTTCTGGACGGCCGTGATCTTGATTTCCCTGACGGCCATCAATCACGTCGGCATCCTGCTCTCGGGCCGGTTGCAGCTGCTGCTGACCGTGATCCCGATCAGCGTGCTCTTCGCCGCGTGCGTCTACCAGCTCCTGGTGTCGGGAACGACGGAGCCGACGCACGCCGCAGCGGCCCCGGCCGCGATCGCGCTCTCAGGCATCGCGGCCGCCTATCTGCCCGTCTATTTCGCGTATTCGGGCTGGTACGCGGCGCTCTTCGTAGGAGGGGAAGTGCGGAGCCCAGCGCGCACGCTCCCGATCGCGCTTATCGCAGGAACGGTCAGCATCGTCTTGCTCTACGCCGTGCTGTGCGCGGGCTTCATGACGGTCTTCACGCTGCCCGAGCTCGCCGAAACCGGAGAGGTCGGAACCGCGGCCGCCCGGGTGATCTTCGGCGAAGCCGGCGCCCTCTCGATCACCTTCCTGATCTGCATCGCGATGCTCGGCTCGGTCAATGGAACCGTGATGACCGGGGCCCGGATCACCGTCGCGATGGCGAGACAGCACGATCTTCCGGCCATCGCGGGCAGCCACGACGACCGATTCCACAGCCCGACGATCGCACTCTGGCTCCAGACGGCGATCGCGCTCGCGCTCATCTCCACGCACCGCTTCGAGGAGCTGATGAACTACACGACGAGCGCGATGCTCATCACCGGCTCACTCACGGTGCTTTCGGTGGTCGTGCTGCGCCGCCGACTGCCCGAGCTCGACCGCCCCTACCGACTCCCTGCGTACCCGCTGCCGCCCGTCGTCTATGTGGCGTCGACGCTCTTCGCACTCGGGATCCTGGCCTCGAACCTGGATTCGTCGGTCTGGATGGCGATCGGTTGGTTCGTATTCGCATTGGCGCTTCACAAGCTGCTCGCTCTCTCGCGGTCCCGAAAGGCCGGGGATTAGCGGTCGAGGATCGAGAACCCGGCTTGCTCCATGCCAACAGATCGGAGTCATCGATCCCGGTCCGAATACCCGGCTTGGATGTCCCCGTATGCTCGACACCACTCCGCCCGAAATACAAGCAATTCCGGTGTCTTGGAGGAAGGTAGTGCCGCTACGGCTTGACGCGCTTGAGGTATCCTCGGACGGTGTTCGTGTCGGCGTAGCGTTCCCGGCCACGGTCCGCCACAAAGGAATCGTTTGCGGCCAGGAATTCATCGATCGCTGCGATCGGGCCCACCATCGTGTCCTGAACGATCAGGTAGCCATCTACGGGAACCAGCGGAGCGTAGGCCTCCAACTCGGCTGCCACGTGTTCCTTTGAATGGAGCGAGTCCAGCAAGACGAGTACCCGCTTTCCTTCGGCTCGGCGGTGGACCTCGGCCACGATCTCGGGGTCCGTGGAACTTCCCAACAGGAAGTCGACCCGCTTCTTCGCGATGGGCAGGTTCTTCGCACGCCGCGTCCGTTGGTCCTCGATGTCGATGGTGATGACCCGGCCTGCGGGGTTGATGTGCTCCAGGATGATGGCCCAGAAGGGAGCACTTCCGCCATGGTAGGTTCCCGTTTCGACGATGAGGTCGGGTCGCACCTCGTACATGATCTCCATGACGATCCATGCATCGGTTGGGTTCTGCAGTGTCCGGACGCCGAGGAACTTGTTCTTGAAAACCGGCGCTTCCCGCATGACCTTCATGAATTCTTGGGCGGTCTGCTGATCCAGGCCCTCGGTGTCGCCGATGGCTCTTGCGAGGGTATTGATGGCTTCCCGGCGCTGCGCCTGTTGATCGGGGCCCGCCGCTGCATCGACCGGAGGAGACTGGGGGTCACCGCAGCCGAAGAGAACGACGAGCAATGCAGCGGAGCAGATCATCAGGATGTTCTTCGTCATGAGCGGAGTCTATCACGCCCGGCGTGATCCGTGCGGGTTGCCGTGCCCGGGTGTGCAACCGGGCGCGGCAACTCGCACGTTGCAACTGGCTGGAGTCCGAGCGCGAATTCAGGCCGCGCGAAAGTGCGAGGTCGAGTCGCTCAGTTCCAGAGTGGCGCCGCGCTCCTTGTGGATCTTCTCGGCGCGCTCGAAGAGGATCGCCGCGCTCTCGCGGTGATCGGGATCGTCATCCCCTCGCCCAAGTCCTATACAACTCCGACGACACGCTCTGGACGGTTACCAACCGAGTCTACTTTGCGTCGGCAGACTGCTCCGGCCAGGCGTGGTTTGCCGAGATCGGATCGGTAGCGATCAGGTGTCCCGTCAGCGCAGTGGCGATCACAACCATGCGGTCGGACGAGCGCACTAGGACGCTTCGTCCGCATGCTGCCGATCGCTGGCGGTCTCGTGCAACTCCAATTCCAGGTGGACTCGAAGGTCTGGCGGCTGCGCGAGCCCCGTCAGCGGGCGATCATGAACGATCGACTCGAGTTCCTCTTGCTGAGCTGAGAGGCGAGGGACGAAGGATCCCGGACGATTCCAACTGGGGCAGCGTGGCATTCCCTGGGCGTTTTTTCGGCCCCACGGGAGTGCAGTCGAGCGGCATTTCGAGCGGCGAAGCCGCCGAGTTCATGGCCGGTCCAGATCAACTTGCCAGTGGATGAGCCGGTGCGCTCTGCTTGACTCGTCGCTCGGCTCCAACGTACTATGGCGGACTCCACCGGATTCACCGACGCGCTCGAGGTACCCCGCCCTTGGCACTGAAGCTCCTGAACTCCGATCACCTCGAGTCCATCGCGAAAGCGCGCAGGCTCGACTTCGAGAAGGCGGAGCCCTTCCAGCATGTCGTGATCGACGATCTGCTGCCCGCGGACCTGGCCGAGCGGGTCCGCAAGGAGTTCGAGCAGGCCCACGACGAGTGGGATCACTACACCCACTACAATGAGCGCAAGCTGGCGATCACCACCCCCGAGTTGCTGGGGCCCACCACCCGGGCCGTGGTGGAGGAGTTGCAGTCCGACGACTTCCTGCACTTCCTGGAGATGATCACCGGGATCGAGGGCCTGATCGCCGATCCCCACCTCGACGGCGCGGGCATGCATCTCACCCGGCCGGGCGGGCACCTGAACATTCACACGGACTTCCTCGCGCACCCGATCCAGACGACGTGGAGCCGCAAGATCAACATGATCATCTACTTCAACCACGATTGGGTAGACGAGTGGAACGGCAATCTCGAGATCTGGGATTCCGGAATGACTCGCGCGGTCCACTCGGTCTTGCCGAGCTTCAATCGCTGCGTCCTCTTCAAGACGTCGCGTCACTCCCTGCATGGGCATCCCAAGCCTCTGGCCTGCCCGGAAGGCGACAGCCGGAAATCCCTCGCCCTCTACTACTTCCGGGACGAGCACGCCCGCCGCGACCTGCAGCCCACCGCCTACTTCGCCCGGCCCGAGGACTCGTTCACCAAGAAGCTCCTGATCGTGGCCGATACGGCCGTGATCGGCCTCTACTCCATCTTGCGCCGCTACGCCGGCGTGAAAGATGGTTTGGTGAGTCGCCTGCTTCGCTACTTTTAGCGCGAAGCCCATGAACGAAGCATCCCGCACCCGAAACGGATCGTTCGCGTGATCCGAACGGTGCGGCTGGTTCTCCCGCTGGCCGTGCTCGCATGTAGCGACGCCGCGCCGCCGCCCCAGCAGCAGGCCCCCGCGAAGGTGCCGCGCATTGCCGTGGAGGCCGGGGTGGTCCGCCTGGGCCGTGGTACCGATCGCGTCGTGCAGGCGGGTGTCTCGAAGCCCGTCCTGCCGCTCTCCGCGGATGCGGTGATCGATCTTGGGGCGGCGGGGCTGGGGCAGCGGATCATCGACGTAGGAGTGACCCTTCAAGGCCCGCCCACGCTCGACCGGCAGACGAGCGCAGCGTGCCGCACTTGGATCGAGGCGCCCGGCGTGGGAGAGGCCAACGCGCAGACACTGGAAGCACGGCTCGACCGCTGGAGCGAGGCTTCGCTGCGCATCGAGGCGCCGCTCCCGGCCGTCGCCCGCCTCCGTCTCGACTGCGCCGCGCCTTCTGGCACGCTGCTTCGCTGGGCGCAGCCCCTGGCCAGGCCGCTGGCCTCGGCCGAGCCAGCGCCCCTGATTGTCCTGATCAGCCTCGACACGCTCCGGGCCGACCACGTGACGGGCTTCGGCGGGCCCGAAGGTCTCACTCCGCAGCTGGAGGCGTTGGGGGCCGAGGGCCTGCGTTTCCAGAGCACGGTCGCCGAGGGAACATGGACGCTTCCATCGCACTACGCCATGTTGCGTTCCGCGCTCTACGGCTACGACATCGAGCGCGGGCGACCGAGCTCCCTGGCCGAGGTGTTCGCTGGTGCGGGCTACCACACCCTGGCGGCCACCGGTGGCGGGTTCGTGGGCGTCTTCTTCTACTTCGACCAGGGCTTTGATCACTTCGACGAACGTTGGCAGGGCACCGACGATCTGACCGCACAGGTCGACGCGGTACGCAGGCGCCTCGAGGCGTCGCGCGGTGTACCCACCTTCCTCTTCTTCCACACCTACGCGGTCCACGAGCCGTCCGCCGTGGAGCAGGCCTGGTACGACGAGCATGGAAAATGGCGGAAGTTCTGGCCGACCCGACAGCATGCCGAGGAGATCCGGGACTTCTATGCATCGCTGGTCGCTCGCATGGATCGCGATCTCGCTCCGCTCTTCGCGACGCTCCGCGCCCACGCCGAGGAGCGGCCCGTCCTGGTCGTGCTGACCTCGGACCACGGCGAGGCCTTCCTCGAGCACGGAGGCTTTCGCCATGGCTACAACCGCACGCGGCAGACCCTTCACGACGAGCTGACCCGGGTACCGATGATCGTCTGGGGGCCGGGGCTGATCCCCGCCGATCGCGAGATCCACTGGCCCGTGATGCTCTCCAACATCGCGCCGAGCATGCTCGAGGCCACTGGGATCGAGCGACCGCCCAGCATGATGGGTCGCAGCCTGTGGGCCGTCTGGACCGGCAGCACCGAGGTGAACCGCACGACCGGCGCCCTCAGCCAGACCCAGGGATCGTGGGCGTTTCGGGCCGGGAACCATAAATTGATCGTGAAGATGCCGCCCAAGGGTGAGCGGGCGCTGCTCCTCTACGACGTGGAGAACGATCCCGAGGAGCGCGAGGATCTGCTCGCTCGCGACGGCGAGCGGGCCGACGCCATGCTGGAGCAGCTCCGCACGCGCCTACTAGACTTCGGCGTTTCGTCGCCGTCGGGCACGCTTCCCGAGTGCCCGGATTGCGAGATCAACGCCGCCAGCGCGTTCCTTCACGGGGTGATGCAGGACGATCCCCAGAATATCGAGCTCTTCCGCCAGAGAGTGCGCGAGGAGACCGAGGCGAGGCTGAAGGCCCTGGGTTACGCCGAGGACTAGGGCGCGCGGCGGTCGCTGACGCTCCCTTCGATAGCCGCCACTTCAATAGCCACCCCTTCAATAGATGACCCGGTCGTTCATGCGCATGTGGAGCGGCACCTGTTCCCAGCGGGCATTGAGGGCTGAGCGCAGGCGTTCGAGTCGTTCGAGCTGTGCGACGTCGCGCGGGCTCGCTTGGCCGCCGGCCACCTTCTCGCGCAGCTCATCGACCCGCTCGCCGGTGGTCCAGCGCAGGCCCGAGAGCACCGCGACGCGTTCGCCCTGCGGAAATTCATCGAGCGGCGGAAACAGGGCACGGATCTCCCCACTGCCCTCGTAGCGATATTGGATCCCCCAGCCGATGCCTTGGAAGACGCGAAAGCGCAGCTGCAGATCGGGCACCCGTCGGGCCTCACCGAACGCCAGATCGAGCGCATCCTCGTACTTCCGGTGGATCAGTACGCCGCGCGCCACGTAGCCACGCATGCGGTGATCGCTCGCAGTGCGGCGGTCGGGCTCATCCATCTTTCGCGCCGCCACGGCGATGCCGCCCGAGAGCGAGGCCATGAAGAAGCTCGCCATCAGGGCCGAGGCCAGGACACGAAGTGGCGGGCTCATGCGCAGCGCTCGCGCCGCGCTGGAGGCGATGGGAACGATCATCAGGGTGACGGCTGGCAGGAAGAGTCGATAGGTATGGGCGCCCTTGTCCGGCTGGATTACGAAGCTCGATCCCAGGAAGACCGCCAGGATCAGCGCGCCATAGACCCAGAACACGATTTCCGATCGCGCCCGCTGGTCCGCCGGGTCGAGTGTGGATGGTTCGGAGCGCAGACCGCGCGTACGCAGGAACCGGATGGTTCCTGCCAGGGAGAGTCCGAGGGCCGCCAGGCCAGGTAGATAGAGGCCCGCCTTGACCAGCGTGGCCCACGGCTCGCGCATCGCCTCGGCGAAGGGGACGGCCAGGCCGGTGGGCAGATCCCGTGCGAAGAAGAGGAAGAGCTTGCGCGGGGCACTCACGCCCTCCCACGCGTCGATCGGGTCGCCCCCGCCGAAGAGCTCGAACAATCGCATCAACCCCACGAAGTCGTTCTGGAGATTGAAGGCGATCCAGGGCAAGAGCCCCAGGAGCCCGCCGGCGACCGCCGCCCCAAGCTCGTTCGGGCGCGGCGTTCGCGCCAGCAGCAGCCAGGTCAGGCCGCATGCGAGCAGCGAGACGCCCGACGTAGAACAGAACCAGATCCCCAGCCCGGACACGAACCCGAATCCCAGCCAGCCGAGCCGGGTGCGGAAGCGACCGTCGAGGAGCCCGAGGAAGATGAAGATCTGCAGGGCGCTGAAGAGCGCGGACTCCCCGTGGCTGCCCATGATGAGTAGAGACGAGTAGGCGAGCAGCGGCGGCCCGGCGATGTAGAGGCCACCGGCGAGAAGCGCCACGGAGCGGTCGAAGAAGACCCTGCAGAGGACGAAGAGGGCGACCAGCGTGCCCGATGCAAATAGCAGCGCCGGCGCCTTGGAGGCGAGCATCGACTCGCCGAAGAGACCGAAAGACCCGACCAGCAACGCGATCACCACCAGCGAGCCGCCTTGATAGTGATCAGCCTGGTAATCGAGGAGGGGTTGGATCGGGCCAGCGAGGATCTCCATCGCCGACGCCCAGCGATAATCCTCCTCCCAATAGCTGACGCTCTCGGGCTGCAGCTGGATCCAGAGGATCCGGGACGCCAGGAAGACCACCAACAGCACGGCGAGCGTCCACGCGTCGCGCTTCCACGACGACCCACCGCGGCCCTGCTCCGAGTCGATCTTTTTACCGTCGCCCATGGCCTGCTCCAAGTCCTCCATGCCGTCGCAGTAGCACCTTCATGAATAATACGGGCTAGGTGCGGGGCTCGGCGGACGCGGGCGCCGGGCGCCGTCTCCGCTCGCGAGGGATTCGCAGCTCGAATTTGTCCGTGCGACCGATGGCCACGTATCGGTCCCGAGCCCAGGCGGTGACGCGCGGGGCGACCACCTCGATGGCGCGGCTGGGCATGTCGTCGAAGTGGCGGATCGGCCAGAGCACGGCGGCCGGCGGGTTGGCGTTCAGCAGCTCGATGAACGCGAGCTCCTCGGCCTCGTCGATGAAGGTCCCCTCCATGATGATGTCCGCCCGGCCGGGACCGGGCCGGCCGGAGAGCGCGTGGAACATGGGCGCCGCGGAGAGGTCGAGGATCACGTCGCCGAACTCGGTGTGCGCCTCGATCAGCTCGACGCTGGAGGTGACCTTGTAGGGCAGGCCGACGCGCTTGAAGCGATCGGGCATCGGGTAGAGATCACTGCCCGTGAGCAGCACCCATGAGGTGAAGATCGTGGCCGCGATGAGGCCGGGCATCCAGCGGCGCATCGGGGAGGTCGGCGCCTCGGCCTCTTCGTCCGTCTTCGCCCACCGGGCCTGCACCCGCCGCACCACGGCGCCCGCGCCGTGGCCGATCAGCAGACAGATGGGTGGCAGGGTCGTGTCCATGTGGGCTTCGTCGGCCCGACCGAAGGAGCGGATGAAGAACACGCCACCCCAGACCACGGTGGCCACCAGGAGCGTGTCCTCGAACTTCTCCCCGGCCCGGAAGGCGCGCACCCAGCGGACGGTCAGGTGGATCACGTAGCTGGCGTACATCAGCAGGAAGAGACGCAGCGACAACGGGCGCCAGGCCTCGGTGACGGCCTCGCGCGTCCACGCCGCCGGCCAGATCAGATCGGGGACGGGGAGCGGCTGGAGCATGGCCATGGGCCGGGCGATGACCTCGAGCCAGAGACGCTCCAGACCCACCGTATATCCGAAGTAGCAGAGCACCGGGACGATTACCGCCAGCAGCCCAGCCGCATAGGTGAGCCAATCACGCAAGCGATCGCGCCCCGAAAGCGGAGCGACCAGCACGGCCACACCGATCCCGCAGCTGACCGCGAAGGCCGGTGTCACCCGAACGAAGAGACAGAGCCCGGTGATCGCCCCCGCAACCGCCATCAGCCAGGGCTCGTCGCGACGCAGGCGTCGGGAGAAGACGAGCAGCACGGCCACCGCAAAGACCATGTACCGATAGCCGTAGAGCAGATGCATCATGTGCGAGCGGGGCGCCGCCACGCTGAGCAGCAGGGCCCCGAGGAAGGCCCAGGTGGGGGGAGACAGCCGTCGCCCGAGCTCGTAGAGCGCGACGCAGAGCGCCACCACGAAGAGTCCATAGATCAGCCGCGGCACCAGCACACCCTGTGGGTCGAGCACGTGACCGATCCACGCGGGCAGGGCATGGCCAGGAGGAAAGACCCACGAGATGTCGTCGTAGAGGCTCCTGCCCATACCGAGCTGCATGCCGGAGTAGAGGGCCCAGCCCTCGTCCAACAGGTTGCTCCCCTTCCAGAGGAAGAGCGACTCCCAGAACGTGCAGAGGGCCACGATGACGGGCAGCTGCCAACGCCGGGGATCGTTTGTCATCACCAACCCTCCGGCGGCCGCGTGCCCCGCGGTCCCATCAGGTAGTGCCGACGAACGCGTCCCCACATCACGTAGTGCTCCTGCACCCAGGCCGTCAACTCGGGTGCAGTCCGCTCCACCGCCCGGGCGGGCAGCTTGTCGTAGGGGCGCTTGGGCCAGATCACCAACTGGGGCGGATCCTTCTTGACCCGCTCGAAGAAGTCGCGGGCCTCGGTGTCGTCGAGGAAGGTGCCGGGCATGACGAGGTCGTTGGCCCCGTATCCCCGACGATCCGCGAGCAATTTGTAGACCGGCGAGGCCGTGAGGTCGAGAATCCTCGCCTCGGGATCCGTGAGGCGCAACCGGCGGACGATGCGATCCGTGAGCTGGGCCTGGTGATCCTGCTGGAGCTCGATCCCCTCGCGCATGGAGACGACCTCGTGCCCGCCCCGTCGGGCGTGGGGCACCCATAGATCGACCCCGAGGAGGAAGACCCAGCTCGCCACCAGCAGGGCGGCCACCGCGGCGTGGGCACGGCCCCGGGTCGCCTCCTCGATCTCGAAGCGGCGGCCCACCGATTGGCAGGCGAGGTACGCCCAATGCACCGTGAGTAGGCAGACCGGCGGGATCACCGAATCGAGATGGAGCTCGTCCGAGCGGGTGAGCGAACGCACGAAGAACACGCCGCCGAAGAGCCAGACCGCCATCAGGAGCGCATGGGGAAAGGCCTCGCCGCGCTGTCGGGCGCGCACGTAGCTCACCGCCAGGCCGACGAGATAGAGGCCGTAGAGCACCCAGATCAGGCGGAACTGCAGGGCGACGAAGAGCAGCCGGATGTCCACGCGATCGAAGCCGTCGGGCCACTCCATGGGGGGCAGCTCGAGCGATTGGAGCATCAGCATCGTCGCCGGCCGGGTGACGATCTCGGTCCAGAACGTCGGCAGCCCCACGGTGGCTGCACACCAGAGCAGCAGGGGCGCGAAGACCACGCCCAGGCCGGCGGCGAGCCAGACCCAATCCCGCAGCCAGTCGCGTGGCGAGCGGTGTGCCACCATGATGGCGAAGCCGATCCCGCAGCCCGCCGCAAAGGCCGGGCCGAGCCGGAAGAAGCCGCCGACGCCCAGCAGCAGACCGGTCACGAAGAGCCAGCGCCGCGCATCGGAGGTGAGCCTCCGGTCGAACGCCAGGAGTGCCAGGATGCTGAAGACCATGTACCGGTAGCCAAAGATCGCGTGCATCAGGTGGGTGTTGGGCGCCGCCAACGCGATGCAGAGCGAAGCGGCCAACGCGAAGATCGGCGCCATCAGTCGGCGCGCGAGGAACCAGCAGCTCACGGAAAGTGCCACCGCGAAGGCGGCGTAGAGGGTGCGGGCGATCCTGAAGCCGGGCGGGTCGATGGACTGTGCCACCCAGGCCGAGAGCAGATGACCGGGCGGGAAGACCCATAGGACGTGCTCGTAGAGGGTGCCCCCCTGCTTCATCTGGTTGACCGCCCAGAGCGGCCACGCCTCGTCGATGGGGTTCAGCCCATGGCCGATGAAGAGGGATTCGTAGGCGATGGCCACCGCGAGCACCAGGCCCGCTCCCAGCAGCGCCTGCCCGCTCGCGCCCTTCACTTCGGCGCCCAGACGCCCATGCACACGGCCCCGATCCCATCCAGTGCCGAGATCTGGGGCAGGCGGCGTCTTGCCGGGTGGGCGGGCGTCAGCATCGGCACGCCATCTTACTCGCAAATCGGGCGGTGTGGAAATCCGCAGACCGCGACTTCGACGGCCTCTCATTCATGCGCAACGAGGTGGAAGGTCCGCTCTTTCGAGCAGCGGGTCGGCTGCGGCTAGCGACGCGGCGCGAGTACCTGAAGGCGGTGCGGGGGCGGGATGCGCTGGAATGGAGGTGGGTAGCGCCGAAACGGCATCGGGGTGGCTTGATATTGCGCTCGTATGAACGCGTCGAGCTTCGGGATCTGATTCTTCAGACTCGGCACGCCCGGGAAGTTGGTGAAGCCCTGAATGATCAGGGGTGGGCGTTTCTCGTCCAGCAATGCCGCGAGGGTCTGCCCCGCGTCGCGTCCGGCCTGGCCTGGATAGAGCTGGGAGAAGGGCCAGGGTGTGTAGCGGCCGCTCAAGAAGTAGTAGTAGGCCTCGTGTCCGTAGACGAAGATCGATCGATCCTCGGGCACATTTTCCTCGACGTAGCGGACCACCGACGCCACGAAGGCATCCTCGGGCCAGACCCGAAGATCGGCGCGGGAGAGCTCGAGCCTCTCCGTCATGCTCCCGAGCAGGACGACCGAGAGCACGCTCACCACTGAGAGGATGCCCGCCACCAGTCCGACCTCGACGGCGCGAAGGGTCCGGGCCGTACCACCCGGCAGTCGCTCCGCCAGCTCGCCCGTCACGCTGAAGAGCAGCAGCAGGACCAGGGGATAGATTCCCATCATGTGGGCAAAATCGGCGCGCGGAAACGCCGAGATCGTGACAGCGAAGCAGAGCAGGGCGAATCGGCCCTGGAGCCTGCGCCGCTCGCGGAGCGTGCCTTCGGCCGGGCGAAACCACTGCAGGCACGCGCCCACGAAGGTCAGGGCCATGGCCGAGTAGACGCCGCGAACGAAGAGCTCGCCGGCGAGCCAGTAGCTGCTGTACACCGCCTCGCCACCGGGCAGCAGCTGGCGCCGCAGCAGAGTCCACACCGTCTCCGGGAAGTACGAGAAGCCCGCCGTGCCCTGCAGCTCGCTGAGCTGCCACCATTGCAACGGCCTGAAGAACGAGATCGAACTCGTGGTCGCATAGTCGGTGAAGGGTCGAATCAACCCGCTTCGCAGCAGCTCCGGCAGCAGGCCGTGGAAGGCGAAGTAGATCACGCCGGGCAGCACCGTCACGGCGATCCCCGCCGCCACGGGAAGCATGCCCGCCCGATTCGACGCGATCCCCTCGCGCCCTCCGGCCGGGGCGCCCTCACGCGCGGCGAAGAGCAGGATCCCGAACAAGGCTGACGCCAGGTAGATGCCGACGTTCTGCTTGGTGATGAGGGCGAGCCCGACGCACACGCCGACCAGACCGAGCCGTCGGGGCGAGGGCGCGTCGTGGCCAGCGAGGAAGAGCCAGATGGCGGTGCAGGCGGCCAGTAGGGCCAGGTCCCAATAGAAGAACGCCGTGAATGCCGGCCAGGCCAGGAGTTTGAAGCCCAGGAGTGAGACCCCGTAGAGCGCCGCGCGCGGCCGCCCGAGCAGGCGGAGCGCCAGGGCGTAGAGGCAGCCGACCAACGCGGCGAAGCTGCAGGCCGCGAGCCCGCGTGCGACGCCGAGGTGTTCGCCAAATAGGGCCATGGTTCCGGCCAAGAGGTAGTGGGCGCCGGGGAAGGGATAGGCGTTGATGTCGCGATAGAAGACGCCGCCACGCAGGATCTTCCCGGCCGCCGTGAGCAGGGCCCCTTCGTCGTTGCCCCCAAGACGATAGCCGGCGAAGACGAACGAGATGCCGAGCGAGG
>JAFDDH010000299.1 GCA_019310975.1 Deltaproteobacteria bacterium | reverse complement strand
CACGATGCCAAAATGGTGAAAGGCTACTTCCATGGCTGGCTCCGTTCGTTGGTTGGAATCCGGTCTTCATATTCGAGTCATCGATGTAGCTGGAGGTGTAGTTGAAGGTGTAGTTGAAGGTGTAGTTGAAGGTGTAGTTGGAGGCGTAGCTGTAGCTCTAGGAATGGTTCTCGGTGATGTCGTTGGTGTAGTTGCTGGACGATTCTCTCAGAGTCCGGGGCCGATTTCCGGATCGATCATGACGTTCACGCAGGCAGGCCGGCCCGAGTCGATGGCACGCTGGATGGCGGGGCCCAGGTCTTCGGGCTTCTCGACGAACTCGCCGTGGCCCCCCATGCCTTCGACGATCTGGTCGTAGCGGGTGGGGCTGAGATCGCAGGCCACGGTCTCGCCCTTCAGCTTCATGAAATCGCGCTTGATCATGCCCCAGCCCTGATCGTTGCCCACGATGGTCACGATCGGGATATCGTGCCGAATAGCGGTTTCCATTTCCATGCAGGTGAGGCCGAAGCTGCCGTCACCGGTCGTGACGATGACCTTCTTCTCCGGGTGCGCCAACTTCGCGGCGATCCCGTAGGGGAGGGCCACCCCCAGACAGCCGTAGATGGAGGAGACGATCGAGAGAAACTGTCCGGGGCCGGTGGCCGGAAGGACGAGGTTTCCCCACACGCACACGTCGCCGCCACCCACGGAGACGATGGTGTCGGCGTCGACGAACTTCGAGATCTCGTTGAAGAGCCTGAGGGGGTGAATCGGCTTCTGGTCCGAGTTGAGGAGCGGATCCAGGGCCTGCTTGATCATGTTCGCGCTCGCTTTCAGCTGGCTGATCCACTCCTGCCGGGATCCCTTCTCTACGCCATCGGTGAGCTGACGGAGGACCACGCCCGCGTCTCCCACGATGCCCGCTTCGGCTTCACGGCCGTTGGAGAATGCGGAGGGTTCGATGTCGACGCGCACGATCTTCGTGGTCGGCGGAACGTGTTCGGATTCGAATGTGAACCCGAAACGTGTGCCGAGCAGGATGATGAGGTCGGCTTGAGCCAGTGCGCCCTTCGTTGCCGGGTGCAGGGCCAATCCCGGAGCGATGAAATGGGAATGATCATCGGGGATGCATCCTCTCCCGGCGGTGCGGGTGAAGAAGGGCAGATCGGCCTTCTCGATGAACTCCTGGAGTACTCCCTGGGCCTGGGCCCACCAGACCCCGCCACCGGCGATGACGATCGGCTTTTCGGCTCTGTCGATGAGTTCGACAGCCCGTTCGATATCCTCTGGATTACCGGCGGGCGGGGACGCCGCCCCTTGCGAGCCGGGCATGGGAACGTCCGAGTCCTCGAGCTCGGTGTAGAGCTGGCTCATGGGGGTTTCGACGTAGACGGGGCCGGGCCGTCCGTGCTTGGCTTTGTGGATGGCCATGTCCATGTATTCGGGAATTCTTCTGGTTTCGAATACGGAACGGGCGAACTTGGTCATGGGTTTGACGATGTCGATCTGATTGAAGTCCTGGAGCGCCCCGGTGTCGAACTCATTGACGGAAACGCGGCCGCCGATGGCCAGCAGGGGAGACGAGGCGGCGTAGGAGTTGGCAATGCCCGTGAGCATGTTGGTGAAGCCGGGGCCCGCCGTGCCGATACAGGCCGCGAGCCGGCCCGTGGTCAGCGCCCATCCCTCGGCCATGTGGGCGCCGGATTCTTCATGGCGCACGTCGATGACGCGGATGCCCTCGGCGGCACACCCCTCGAAGATCGGATAGACGTGTCCTCCGACGATTCCAAAGAGGTGATCGATGCCATGCCTCTTCATGACCTGCGCTGCGAGCCGGCCGCCGGACGTTTTCGCCATTTCGATCTCCTCTCATAAAGATGATGATCAGTGCATTCGGATGGAGAAATTCTGAGTCATTACGCCTCGGTCGACAGACTTCGATGACAAGATATCACTAGACGGTTCTCGTCATCGAAGTCCGCGGACGAAGTCGGCTCCCTCCTCAGCGAGCCGCAGCAGAGAGCCGCAGCCGATCCCTCCGTGCATCGGTGGACTTCAAGGCCACGCCTCTAGCTCGGATCGATGCAGGAGGTCATGCAATAGCCGGGCCACTCAGACTCGCAAAGCACGTCTACGTGCGAAGCCCGACTCCTCCCGATCGTCCCCGGGGCGAGCCCCCTCGATACCCTCATGGCAGTCCCCATGTGGAGGCACGGTATCGACGTCAACCCGACGTCGGGATCCTGGCGCCGGCTCCTGTTCTGGCCGAGCGGTCGCGAGTTGCGACTTTGTTCTCGTCGCTCCGCTCGAGCCGCGACGAAGCGTTTACGAGTGGCTCGGTCTGACGATTCAGTTCGAGTGCAATCCCGTCGCATCGCGATTCGTTGGCGTGTGAGCTCTGCACGAGGTCGTGGGAACCATTCTTCCATCTGGGCCTCTATCGGGGTACCACTTCGCTGCGATCATGCGCGTCGAGCTTCTGTCGTTGCGAACCAGGGGGGCACCATCCTTGGTGTTCTAGAGGGCATGCGACTTTGCCCGCAGACATCACACCCCTATGCTGCATACGCGAGCGGGAGGTGCGTCCCACCAGATCGCCAGAAGGGAGTGATGGATGTCCACGATTGAGCCCTATGTCACGAGAGAGATCATGACCGCAGTGGCCGAGGAGAAGGTCGCCGACGTCGTGCGGCGCATGTGCGATGCCGGAGTTGGTGCGGTGGTACTCACCGACGGCAGCGCCCTGGCGGGCCTGTTCACGGAGCGGGATCTACTGAGCCGGGTGGTGGCCGAGGGGCTGGATCCGGCCAAGGTCGCGGTCGGCGACGTCGCGACGCGCGAGGTGATCAGCGTGGCCCTCGATGCGCCGATCAAGACCTGCGCGCAGCTGATCCGCGACAATCACATACGCCACCTGCCCGTCACCGACGGCGACAAGCCAGTGGGGATCGTGTCTGCACGCGACTTCTTCGATCGCGTCGCGAGCCATCTCGAGGATCTGATCGAGCGCGTCCGCTACGACGAGGAGCTGCGCAAGAATCTCGATCCCTACGACCACCTGGGCGGATCATACGGGCGCTGACGGGCGCCCCTCGGATTCTCACTCGCCCGAGGAGCACGCCGCGATCGCCTCGCGGTCTCGGTCGTGCTCCAACCGGGAATCGATCTCCTCGTCGCGGCACGCCATCTCGCGGCGCCTCTGCTGGCGCTTCTCGCTGCGCTTCCGTCTTTTGTGTCGGCCGTTCCTGCTCATGTCCCCCGCGCGCGACTCCCCCTTCGACGTCGAGTTTCGGTCTCCTTCCCCGCCTGCGTGGACTCGTCAGCTCGCGCAGTCCAGGCACTCTCGCGCGAAGCGCACAGCCTGCAGTCGCCGCTTGGGAATGCGATCGCCGCACCGCTCACAGAGCCCATAGGTGCCGGCGTCAATGCGTACAAGGGCTTGCTGCGTCTCGCCGATCTCGTGCCGGTCGAGGTCGCTCAGATCCTCCAGCACCTCGTCGTTCTCGGCCTCCTGTGCCCGCTCCTCGGAGTCTGGATGTGAGAGCTTTCGCAGATCTCGCTGCACCTTCTCCTCGCGAGCCCCCAGCTCGGCCAGACGCGTCCACAACGCCTCGCGCACCTCATCATACTGCCCCATCTCTCGCACCTCTTCGTGGCTTGTTGGTACTCGTCCTCGCGTCCACGTCTCTTTCCCCAAGCAAGGCACACACTTCGCGGTGACAAGCTGGCGTCGCGTGATCGGCGGGTTTTGTTGCTCGGGTGCATCGATCTGCTGCGGCAGCCTGCACGAACGCGAGGTGGCCACCGATCGTGCGTCTGCCCACACCCTGAGGTGTCTCCCTCGCGTTCGTGCAGGCTGCTCGTCTACGTAGACGATGCGACGAACCCGCTGATGGAGATTCGCTTCGTCGCTTCGGAGTCGATCTTCGGCTCTTGACCGAGACTGTCTGCCGCTCTCGTCGAGCTGATTGTGTCAGGGCGACTCATCTCTGCACCGCGCCGGCTGGGCGCCGCCTGCACCGGAAGTAAGGGTGGGTCGGGTAGACCAGAGCCGGGGGAGGCCGGCTGCTGCCCGACCAAGTCGAGATTTCCGAGCCAACTCGCGGAGCTGAAGCTTCGCCATCCATCTGCGACCGGGATCTCGGCCCAACGTGATCCACTCACCCAGGCCCACGTGCAAACTCACAATCGTGTGACGGGATTGGGAACGATGCGTGCATTCCAATTCTGTGCTCTTACATGATCCGGAAGCCTGCTGAGGAGGTCCGGCTTGTGACCCGAGTCATTGCGGCCAGGCGATTTATCGCGTGGAGCGTGCTTCTTCTCGTCCTGACGGCCGCCGGCCTGGTGGCCTGCGGCGAGCAAGGGGCACCTGGTCCACGTGGTCCGCCCGGCCAGGACGCGAGACTCGAAGTTTCGGGCACGTCCGTCGAGGGCTGCGTCGGCTGTGGCGGTGCCGGCGTCGCAGTGCCGGTCGCCTCGATCACGACTGAGGGTAACGCCCACTGCCTCACCCACTCCGGCGCCGACTTTCAGAAGCTCGGTAACGGCAGCTACTCCTACACTCCGGTCTTCGACCCGAGCACGGGCGACTTCTCAGTCCAGGCTGGTGAATCCATGCG
>JAFDDH010000109.1 GCA_019310975.1 Deltaproteobacteria bacterium | reverse complement strand
GGAGTACACGCTCGTCAGGGGCTCGCTCACAGACGCAGCCAGCGGTGAATCCGAAGCGCTGACGGGCCACATTCAGCTCCAATACGTTGGCCAATCGCTCGACGACACCTCTACCCTCGCCGTCATCGACGACTTCGAACTCCAAGCGGGCGACCAGACTTTCCTACCCAGTCTGCCTCTCGAGTACGAGGGCCTGCGTCCAAACCTCTTCCTGCAACAAATCAACGCGATCCGCTTCGACGAGCACGGGGTGACCTCCTTTAACGTGCGCTCGGGTGGTGAGCTCGTCGAAGCGAACGACGAGGAGGTGACATTCCGCTTCTTCGATTTTCAGGCCTTCTCCCCGAGGCTCGGCCCCTTCATCGCCCAGTCAGCGGACAGCGAGCTGCCGCGCCGCTTCCAGCTCGAAGGCACGCTCTACCAGGTCGACCAGACCTTTCGCATCCCAGACGATGACTGCGAGCCGATCGTCGTCGAGCCTCCGCCTCCCGATGGCGGCGTCATCATCACCCGCCACGACGGAGCGAGCCTCTTCCACAGCTTCGAGTCCTACGATGTGTCGGGGGCCGAGCCGGCCGAGTTCGTCGAGCCGGGTCGATTGCGAGTCCCGCTGAGCCGTGTGAGCGGCGGAATCTCCAGCTCGATCGACGGACACCTCGTCGGCGATGCCAGCGTCATCTTCATCAATCCGGCGGGCGTCTCGCTCGACGGACAGACGCTGACCCTGACGTCTGGGGAGATGACGCCGACTCTCGAGGAGCTACATATCCGCGCCCCCGATGGCGCCGAGGTCACGATCGATGACGACGGATTGCTCACTGTCGAGAGCAGCGGCGACCTCTACCTGGAAGGAAGCATTCCCGCGCTTCCAGGCGTCGTCCGCATCCGCATCGTCGCAGGCGGCAGCATCACCGCCACCGAGGACTTCGAGGTTCAAGGCGTAACGCTCGAGCTCTATGCTGGTGGTCACGTCGAGCTTCCGGGCGGCATCATCGATCCCCCGGTGATCGGTCCTATCTGCGACATCTTCCAGAGTGGCTTGCGACCCGTCTTCCCGTCGCAGCGGACCGAGCTGGGGACCTTCTCGATGGTGGCGTCGGCGGCCGACCAGGCAGTGGAGATCGACGTGCTGCCCCGGCAGAAGCACAACCGCTTACGCTTGGGCTCTCGCCAGCCAGTCCGGGTCGTACTCTTCGGATCCGAGGACCTCGACGTCAGCGAGATCGATCGGAGCTCGCTGCGACTCGGCCCCGCCCAAGGTGAACCGATCACGCGCGCCGGTCGATCGATCGTCTTTCGCCGCCTGGACGTGAATCGAGACGGTCGAGGCGACCTCTTCGCGGTCTTCAAGCTGAGCGAGCTCGGGATTGCATACGGCGACACCGAGCTATGCCTCAGCGCCGAAACGCGCGCCGGTGTCACGCTCGAGGGCTGCGATACGATCGACACGCTGCATCGATGGCCACGCTGGAGATGGAGCCGCCAAGAGTACAAGTTTCTCCGGGGTGTCCTGGGCCGCGCCCGGTGACGTCGACACGCGCGGAATCGAGCAGATGCGAGGATGAACGGTCGGGCTGATGGTTGATGGAACTCCGGTCAGCCCGCGGCTGGCGGGGATGGTCCAGGAATCGTCTTCGGCGCGATCTGATAGCCTCGGGGCTGGAGGTCGCCATGGAGAAGGTTCTCTTCCAGAAGATTGGAGCCCTGGCCCGCGTCACGATCAACCGGCCCGAGCGCCTGAATGCTTGTGACTTCGAGACGTACCGCCTCCTCGGAGAGGCGTGGCGCGAGGTCGACCGGGATCCGGAGATCCGGGTCGCCATCCTGACCGGCGCGGGCGAACGCGCCTTCTGCGCAGGCAGCGACATCAAGTCGGACTATGTCGACTCCGGCAGTGGACGCCACGCAGCCCAGGGACGCGAAGCGGGCGCCGAGCGATTGCCCGGGCTGGTGGACGTGCGGAAACCGGTGATTGCGGCGATCAACGGGCACGCGAACGGAGGCGGCCTCGAGCAAGCGCTGGCGTGCGACATCCGTGTGGCCGCAGAGCACGCGCAGTTCGGCCTCGGTGAGGTCCGACTCGGCTGGCTCCCGGGTGGGGGAGGGACCCAGCGGCTCCCGCGCGTTCTGCCGCTGGGCCGTGCCCTCGAGATGCTCTACACGGGCAACCGCATCGATGCGGCCGAGGCTCTGCGGCTGCAGCTGGTGGATCACGTGGTTCCAATCGGTGAGCTGATGTCCAAGGCCGAGTCGATTGCGGACGAGATCTGCAGGAGCGCACCGCTCGCTGTTCAGCGTATCAAGGAGATCGCGCTACGCGGACTCGACTTGCCTCTCGAAGAGGGGCTGAAGCTCGAGAGGCAGGGCTTCCGCGATCTGATGCAGACCGAAGATGCCATCGAGGGCGCGCTTGCGTTTGCAGAGAAGCGCCCGCCCCGCTGGAGCGGCAAGTAGAACGAGCGGAGAAGAGCGACCGCGAGCGGATTCGTGCCGGTGTAGGCTTCGCGCTCTAGAAAGAGCGGCTTCGTGTCTGCCCGGTGTCGGACTGGTTGCCCGCGATCTCCTGCGAGTACACGGTCACGGAGTCCCGACGACTCGTCCTTCTACGCGAGTATACTCCGGCAGAAGGGTGACGTTTGCTCAAGGGGAGGGTGGCATAAGCATGACTTCGTCTGTGACCTCGATTCGCAACGGAGGGGGCGCGATTGCCGGGCCGGCCCAGATGGTCGGGTTCGTTTTCGACTGGGCCAACGCCGCTACTCTGGCCGGTCTACTGACATCCTGTGCTGCCCTGGTCTTCGCGATTCGTGGCAGCTTTCATCCGGCTCTGGCCTTGGCCCTCATCGCGATCATCATCGACAACGTCGACGGTATCCTGGCGCGGCGCGACCGCGCTCGGTCGAAGGCCATGCACACCTTTGGCGCTCACCTCGACTGCTATGCGGACTTTGTCTCCAAGGGCATCTTTCCTTCTCTACTGCTGCTGATGAGCACGGATCTGGCTCCCGCCTATCTGCCCGTGGCCGCCCTGCACATCTGTGCCATCGCAGTTCGCTACAGCTACGAGTTCGTTCCGGACTTCCCGCCCGCGGGACTGTCACCGGATTACAGCATCGTGGTCTTCGCGACCTTCTGGCTCGGCTGCACGGCCCTGGGTGTCTTCAGCGCGCCCCTTCTCGCTCTGTTGATGTTGATCATGGCAGCCTTGAACGTCTCACCCTTGCGCGTGCCGAAGCTGGTCGGGCCGTGGCTGATCAGCTTCCTTGGTCTGATCTTCTCTCTGATCGCTGCCCTGCTGTGGACAAGCTGACCGGCCACCGACTGAATCTCGCCGCGATCGCGCGTACTCGAGAGATCGGCACCCGTGAAACGTACCTCTTCGGCGTGTAGCCGGTCGACGACGATGTCGCTCAGGGACGCATGCCTCGGGCCTTGGGTCCGCGTGGGCTGGACTCCACGATCTCGCAGGCGCGCCGCGCCCACTCGACGAGCAGCGGGCGCGTCTCGCGCGGATCGATCAGCTCTTCGACGCCGAACGACTCGGCGGTGAGGATCGGGTTGCGAAGCGATTCGAGCTTGGCTTCGAGCTCGCGACGCGTCGCGTCCGGATCCTCCGAGGCGGCAATCACCCGCTTGTATGCGGCCTCGACTCCGCCTTCGATCGGCAGAGAGCCCCACTCGCCGGAGGGCCACGCATAGCGGGGGCTCGAACGCGTGTGGTTCGAGTGGCCGGCGCCCGCCACCCCGTAGGCCTTGCGGACGATGATCGAACACCAGGGCACACTGGCCTGGAAGACCGCCGTCAGGGCGCGGACGCCCTTGCGGATCGTGCCGCGTTTCTCGGCCTCCCTACCAACCAGGAAGCCCGGGTTGTCGACGAAGTTGACGACGGGAAGATGGAAAGTGTCACATAGGTCGACGAAGCGTTGCATCTTCTCGCCGGCGTCGGCGTCGATCGAGCCCGCGGCGTGTTTTGGATCGTTGGCCATGACGCCGATGGGGATCCCGTCGAGGCGAGCCAGACCGGTGACCAGGGGACGGCCGAAGTAGCGCCCCATCTCGAAGAACGAATCGCGGTCGAGCACGAGGCCGAGGAGCTCCCGCATGTCGTAGACCTTGCGGCGATTGCGCGGAATGAAGGAGAGGAGTGCTTCCTCGCGGCGATCTGGATCGTCCGTGGGCTGCCTGCGCGGCGGCCGCTCCCAGACCGATGTAGGCAGATAGGAGAGGAAGCTTCGGATCTCTGCGAAAGCCTCCTCCTCGCTCGCCACGTCGTTGTCGACGGCTCCGCTCTCGCGTGCGTGGATGTGCGAGCCACCGAGCTCCTCCTTGCCGACCTCGCGTCCGAATGCGCGCGCGACGATGGGCGGCCCGGCCACGAAGAGCTGGCTCGACTCACGGACCATCACGGAGAAATGCGATGCCGCCACGCGGGCTGCGCCCAGCCCCGCCACCGGTCCGAGCGCGGCGGCCACGACCGGCACCTCGGAGAGGAGTGCCACGGTGACGTCCCAATCCGGGTTGGCGGGCACATAGGAACGCTTGATCTGGGCGTTTGTCCTGACGCTACCGCCGCCGCCGGTTCCGTCGACGAGCCGCACGATGGGGAGCCTCAGCTCGCGGGCGGTCTTTTCGCTCCAGCCCATCTTGTTGCCCACGGCACCGTCCGCGGCTCCGCCGCGAACCGTGAAATCGTCACACCCGATCACGATGCGCCGTCCGTCGATCGTTCCCCGCCCGGTCACGAAGTTGGACGGTGTGTAGCTCTCGATCTCGCCGTCCTCGGTGTAGATGACCTTGCCGGCGAGCGACCCGGTCTCGCGAAACGAGCCCTCGTCGAGGAGGCGCTCAATGCGCTCGCGAACCGGCAGGCGGCCAGCCGCAACATGGCGCGCCACGCGCTCCTCGCCCCCCATCCGGGCCGCCAGCGCCTTGCGGCGGGCGATCTCGTCCAGCTCGGGCTTCCAGCTCATGCGCGCTCCTTTCACCGACGTGCCCGGCCAGGGCGACGTCGACCCATCAGATGATGCGCTGAGATGCGAGGCGGGGCCACATCACGGAGCCATCCGGCCACGTGCGTCACCCGGTCCACCACCAAGGCGCGACCTTCGGACCTGCTATTCTGTCATCGGGCTGGCCGGAATCCAGCCACGATCCCCGTCCCAGATCCACTGGAGGCCATATATGTCCGGAGCGGCCCTCATTCTCGCGATCCTCGTCGTGCTGGCCGTGCTACTCGCGATGTTCGGCGTCGGTATCTTCAACCGGCTGGTGGCGCTCAAGAACCGCTACCAGAACGCCTTCGCCCAGATCGAGGTGCAGCTCAAGCGCCGCCACGACCTGATCCCGAATCTGGTCGAGACGGTGAAGGGCTACATGAGCCACGAGCGCGAGACCCTCGAGGCGGTCATCCAGGCCCGCAACCAGGCAGTCGGAGGGCTCGAGCAGGCGGCGGGAAAGCCGGGCGACCCAGCGGCGATGAAGGCCCTCGGTGGAGCCGAGGGGGCACTCACCGGGGCGATGGGACGACTGCTGGCGCTCTCGGAGTCGTATCCCGATCTCAGGGCCAGCGAGAACATGCAACAGCTCACCGAGGAGCTCACCTCCACCGAGAACAAGGTGGCCTTCTCGCGCCAGGCCTTCAACGATGCGGTCACCGCCTACAACACCGCCAAGCAGAGCTTCCCAGCGGTGATCTTCGCAGGCATGTTCGGTCACAGCCAGGACGCCGCCTTGCTGGAGTTCGACAGCCAGGCCATCGCCGCGGCGCCGCAGGTGTCCTTCTAGTCACGCTCCCAATCACCACACTCGGCAACGGACCGTCAGCCGCGCCATGGCCACCCAATTCTTCGAGAACCAGGACCGGGCGCATCGCAACACGACGCGCCTCGTCCTCCTCTTCTGCCTGGCGGCCGTCGCCATTGCACTGAGCCTCTATGCGATCGCAGCGGTCGCCACCGGCTTTCGCGGCACGGACCCCGTCACGCAGCAGTTGGTATTCGAGATCGTGTGGCTCGATCCTCTGCTCATGCTCCAGGTGGGCCTGCTCACGCTGGCGGTGGTGGGCGGCGCCAGCCTGTACCGCATCAGCCAGCTCTCCGGTGGCGGGCGGGTGGTCGCCGAGGGGCTCGGCGGTCGCCTCTTGCATTCCGATTCGACGACGCCCCTCGAGAGAAAGATCCTGAATGTCGTCGAGGAGATGGCGATCGCTTCGGGCACCCCCACCCCGCCGGTCTACCTGATGGACCACGAGGTCGGGATCAACGCTTTTGCGGCGGGATTCAGTCCGAGCGACGCGGTGATTGGCGTCACGCGCGGCTGCGTGGAGCAGCTTTCCCGAGACGAGCTGCAGGGGGTCGTCGCACACGAGTTCAGTCACATCCTGAACGGTGACATGCGCCTGAATATCCGCCTGATGGGCGTGCTCTACGGCATTCTCGTGATCGGCATGATCGGCTACTTCCTGATGCGCTCCACGCTATGGGCCGGGGCGGGCTCGCGACGCAGCAGCAAGGACAACTCGGTGATGGTGATGGCGGCGATCGGTGTTGCTCTGATGATCGTGGGCTTCCTCGGCACGCTGGTAGGCAATCTCATCAAGGCCACCGTGAGCCGCCAGCGCGAGTTTCTCGCCGATGCCTCTGCGGTCCAGTTCACCCGCAACCCGGAGGGGATCGCGGGTGCACTCAAGAAGATCGGTGGCTTCGAGGTGGGCTCGCAGATCGAGAGCCCTGCGGCTCCGGAGTCGAGCCACCTCTTCTTCGGCCAGGCGCTCAGCTCGGGATTCAACTCTCTATTCGCCACCCACCCGCCGCTGGCCGAGCGCATCAAGATCCTCGATCCCAGCTGGCAGGGTGCGATGGTCGAGGCCGGTGTCGGAGCGGCGCCGGCTGGGCACGCCGCCGCGGCCGGGTTCGTGGGCGGCGACACGCCTGTCGCATCCACTGGGAGTGCGGTCGAGCAGATCGGTCGCGTCTCCGAGGCGCACCTCGATTACGCGGTGCAGCTGCTGCGCGAACTTCCGCCCACAGTGAAGGAGGCGGCCCATGATGCCTTTGCTGCACGGGCGGTCGTCTATGCCTTGCTGATCGATGCGGATGCCGAATCCCGCAAGCTTCAGCTCGAGATCCTCGACGCGAAGGGTGAAGGCGGTGTTCCGGAGCTCACGCGCAAGCTTCTGCCCGAGGTGGAGCGCCTGGGCACAGGGCATCGCCTACCCCTCGTCGACCTGGCATTGCCCGCGTTGCGCGACCTCTCGGCCTCCCAGTACGAGTGCTTCCAAGGTCTGGTGCGCGATCTGGTGCGGGCCGACCATCGAATCGACCTCTTCGAGTGGACCCTGCAGCGGATCCTGCTCACACACCTCGCGCCGACCTTCGAGGGCGTGCGTCGGTCTGGAAGGCGATTGCGATCCAGGCAGCAGCTGCGGCAGGTCGTAGCCGTGATCCTCTCCACACTGGTCCGGGCCGGAAGTCTGTCCGAGAGCGCGATGCAGCAGGCCGTGGACCGGGCCGCCCGCAATCTCGTCGCCGGCGAACTGCGGCTGCTCCCGCCGAAAGAGCTTGGCCTTGCGCGGCTCGACGAGGTGCTGGCGCTGGCGGCGTCCCTCGATCCGACTGCAAAGGAACACCTGCTGCGCGCTTGCGCCCAGGTCATCGCCGCCGATGGCCAGGTGGCCGACTCGGAGGCAGAGCTTTTCCGCGCCATCGGCGACAGTCTGGGCTGTCCAGTGCCCCCCCTCCTTCCGGGCCAAGCACTCGTCTAGCCCGGTGCTGAAGACCGCCGAGTTTGCAGCCGAGGCAAGGCCCATCGGGGAGAAGGATGATACCGGGTTGCCAGACCCACTGAAGACGAGGGATATCCGATTTGTGGGGCTGGAGAGGGCGCCTACACCTTGGCGTACATCCAACGATCACGTCGGTACCAGATCAGCAGGGCACCGCTCTCGAAGACGATCGAAATCGCCATCGCCCACCAGATCCCCTCGACTCCGATGCCGAGCGAAATCGCCAGCAAGTACGCCAGCGGCAGCTTGACGGCCCAGTTGGCCAGGATCGAAATCGCCATGGGCGGGCGCGTGTCGCCGGCGCCACTCATCACTGCAGCCCAGACCATGCTGAAGGCGGTCGCGAGATTCGCCACTACCAATAGCCGCATGAAGCGGGTGCCCAGATCCAGGACCGCCACGTTGTCGTGCTCGAAGAGGCCCACGACTTCGCGCGCCCAGATCCAATAGGGCACCCCGAGTGCGACCGAGAGGACGATCGACATGCGTATGCTGCGGGCTACGAGGCGCCGAATGCCATCCAGGTCGCGACGACCGAGAGATTGGCCGGTGAGGGTCGAGACCGCGGTCGAGAGGGCTCCATAGTAGAGCCAGGTCAGGGATAGAGAGCGCACCGTGATTCCGAAGGCCGCGATGCCCGGAGCTCCAAAGGAAGCGATCACCTTGAGTAGGAAGAGTGTGCTGAAGGGTCGCGTCAGAGCGGAGAGTCCGCCGGGGATGCCAATCCTGAGCATCCGACCCCAGGCGCTCGCACCGTACCATCGCAGCACGCCGGGGTGGGGAAAACCCAGGTCGCGCCGGCTGTAGAGTCCGATCAGCATCACCAACCCGAGGACCTGACAGATCAGCGACGCGATTGCCGCGCCGGCCACACCCAATCTGGGCCGCAACCCCCTCGGCACCGTCCATGCCCTGCAGTTCGCCGGCACCGACCCGGCGCGAGATCATGGCCAGGGCGCCGGATTGGATGATGACGGTCAAGCCGAACATCGAGAACATGACGTTTCCGCACAGCGCCACGGCGGCGATCGCATCCGTCCCCAGCCCGCCGATCCAGAACAAATCGATCAGGGAGAAGAGCGTGTGTGCTCCCATGTTGACCACCACGGGCCAACCCAGGCTCCAAATAGAGCCGTAGGAAGCGGGATCTGAATGTCTCTGGGCGGGGGCGCACAAGATTGACTGCAGTCCACGCGGCGTCGAAGCGGGTTTTCGCTAGGCCAGGCGGCGATGCCCGATGATCGTGCGGATGCTCAGTAGAGCGAGGATCCCAACAAGTAGAACGTAGCCCTTCGTCGATAGGACGGGGACCGCGAGCTCGCAGACGTTCGTGGGGTCGAATATCGTCGGGCAATTGTCGAGCGAGTCCTCCCACTCGTCACCGTCGGTGTCCGGACTGTCTGGATCGGTTTCAAAAGAATCAACCAGGCCGTTTCGGTTCGCATCCTCATCCAGATCGCTGATGCCATCTCCGTCCAGATCAAGGGTTGGCAGGTCTGGCATGACCGGTTGTTGATCCCTCCCGGTATTCAAATTTCGCGAATATTGGGCATCCATCCGATCCAGTTCCCGGGCCAGGCGGCGGGACATCGCCATCAGCCTTTCTGGTTGGGTAGAAGACAGATCGGTGGTCTCACCAATATCAGAGGAGAGGGCATATAGCTCGTACGACGCATCGCCATAGTGATGAATCAGCTTCCAATCCCCTTGCCGGATCGTCGCGTAGTGGTCGTGTCGATGGCCGTGTGGAAAATGCACAACGAATTCCTGCACGCGATGCGGTCCGGGCTGCCCCAGCAGGTAGGGTCGTAGATCCACTCCGTCGATCTCGTGTTGCACACTTCCGCCGCTCAGGCCGAGCAATGTCGGAAATAGGTCGTAGCCGACGACGATGTCGTCGCAACGGCTGTCCAACGGGATCGACAGGGATTGCTGGAATTGGTTGCTCGCTCGGGTTTCGGCCCAGCCAATCATCATCGGTACTCGTTGGCCGCCCTCATGGCGATTTCCCTTCTTTCCACGCAGGGGTGTATTGCCGGCGCTGATTGGTGCATCGCCGCCGTTGTCCGAGACAAAGACCACCAAAGTGTTCTCTGCTTCGCCAAGCGATTGGATATGTGAAAGGATGTCCCCCAACGATTTGTCGATTCCCTCGATCATGGTTGCGTAGGCCTTGGCGCCGCCGGTAAGCGCTGGGTAGTTGGAGGAGAATCGGGCGTCTTCCGTAAAAGGAGCGTGGACCGCATAGTGCGACATATAGGCAAAGAATGGCACGCCATCGCTCACAGCGTCCGATATCGCCAGGTTCATTTCGAGGGTCAAGGCTTCGGTGAGGAAGATGGGCTGCCCGTGATAGGCCTCGAGCCCAGGGACCTGATCGCCTCCAGATCCAAAGTTCTCTGTGCCCCGATACGAGCCGGGATAGCCGGCGCCATGACCGGCAATATTCACATCGAATCCGATGTCGCTCGGATCGCCCGCGAAGGTCCCGTTGGTGCCGAAATGTGCCTTACCCGCATGAATGGTTCGAAATCCCTGTTGCTGGAGCAGGCTGGGCAGCGGGATATCGGTTGCGTCCATACCCGCCCTGCGCCAAGCGGTGGGATCGTCGAGATGTGGGATATCGTTGGTGCCGGTGTCCTGGGGAGTGAATGCATGGGTCCAGGTCGTGACATGATGACGCGTCGCGTTCATCCCGGTCATGATGGAGACGCGGCTCGGGGTACAGACCGGTGAGAAATAGGCCTGGGTGAACTTCATCGACTTGTCGGCGAGCAGCTGCATGTTGGGGGTGATATATCGGTCGTTCAGCTCGGAGACGATCGGCGCGCCAGCCACGTCGTGGTGAAAGGGCACGGAGGTGTCCTGCCATCCCATGTCGTCCACGAGGAAGAAGAGAATGTTCGGGCGAGGCGGCCCGACACCGATCCGTAGATCAGCGCTCGCGCTGCCGGAAACATTCGTCACCGTCAGGGTGTAGGTCGTATTGGAAGTCGGAATCAGCATCATCGATCCCACCCCATTCGAGGTGAATCCAGAGACGTCACCGATATCCGGCGCAATCGAGAACCCATCTCCGTCCTGCGTCGTCCATGACAACGCAATGGTGGTTCCGGAGGAGACATAGGCGTCGTCCGCGGTGAAGCTGAGAATCTCTGGAGGGAGAATCGGTTCGGAAAGGGTGCTCGGTATGGCTTTCGCCGCGGAGCCAAGGCTGACGAGTAGCCAGAAAAGAGAGAGGGTTCGCGGCACGCGGCTTTCTATACCGTAGGATCCCCTTGCCGGTCACCTCGGAGAGGTCTTCCGGAGAACTCATGCGGAATTGTGGCGCTCTCCCCTCAGCGCTGGCGCCCCTCGAGACCCGACCCCGGCAGCTTCGACCGCCCTATCATCGCTCGATGTCTCACGTCGTACCGTCCGAGTCCGAGGTCCTCTCCTGGTTCGAGATGCTCTCGAATTGGGGCCGTTTCGGCGATGACGACCGATTCGGCACGCTCAATCACGTCACGGCCGAGCGCCGTGCGGCGGCCGCGCGGTTGATCGCGGACGGTGTCGCAATCTCGTGCGCCTGGGATATCGAGCCGGCCCCCGCGGCCGACCAGAGCTTCGGGCCGCCGCAGCGCTTCATGCTCTCGACCGGTCAGGGTCTGCCGGCATCTCCACGCTTTGGCGGCGCGGCGGAGTATATTGGCCTGGTTTTTCACGGCTATTCGGTGACGCATCTGGATGCACTCTCGCACTACTTCTGGGACGGCAAGATGTACGGCGGGCGGGCGGCGTCCGAGGTCACGTCGCGGGGCGGGGCGGAGGCGCTCGCGATGACAGATCTGCCGGCGGGCGTCGCGACGCGCGGCGTGTTGCTCGACGTCGCGCGCAGTCGTGGCGTAGATTGGCTCGAGCCCGGCGACGGCGTGTTCCCGGCCGACCTCGATGCGGCCTGCGCGGCACAGCGCGTCGCGGTCGGCCCCGGCGACGCCTTGCTGCTGCGCACCGGCTACGGCCGTCGCAAGCGCGAGCGCGGCCCCGATCGCACTGCCGAGGTAGGACGCGCCGGCTGGCACGCCGCGTGCCTGCCTTGGCTCTACGAGCGCGACGTCGCACTGATCGGCTGCGACACCGCCCAGGACGTCCACCCATCCGGCTATCCGTCGATGCGCAGTCCGGTGCACGCGGTCGGGATCGTCGCGATGGGACTCTGGCTACTCGACAACTGTGACCTCGAGCCGCTCGCGGAGGCTGCCGCTGAACGCGAGTGCTGGGAGTTTCACTTCCAGCTGGCGCCCTTGCGGCTCGCCGGCGCAACCGGCAGCCCGGTCAATCCGATCGCGACCTTCTAGACGCATCCCCATGCCACCGCGTGCGGCAGAATGCTTGCCGATCGGTGCTGACGAGCTGCCCTAGCCGGATGATCGTGCAGCGCCTCTAGGGCCTTGCCTGGCAGCGGGTCACACACCGCCGCCAGCCAATCTGTCCGGTCTTTCGACACGACCGACACGACTGGAATGGTTCTAGCCCAGTTGGATTTTACCGACTTCTGCGGGCTTTCGTCGTGGGCAACTTAGGCTCAGCGACGCGGGCCGGTCGGCCGATCAAGTCCGAGGAGATTGCATTGGTCGGGTCGAGTGCGACTGGAGCTTCGATCGGATCTCGAGTACCGGTAGAGGCCAGGAATTGTGAAGCTGCACTTCACGCGGAATAGCAAGCTCGAGCACCAGCTTCTGCTCGTGATCCTCGGCTGCGTGTTGCTGCCGGTCGGTGCTCTCGCGTTTCTGTCCGCGGGCAATCAGGCGCTCGATCTCGTTGGCCAGGTTCGGGCGAAGGCACCCTACCTCGTCCTTCTCTTCCTGTGTCTGGCTACGCTGCTTACCTTCCGGCAGATCCAGCGCCGGCTGGCGCCGCTCGAGCAACTTGTCGAGAAGACGAGGTGGCTCGACGGGGGCAATCTCGGCGTCCACGCTGCGATCGGCCAGGGCGACGAGGTCCACGTGCTGGGGCGCTCGTTCGACGCGATGGCCCACCGGCTGCGGTCGCAGCTGCACTGCATGGAGACGTCGATCGAGATCAGCCGGCTCGTCGTCTCCGCAATCGAGACCAGAGGCATCCTGGGTGCGCTGCTTGAGCGCGTGCGCGATCTCTACCCCTGCGATTTCGTCGCCGTAGTGCTGATGAGAACGAATGCACCGCACGGTCTGCAGCTCTACCTGAGCGATACGCCCGGGAGAGTTCGTTCACCCGCGGAAGTGGATCCGTTCAGCCCCGAGGAGGTCCATCAGCTTCACGAGGATCCCGATCATCTCGTGATCGAGCTGGCGGGCGATTCTCCCCACTACCTCGCGCCCCTCGTCGAGGCCGGCATCACCACCAGCCTCATCGTGCCCCTCTTCATCCAGCAGAACCTGATCGGGCTGATTGCGCTCGGTCATAAGGAGAAGCTCGGCCTCGATACGGATCGCGCCATCTTCGTCCGCCAGCTCGCGGATCAGACAGCCGCTGCTCTGGGCAATGCCCGACTCTACGAAGAGAATCGCTCCCTTGCCTACTTCGATGCGCTCACGGGACTCGCGAACCGGCGACTCTATCAAGATCGGCTCGAGCAAGCCTTGATTATCGCCGGAAGGCGCAACGGTCTCGTGGCCACGTGCCTGCTGGACCTCGACGGCTTCAAACGCTT
>JAFDDH010000108.1 GCA_019310975.1 Deltaproteobacteria bacterium | reverse complement strand
CCTCGCGCACACCGCGCGCCACCGCGTCGAGGATGCCATTCACGAACGCCGGCGAGGGATCGCTACCGTAGCGCCGAGCCAGATCGACCGCTTCGTTGAGGATGATTGCTGTGGGTGTATCCGTAAAACGGAGCTCGTAGGTGCCCAGGCGCAGGATGTTGCGGTCGACGGCCGCCATCCGCGCGATGCGCCAATTCTCTGCGTGTGCGGTGATCTCCTGGTCTAGCTCGTCGACCTGCTCGCGTACCTGCACCGCCAGCTCCTTCGCGAAGGTGCGGGCGCCCACCGGCATCTCGAAATGCTTGGCGACGGCGTCAAAGGCCGCGCATGGCTGAGTCTGCGCAGACGCGATGGCGAGCACATCGACCTTGGCCTTCTCCTGCGAAGCGCTGGTCTGGTTGGCCGAAGCGTCCACCGGTCGCTCGCGCAGCGCTAGATCGATGGCATAGAGAACCTGCAGCGCGACCTCCCTGGCCCGCCGGCGCGACGATCTGCCGGTCTTCTCGCTCATTTGCAATCACCCGCCGGCTTGCCCAGCGCGGAGCGGAGACGCGCCATCTCGATGGCGGCGAGCGCGACCTCACCGCCCTTGTTTCCGTCCTCGCCGCCCGAGCGTGCCAACGCCTGCTCGACATCATCCGTGGTCAGCACGCCGAACGCCACGGGAATGCCAGTATCGCGCATCACCTCGCGCACACCGTCGGTGACGCCGATGCAGACGTAGTCGAAGTGCGGCGTGCCCCCGCGAATTACCGAGCCCAATGTGATGATTGCCGCGTAGCGACCGCTCTCCGCCATCATTCGCGCGGCCTGGGGAATCTCGAATGCGCCCGGCACCCAAGCCACATCGATGGCTTCGGGGTCGGCGCCGCGCTGTACGAGCGCCCGCTCGCAGCCCTCGAGCAGGGCCGCGCTGATCAGGTGGTTGAAGCGCGAGACGACCACACCGAAGCGCAGACCGGTGGCATCCAGGTTCGAGTCGTAGACGTTCACCTCCGGCGTACCCCTCCCCTGCTTCGGCCCCGGCTCTTCGGCTCGGCGACACGAGCCTGGACGTGCCAATCATCACCCAGCCGCCGCACTCGCGAGATCTCCAATCCGATCGAGTCGGAGAGCGCATCGACCCCAAGTCCGCCGACCGCCTCGCGACCGTCGCCTCCGATCAATCGCGGCGCCGTGATCCAGTGTATCTCGTCCACCAGTCCAAGCCGCAAGAGCGCCGCCGCCAGTCCTCCACCCCCCTCGACGAAGACATTCGTCAGGCCCGCCTCCGCAAGCTGCTCGAGCGCAGCCTCGAGGTCCAGGGCGCCCGGCTTGCCCGCCACGTCGATGAGCTGCGCCCCCGCCCTCGATACCGCGCGCCGGCCGCGCGCCGCCGTGCGCGTGATCACGTAAGTGGGGCTGTCGTCGCTGATCAGCCGGTAGAGGGCGGCCGAGGCGGGAACGCGCAGGCGCGAGTCCACCAGCACCCGGGCCGGTCGACGAATTACGCGCTCGCCGCGCCGAGCACCCAGGTCCGGGTCGTCCGCCAGGGCGGTGCCAGAGCCGACCATGATGGCGTCGGCGACAGCCCGCCGGGCGTGGACCCAGCGCCTCGCCTCGGGCCCCGTGATCCAGCGTGAATCGCCGCTGCGGGTTGCGATCCGACCGTCCAGCGTGCTCGCGAGCTTGAGACTGACAAAGGGCCGCCCGCGCTCGCACACCGAGAAGAAACCACGGTGATGCTCGCGACATTCGGCCTCGAGCACACCTTGGACGACCTCGACGCCGGCCGCGCGCAGGCTGCGCAGCCCGCGCCCGTTCACCCGCGGATGCGGGTCGCGGCAGCCCACCACGATGCGGCCGATGCCCGCCTCGATGATGGCATCGGTGCACGGGCCCGTGCGTCCCTCGAAGCAGCAGGGCTCGAGGGTGACGACGAGCGTGGCGCCGCGCAGCGCGCGCCCGCCGTGCTTGCGCTGGGCGCTGCGCAGCGCAATGACTTCGGCGTGCGGGCCGCCGGGCGGCCGGGTCGCACCGCGGCCGAGCAGGCGCCCGCCGCGCTGGACGATGGCACCGACGCTCGGATTGGGATGCGTCCGCCCAGACGCTCTCCGCGCGCTCGCCAGCGCGGCGCGCATCCAATGCTCGAAGTCGTGGGCGCCGCTCATTCGTCCCCGCCCTCGTCGTCGGCCTCGAGCCTGGCGATGAACTCCGCGTAGTCGTCGGTACTCTCGAATTCATGGAAGACCGAGGCAAAGCGGATCGCGGCCAGGCGATCGAGGACCTTCAGCTCGTCCATGAGACGCTCCCCGAGTTCGGCGCTGGCCACCTCGGCGTCACCTCGCTCCTGCAGCCAGCGCTCCACGCGATCCGCTATCCGCTCCAGCGCGTCGACGGAGACCGGTCGCTTCACACAGGCACTGTCGAGCCCGCGCTGAAGCTTCTCGCGCGAGTAATCCTCGCGCCTGGCATCGCGCTTGATGATCTTGGGCAGCGAGCGCTCGACCCGCTCGCGCGTCGTAAACCGGCGCTTGCACTCCTCGCATTCGCGACGGCGACGGATCTCCTCGCCGTCTCGCGACAGCCGGGTGTCGATCACACGATTCGCCTCGTCACCACAAGAGGGGCAGCGCACGGCTCAGTCCTGATCGCTCCAGCGGTCGGTGTAAAGGGGAAAGCGCCGGCACAGCGTCTCGACGTCCCCGCGGATGCGGTCGAGTTCGTCGATATCGCCCGGATTGGCCAACACGCGATGCAGAAAGCCGCCGATCTCCCGCATCTCGGGTTCGCGCATGCCGCGCGTGGTGACGGCCGGCGTACCGATGCGCACACCAGAAGTCACCATCGGTCTGCGCGGATCGAAGGGCACCATGTTCTTGTTGGCTGTAATCCCAGCGCGGTCGAGAGCGATCTGGGCGGCCTTGCCAGTGGTGTCGCGATCCACCAATGAGATCATGAAGAGGTGGTTATCGGTGCCTCCTGCGACGACCCTGTAGCCGGCCCCGGCCACCGACTGACTGAGCGCCTTCGCGTTGGCGACGATCTGCTCGCAGTAGGCCTTGAACTCGGGGGAGAGCGCCTCCTTGAAGGCCACGGCCTTACCTGCGATCACGTGCATGAGCGGCCCACCCTGCATGCCGGGGAAGATCGCGCTGTCGATCCGCTTTGCGTAGTCCGAATCACAGAGAATCATGCCACCACGTGGACCGCGCAATGTCTTGTGCGTAGTCGTGCTGACCACCTGCGCGTAGCCGGCGGGGCTCGGATGCAGGCCGACCGCGACCAACCCCGCAATGTGCGCAATGTCGGCGAAGAGGACGGCACCCACCTCGTCCGCGATGGCACGGAAGCGCTGGAAGTCGATGGTGCGCGAATAGGCGGTGGCCCCGCACTGGATCATCTTGGGCCGGTGCTCGAGTGCGAGCTCGCGCAGCACGTCGTAGTCGATGCACTCATCGGTCTGGCTCACCCCGTAGGGAACGATGCGATACATCTTGCCCGAAAAGTTGACGGGACTGCCGTGAGTCAGGTGTCCGCCGTGATCCAGATTCATCGCCAATATGGTGTCGCCGGCTTCGAGTAGCGCCTGGTATACAGCGGCGTTCGCCTGCGAGCCCGAGTGAGGCTGCACATTGGCGTGGTCCATGCCGAAGAGTCGCTTCGCCCTATCGCGGGCGAGATCTTCCACGTCGTCCACGAACTCGCAGCCACCGTAGTAGCGCCGGCCCGGGTAGCCCTCCGCGTATTTGTTGGTCAGCACGCTGCCCACGGCTTCGAGCACCGCCTCGGAGACGAAGTTCTCCGAGGCGATCAGCTCGATGCAGAGGCCCTGCCTCCGACCCTCGCGCCGCACGAGCAGGGCGATCTCGGCATCTGCGACGTCGAGCTCGGGGGTGGCGGAATGGGGCATGCGGGGATTCCTTTCCTGGGCGCTCAAAGCTCGTCGACCGTCAGAACGAGGGTCGCATTCGTGCCCCCGAATCCGAACGAATTCGAGAGCGCAGCCGCGACGTGGGCCGGGCGCGCCTTGTTGGCCACATGGTCGAGCTCGCACTCGGGATCGGGGTCATCGAGGTTGATGGTCGGGGGCAGCACACCGGATCTCAACGCGCGAATGCTGAGAATGGCCTCGAGGGCACCCGCAGCGCCGAGCAGATGTCCCGTCATGGACTTGGTGGCGGAAATCGGCAGCCGTTCGATGTGGCTTCCAAAGACTCGGCGCAACGCCGTCACCTCGGTGGGATCACCAGCCGGCGTGCTCGTCGCATGGGCATTCACGTAGCCGATCTGCTCCGGGGGCAGCCCGGCGTCGGCCAGCGCGAGCTCGATGCAGCGCGCAGCACCCCGACCCTCTGGATCCGGTGCCACCATATGTGAAGCGTCAGCCGTCGCCCCGTAGCCCGCGACACGGGCCAGCACGCTCGCACCCCGCGTCCGCGAGTGTTCCTCGGACTCGAGCACGAGCAAGCCCGCCCCCTCGCCCATCACGAAGCCGTCGCGCCCGCGATCGAAGGGACGGCTCGCTTCCGTAGGCGCATCGTTGTGCGTAGAGAGCGCCTTCATGGACGCGAAGCCGGCCAGCGCCACTTCCAGGATGGGGGCCTCGGTGCCACCGACCAGCATGACGTCGGCCTCGCCGCGCTGAATCAGCCGCGTGCCCTCGCCGATCGAGTGGGCGCCGCTCGCACAGGCGCTCACGTGGCAGAGGTTCGGGCCGCGCAGACCGTGATGGAGCGAGACGAGACCGCTGGCCATGTTGGCGATGCCCATCGGGATCGTGAAGGGCGAGACACGGCGCGGGCCGCGCTCGACCAGAACGCGGTCGTTCTCGACGATCGTGCCCAGGCCACCGATCCCGGATCCAATCGCGACGCCAATGCGATCGCAATCCTCCTGATCGAGCGCGAGCCCCGAATCGGCCAGCGCCTCCTCCGCTGCCACCAGCGCCATCAGAACGGAGCGATCCGTGCGGCGCAGATCCTTGGCGGACAGCGCGCTGGGCTCGAGTGGCGCGTCGACCTCGCCCGCGACACGGCACGCGAAGTCGACCGCATCGAACCGGGTGATCTGGCGGATGCCCGACTCGCCCGCGATCGCTGCCCGCCAGGTCGACTCCACGTTCGCGCCGAGCGGCGAGACGCAGCCGATTCCAGTGACCACGACGCGGGTTGTCGGGCCGGCGGCGGCCGGCATAGGGATCAGCTCTCCAAGCGCTCTTTCAGGTAGGCGATTGCGTCACCGATGGTCTGGATTTTCTCGGCGTCCTCGTCGGGGATCTCGATGTCGAAGGACTCCTCCAGGGACATCACCAGCTCGACGATATCGAGCGAATCGGCCCCGAGATCATCCACGAATGAGGCCTTGCCCACGACTTCCTCGCGAGACACGCCGAGCTGCTCGACGATCAGACCGGTTACGCGCTCTTCGAGCGACATCGATGCAAACCTCCACACAACTTGCCGGTAGGGGGGTTCGGCCCCGCCTAGCGTCGGTCCTTTGCCGGACCATTGCAAGGGATCGCGACACCCCGTAGGGAGACAACCCGCCTCATCCGCCGCTTACAAACTCGCTCGCAGCATCGAGCTCATCCCGACTTCCGAGGCTAGCGCGCTGGCTGCGACGCTGGATACGAGCAATCAGTCCCGATAGGACACGGCCCGCCCCCACCTCGAGGTATCGGGTCACGCCGAGTGCTGTCATCTTATCGATCATCTCGGTAAAGCGGACCGGCGCCGTCACCTGTTGCTCGAGCAGGTCGGCGATGTGGCCCGCAGATGAATTCGGCTCGGCCTCGACGTTCGAGACCAAGGGCGGATTCGGATCTGAAAAGGTCACGCGATCCAGCTCGGGCCGGAGCTTCTCGGCCGCCGGCGCCATCAGTCCACAGTGAAAGGGAGCCGATACCGCGAGCGCTACCACACGTTTGGCACCGAGCTCCTTCAGCCGTTCGCTCGCCTTTTCGACCGCCTGCGCCTCGCCGGCGATCACCGTCTGCTGCGGCGAATTGAAGTTGGCCGGCGCAACGACTTCGCCGCGCTCCGCCGCAACCGCCTGGCAGGTTTCTGCGACCTGGTCCGGCGCACAGCCGAGCACGGCCGCCATCGCGCCGCGCCCTTCGGCGACGGCCTCCTGCATGTAGCGGCCACGCAGATTCACGAGCCGAACAGAATCCTCGAAAGCCAACGCACCGCATGCCACCAAGGCCGAGTACTCGCCCAGGCTGTGCCCACCCACGTAGGCGGGACGCACCGGCCCGGCCTCTTCCAGGGCGCGTAGCAGCGCAATGCTGGTGGTGAGCAAGGCCGGCTGTTGGATCTCGGTACGGCGCAGCTCGTCCTCCGGCCCCTCGAAGCAGAGCCGCGAGATTTCGAAGCCGAGCGTCTCGTCGGCGGAATCGAATATGGAGCGGGCTGCGGCCGAGGTCTCGTAGACGTCGCGCCCCATGCCGACCTCCTGCGACCCCTGACCCGGGAAGAGCAACGCCAACACGTGGGATCAGTCCTCGTCGGTCTCGATGACGGTCTGGCCCTTGTAGCTACCACAGGCCGCACAGACGTGGTGCGGCCGCTTGGGCGCTCCGCATTGCGGGCAGACGCTCGCGGGCGGACTCACCAGTCCGTCGTGCGCCCGACGTTTATCGCGCTTCGACTTGGATGTCTTTCGCTTCGGTACGGCCATCAGCCACTCCCTCCCGACTTCTTCTTCAGCGCGGCCAATGCCGCGAAAGGCGAGTCGGCGTTTATTTCGCTGCAGTCGCAGCTTTCCTGGTTGCGGTCGATGCCGCATCGCGGGCAGAGTCCCGCGCAATTCTCGCGGCAGAGCGGCTGGAGCGGCATGGCGAGGGAGACGACCTCGCCCAGGAAGGGATCGAGCTCCAACGTCTTACCCCGATACCAGCCCACATCGAGATCGTCGGCCAGGCAAAGACCGTCGCGCTCGAGCATCTCCACCCCCTCCGGATCCGGCGGCGTCCGAGCGCCCACAGGCTCGAGGACGAGCCGCCAGGATTCTCGGAGCGGCTGACGATAGCGCTTGAGACATCGGCTGCATGCCACTTCCATCTCGCCCGCGAAGCTTCCCTCGAGCAGGATGTCCTGCCCCAGCATGCTCGCCCTGAGGTCAAATCCGGGCTCGCCCACCCACTCGTGCGAGTCGTCGGTGGAGCCCGCCACGCGCTCCGCCCACCAGGCCGGGGAGACGCTGAGGTGGCGCTCGACCGGGTTGTCGGTGAGACCGTCGACCCGCAGCTTCATGGAAGCTGTCCTCCCGCGACGAGATATTCAGAAAATCATTTAAATTCGGGTACTTGACTCAATCCCCGAGCGGTGGGGAGGGCCCAGGGGATAGCAGACCGCCCCGTCCACCGCCATGCGAAACGCCGTGTGCCCGGCGTGCCTCCGGGGCCGGCGCGCGAGCTGGGGTATGCTCGCGCGCCGATGGCCAGTGTCCGCACCCGATTCGCTCCGAGCCCCACGGGGTATCTGCATCTGGGAAGCGCCCGCACGGCGCTCTACAGCTGGGCGTACGCGCGCCGGCATGGCGGGCGCTTCGTGCTGCGCATCGAGGACACCGACGAGGATCGCTCCAGCCGCAAGGCCGAGGCCGCCGTGCTCGAGGGCCTGCACTGGCTCGGGCTCGACTGGGACGAGGGTCCCTTCCGCCAGAGTGAGCGGCGCGACCGCTACCGCGAGGTGCTCGAGCAGCTGCTTGCTGACGACAGTGCGTACCGCTGCGTCTGCGAGCGCGAGGATCTCGAGGCGCGCAAGCAGGCCGACCTGGCCGCGGGCGGCAAGGGGATCTACGACGGACGCTGCCGCAACCTCCACCTCGGCCCCGACTGTGGGACGCATACGGTGCGCCTGCGCGTGCCCGCTGAGGGCATGCTCGACTTCGACGACCTGGTGTTCGGCCACAGCGGACAGGACGCCAGCCAGATCGGCGATGCGATCATCCAGCGCAGCGACGGCACGGCACTCTACAACCTGGCGGTGGTGGTGGACGACCTCGATATGTCGATCACACACGTGATCCGCGGCGCCGACCACCACCCGAATACGCCGCTGCAGGTCGCCATCTACCGGGCGCTGGATGCCCCGCTGCCCGCCTTTGCACACCTGCCCTTGATCGTGGGCGAATCGGGCAAGAAGCTCAGCAAGCGGCGCGACAACGTCTCGATTCAGCAATTCCGCGACGAGGGCTACCTCGCCGAGGCAGTGGCCAATTGGCTTGTGAGGCTGGGCTGGTCGCATGGCGACGACGAGATCTTCGGGCTCGACGACATCACGCGGCTCTTCGATCTGGCGAATGTGGGACGCTCGGCGGCGCGCGCCGAGCTTCCCAAGCTCGAATGGCTCGATCAGCACTACATCAAGGCGCTGAAGGGCGACGACCTCTTTGCCCGCGTGCATCCGCATCTCGAGCGTGTGGCCGGCGGCTCGGTCCAGGACACGCCCGCTCTTCGCAAGCTGCTCGACCTGCTGCGCGAGCGCAGCAAGACGCTGGTGGAAATGGCGGAACTCGCCCGCTGGCAGCTGCGTGACGAGCTCGACTACCAGCAGAAGGCCGTCCAGAAGCACCTGCGCCCGGTGGTGGCACCACTTCTGCGTGACCTGCGCGACGGCATGCAGACGCTATCCGACTGGAGTGAGGGCGCTCTCCAGAAACTCTTCGACGAGGTCGCCGACGCACACGGAGGCCTGAAGATGGGCAAGCTCGCCCAGCCGGTGCGCGTGGCTGTCACTGGCGGCCCGAACTCCCCCGGCATCTTCGAGACACTGGAGGTCGTGGGCCGGGATCGCAGCGTCCAGCGCCTGGGCCGCGCGATCGAGATGGCCGAAGCACGGGCGGATGCCCACGAGAGCTGAAGGCTCTCTACCAATGCAGCTGAAGGCTCTCTACCAATGCGCTCGAGGCTCTCTACCACCGCGCTGAAGGCTCTCTACCACCGCGCTGAAGGCTCCGATCGTTGAGAGTCGGACCCGGGCGCACTAAGATCTCGGCCGCCGCGACGCCTGCGATACCAGGTTGCCGATCCGGCCCTCGCGAGCAGTGTTCCCCGGTCGTCTAACGGCAGGACAGCGGACTCTGAATCCGCGAATCTTGGTTCGAATCCAAGCTGGGGAACCAACTCGTGCTTCTCCCTCACAGGAACGAGGACCAATCGCGAATCGGCGCGAACATCGCCACGATCGCACCCATCGCAATCGCGGGCGCAAAGCCGAAGGGGCTTCTCCAGCTGCGAATCAGCGCCGCCCAGGCCACGCCCACCACGAGCCCCACGGCCGAGGCCACGACGATGGTCTGCAACACCCCCATCGGGCCGAGGAACGCGCCGATCATGGCCAGGAGCTTGACGTCGCCGAGTCCGAGCCCCGGGAACCAGAGCCAGTAGTCCGCTTCGCTCGGGCGAGGAAGTGATTCGCCCTCGCCGGGCCAGTGCACGAACTGACGGCCCGTCGCGACGGAGACGCGTGCGTGCAAGAAGGCGACGACCCAGAGCGTGCCGCCCCCGACCACCGCACCGAGCGCGCTGTGGGCAAGCGCCTCGGTGTAGCTCGCGCCCGCCCAGGCCTGAACGCCGGGTACCGCGATCATGCCCAGCGCGAGTCCGCCGAGGGAGATCTCGTCCGGAATGATCTGGTGATCGAGGTCGATGGCGGCGGCGGTCAGCAGCCCGGCTGCAAAGATCATGTAGAGCGGTGCCTGCCAGGCCGGCCCGAAGCGCCAGAGGACCAACACGAATAGACAACCCGTGAGCAGCTCGACCAGTGGATAGCGGACCGAGATGTGGACCCGGCACTGGCGGCAACGGCCGCGCAGCAGCACGTAGGAGAGCAGCGGGACGTTGTCCCAGGGCGCGATCGGCGCCTCACAGGCCGGGCAGTGCGACCCCGGATAGGCGATCGAACGCCCCTCCGGCAGCCGATGGATCACGACGTTGAGGAACGATCCAACCACGAGCCCGAACGCCATCGCAGTCATGGCGAGAAGCGGCCCGCCCGCTGCGTCGATCATCTGCCCCCCTCCATGGCGGTGCGCAGGCGCCCGCCCGAAGCTCCACCCGGCTGCGACTACTTCATGTCCCGGTGGCGGAAGATGTAGCTCGCCGCGAAGAGCAGAGCAGTCGTATAGCCGACTGCGTAGAGGGTAGACAACCCGACCTCGACCGCGGAGATCGGCATTCCGTGTGCCGCCTCGATGGTCTTGTTGAAGGTCTCGAGATCGGGGACCAGCCGATACACCCAGGTCGCTACCCACGTGACACTCGCGACATCGGCCTGCTGGCCAAGGTGGTAGAGCTCACGCGAGAGATGGCCGAGTGCGTACACACCCAGTGTGAAGAGCGCGGCCAGCATCGGCGTAGTGAAAGCCGAGAAGAGCGTCGCCACCGCGACGATCAGCATCAGCTCCATCCCTACCAAGAAGAGCGCGGCGGCGTGCCCAAACCCCAGCGTGCCACCGGATAGGAGCACGACCCCGGCGAAGGCGATCGACATCAGAACCAGCTGCAGCCAGACAGTCAGCGCCAGACCCAGGAATTTTCCGAGCAGGAAGTGCGTACGCGAGACGGGCTTGGAGAGAATGGTGTAGACGGTGCGCCGCTCCACCTCGCCGTGGATCAGCCCAATTCCCACGAAGACCGCGATGCCTACGCCGAAGAGCCGGATCGCGGAAAGACCGAGGTCCTGGATGATGCGCGCGCCCTCCACATAGGACAGGCTCGCGATCAGGACGGCGGTGCCGATCACCGCCACCGAGAAGAAGAGCAGCGTGTAGAGCAGCTTGTTCCGGATGGCCTCGCGCAGGGTGTTCGTCGCGATGGCCCAGATGCGCATCCAGATTCTCATCGATTCGAGCTCCCCTCCCTGCTCTTCGCGACAGTCTCGAGAAAGATGCTCTCCAGAGAGATCCGCCGCTGGGTCACGGATACCACCTCGGCACCCTCGGCGAGTGCCATCTCGAGCAGGCGGCTCACGTCCTTGTCGCGCAGGTGGATCTCGATGCGGTCGCCGACTCCCTGGATGCGAGCATCGAAGTCCTCATCGAGTCGCACGCCGAGATCGGCCGGGAGGTGCGAGAGCACCACGTCGCTGCGCATATCGTCGTCTTCCAGGAAATTCTCCACGGTGCCCTGATAGCGAATCTGGCCCTCGACGATGATGGCCACGCGATCGCAGATCATTTCCACGTCCGTCAGGATGTGGGTGTTCATGAAAACGGTCTTCCCCTCCGCCTTGAGGCGCAGGATGATGTCACGAATCTCCTTGCGCCCGAGAGGGTCGAGCCCACTCATGGGCTCGTCGAGGAAGACCACAATCGGGTCGTGGACCAACGATTGGGCGATGCCGACCCGCTGGAGCATCCCCTTCGAGTAGGTCTTGAGCCGCGCGTCGGCGGCGTGCTCGAGGCCGACCCACTCGATCACGCCGGCCACACGCTGGCTGCGCGTCGGCTCGGCCATGCCGGAAAGCTTCGCGTAGAAGGTCAGGATCTCGCGTGCCGTCAGGAAGGGATAGAAGTAGGGATTCTCGGGCAGGAATCCGACCTGATGGCGAAACTCGGTCTCCGAGACGTCTGAGCCCAGGATGCTCGCACGGCCCGAAGTCGGACGGATCAGATCCATCAAAACCTTCAGCATGGTCGTCTTGCCCGCCCCATTCGGGCCCACGAAACCGAAGATCTCGCCCTCCCTCACCACGAAGGAGACGCCGTGCAGGACGCGCTTCCTTCGCAGGCCGAAGCCGGGCCGGAAATCCTTGACGACATCCTCTACGCAGATGATGTCGCGAGTCGACCGCGTCATTCGAGATTCCCTTCCCTGGGTTGTACCTGCTCCCTCGCGCGCCGTTGCCTGGCCCACTCGATCGCTTTCGCCCGCTCCCAGGGAGCGAAGTGGAGCCGATAGCGATCCCCGTAGTAGGTCGAGACGATGGTGTCCGTCTCGAAGTCGAGCTCCCAGACCGATCCGCGACCAAGCGACCTGGGCAGCGACTCGGGCTCGGGATTCGGCAGCTCGTGCACCACCGCCAGTGGGCCCTCGACGAGTTCGCGCACGTTCATGATGTCCCGTCCGTGCAGCGTCTCGAACTGCTTGCGCGCGCGATCGAGGTGGCGGGCCTTCTTCTCGATCTCGATCTCGTCCAATGCCGCCTCATAACCCGCGCGACTGGCCTCGTCCTGGGTGCCGCGTACGAGCTCGCGCAGAAAGACCTCTGAGACGTCGATATCCGCGGTCTCCGAGCGAAGTCGGGCCACCAGGCGACCCAGGTAGGCCGGCGAGCCGGGCAGCCGGCTGGCCTCCAGGAGCTCTTCAGCGGCCTCTTCGTTCTCCATCAGGTAGTAGAATTGGTTGAAGCCGAGATAGAAGTGATTGCGCCATTCCTCGGGATGGTGGGCGATACCCCGCTCGAGCAGGCGATTCGCCGTGCGCACGTTCTGCTCGCTCTCGATCAGCCAGACCGCCGCGAAGCGGTAGGGGTGGTCGACCCAGGGATCCAGCGTCGTCACCACGTCGATCAGCTTGCCGAGGTGATCGGCCAGCTCGGCGGTGATGACAGTATCGCCGCCGATGGCCTGCACGGCCTGGAGCCAGTAGTAGTCGGCAGCCAGCGAGTTGAAGCCGAGGCTCAGAACTCGCGCGAGCGCCGGATCCGGCACGAAGGCTTCACCCCCATCCACCGCGGTGGTCGGCGGGATTCGTGCGTGGATGGCACCCGTTCCCAAGACCACCGCCACGAAGGCAACGAGGGAGATGATCCGGGCAGCCAATGTGTTTCGCCCCTTCCCAGAACGGGTCGGCTGAAGGATCCACAGCAGAGCTGGGATCAGAAGATGTCCGATGACGGATGCCGTACGACCATGTCCCACTGAATCGCGCCGGTCTTGGGATCGGCCGGCGGTCCATGACCGCCGACTCCGACAGGGCACCATGCGCCGGCTGCATCCGGGTGGAAGTAGACGATCTCGCTCATGAGATTGTCGCCGTCCAGGTTCCCGTAGGCGGTGGCCGTGAAGCAGCCCACGCAGGTACAGCCCGCAAAGCCCTCCACGATGCTGTCGTAGTCGAAGAAGACATCGCCCTCAGGCGTAAAACCCAACGGTCCGAACTCGGTGGCCAGGTCTTTCACGGGCCGCTTGGTGGTCGTCGGCGCCTCGCCGGTGCTCGCACCGGGCTCGGGCGCGGCCGGGTAATACTCGTTGAACTCGGCGAAGTACGCCTTCTGCGACTTCGCGAGCGCGGACAGGTTGGTGTAGGCCTCCGCCCGCTTCGCAGTCAGCTGGTAGTTGAGGAAGGACGGTATCGCGACGCTCGCGAGCACACCGATGATCGCGACCACGATCATCAACTCGATCAACGTAAAGCCGCTCCGCCTCTTCTGCGTTCCCAATCGCATCAAAATTCCTCCATGCCCGTGAGGGCGTGGGACTCACGACGTGGTGATCCCTGCACCATCCACGGCGATATAGAGCAACGAGCGTGCCAGCCACGGCCCCTCCA
>JAFDDH010000298.1 GCA_019310975.1 Deltaproteobacteria bacterium | reverse complement strand
TATACGCGGGAGCGGAATCGTGGGACGGCCACCAGAAGAACCAGCTGCTCATGAACCTCGAAGGGAATGGCTTCGTCAACGTCGCTTTCCTATTGGGTGTCGCCGATTCCTTCGACAGCCGATCTGCCCTGAGCGGAGACCTCGATCTCGACGGTCGTGTCGATCTCGTCGTCGTGGAAGATCAGGGACTGAAGGGGCAGAGGCTCCACATCTACCAGAATCGCCTCGAAACCGGGAACCATTGGATAGGAATCCGCCTGGTAGAAGAGGGAGATGGAATCTCTCCAGTCGGCGCATCCGTCTCGGTGCACACCGCCGAACAGACCCACGTGGGACGGATCGTCACGGGCGAGACCGTAATGGGCCAGCATCCCACCACACTGCACTTCGGATTGGGATCATCGACACGCGTCGAGTCGATCGAGGTGCGCTGGCCGAACGGGATGACGCGCATCATCCACGGTCCAGAGATCGATCGATACCACCGGATCGAGGCGGCCGGCGGAGATCGACAGCCGCCGCCATGATGTGCCTCTACACACAGTGGTACACGCGTCGTTCTAGCTCGGATCCTGGCACCGGCACTTGACCGCCGCGAGGGTGCGCTGCGTGAGGTTCATGCGCCGCAGCGCGTCCGCGCGCCGGGGCCCGCAGTCGGGGCAATCGAAGAAGTCTTCGATATCCCACAGATCCGCCAACACACAGCAATCACTCCGCTGCTGCGGTGAAGTGTCACGCGACTCGAGACCATGGACCAGTACCTGTGCCAGCTCGGTGAGAGTCGGCCGCACGAAGAGGCACTGCCGCTCGAGCTGATCGACAATGCCGTTGCCCGGGCGCACGGGAATCACCACTGCATACGACGCACCCTGGGAGAGCGCGTGGTCCAGGGAGCGGCTCGCCCAGTCGACGGACTCGGCACCGAAGTGGCCGGGAGGCCCCAAGAGAATGAAGGCGCGCAGCGCAACGCCGAATTCGAGCAGGAGACGCGCCGCGCGATCGAAGTCGGAGAGACTCACGCCCTTGTTGAGGTGCGAGAGTACCAGCGGATCGATCGTCTCGAGCCCGATCGCCACCTCCAGCCTGACCGGCGCAATGGCGGCCGCGAACTCGGCGCAGCGCCGATCCACCAGATTCGGATGACACTCCACGATCAGGCGCTCACGCCCCTGCACGAGTTCCGCGATGCGCGCACGATCAGCTCTGGTAACGGCCTGCGAATCGAAGAAGCTACCGGCGTTGTAGATCTTCACGTGGGGAGCATCGGGAAGCTCCTGTAGCGCCCACTCCACCTGCCCCGCGACGGGGGGAATGCTCGCACTCCGCTCGAGCGTGTGCTTCCAGAGGTCGCACATCAGACAGCGGAAGGGGCACTCGGCCCCCGTGACGAAGATGGCCGCTACGTCCTCGACCGCGCCTCCCGCCACCGGCTCGGGCTCCACGAAGAAGCCGTGCGGCCGGCTGGGATCCAGCGCCGCGCGCTCTCCGCGCGCCGCCAGGATCGCGGCATCATCCAGGTCCGGCGGCAGCAGGATCATCGAAGATCGACTGAAACAAGACCCGGTAGGCCGTGGGGCTCTCGGGGAGCCGCCGCGCGAGCCCGCCCTCGGCGAGCGCCCCGTGCTGGAAGCGCCGCTTCTCGAAGACGGGCATCGCAAAGCCCGTGAGGGCGCGGATGCCTCGGGAGACGATCTCACCCTTTAGCCGATAGAGCCTCTCGTGATCCCATTCGGTGAGCTCGATGAAGGGAATGCCCTCGGACACCTCCACCACATTCGGCAGCGTGAAGGGGCTGAAGCCTTTGAATCCGTAGTGGCTTGCCGGCGCGAAGCCGCGGGTGCAGCCTCGGCTCAGGCCTCCCGAGTAGGTCAGCGAGTGCTTGATGGAATCGACCCCCCAGCCCTCGTGGTAGAGCATCAAGTTGTTGAGGACGCTGCGAATCGTCAACTCGGGGTTCTCCTCGATGGGATAGTCCTTCAGGTTCTCGTCGCCGCCATCGCCATCCACCAGATGGCGCCAGCTCGGATAGCGCTCACGGATTCCGCGACAGAGCGCCAGCGCCATGGCGCCGGACTGGATGTCCAGGGGCTTGTAGTCCTCGATCACGCGGATGGTCTCGCGCAGGTCCAGGTAGGCGGCTGGGACCTCCACCGGCTCGTGATAGAGCTGCAGATCGAGTGCGGCCAGAAAGCGCCGAGCCTGCTCGAGGTCCGCGCCACCCCGACCGACGCTGAGCGTGAAAGCCTTGAGCCTGGCCGGATTCAGGCCGAGCCGACGAATCTCGTGATAGAGGGCAAGGAAGACAGCGCCGCTGTCGATGCCGCCCGAGAACGACACACCGATGGGCTCGTGCTCCGGCAGGCCGCGCAGCCACTTGCGGATCTCCGCCGAGAGAGCGCCGATGTAGCGTTCCCCAATCGCATCGAGATCGTCGGGCCAGATCTCGCGCCGCGGTGAGAAGAAGCGGCGATGGACGGGGTTGGGATCCGGGCAGCCCACCAGGGCGATCTCGGTGATGTAATGGGCCGGGACCATGCGCGTATAGCTGGGATGGAATTGATCCCCCAGACCCCGCTCGTCGAGCCATCGCTTGATGGCGTCGATGCGATGGGCCACCAAGAGCGCCGGCCCCGCGGTCTGCTTGACGATGAAGTAGCGCATGGGCACCTGGAGGGAGCGCGCCATGCGCACCCGCTGGCCCTCACGCACCACCAATGCGAAGTGCCCCTCGATCTGCCGAACCCGCCCTACATCGCCGCTTCGGAGGCGTTCGCGCGCATCGTCCAGCGACATGTCGAAGAGCACGTTGGCATCCGGGTCCGTGAGGTCGAAGACCTCGTGAAGCTCCGCTGACTCGATCATGCTTCAACCTCTCTATCCAGCTCTCTTCCAGGTTTGCAGACGGTCATCCGCGCGTCAGTCGGATCGGAGGCGATTGATGCCGAAGAGCGCAGCCTCCACGAAGCGGCGGACGTTGTCCGGCTCGATTTCTGCGCCAGTGAAGAGCATGCGCGTGACGAGCGGGCCCATGATAACGTCGACCGACGCCTCGAGGTCGATATCGGGCGGGAGCTCCGACCGGGATACTGCACGCTCCAGGGCCTGGATGAGGGGCGCACGGCGCGCCTTGATCTGAGGTGCGAGGAGTGCCGAGAGCTCCGGGTCGTGCGCGCACTCACCAGCGAGCACCGGAAGGACACGGGCCAGGGGTGTGTCCCTCAGGATCTCCGCAAACTGACGCAGCAGGGCAATCAGATCGTCGACCAGGTTTCCGTTGTCCGGGGCCTCGAGGGTCGGAAGCTCGGAGAATGCCTCGATCACCAGAGGGAGCTTCGATGGCCATCGACGATAGACCGTCGCCTTGCTGACGCCCGATCGGCGCGCCACGCGGGCGACACTCAGCTGGTCGAACCCGACCTCCGCGACGAGTTCGAGAGTCGCGTCGAGGATGGCTCGATGTGCCTCGACACTGCGCGGACGGCCGGGGCCGGGACTGGGGAGCGTGCCCGCGCTCATGGGCGACTGCCGCCGCGGCTGTCGGCTCCCAGAATTGGCCAATTAACGAGGCGCATAGTATCGATATTATGAAGACACGGTCCAATCACCGCAATAGAACGAGATGATCACTGGGCCAAATATCAGAAATAGTATTCTTTTTCAGTAAGTTACATAGAATTTCCTCAGCGCCGCCCGAGCTGCTACCGATTTACTCGATTGAGTCTGTGTCTATTACGATACTCTTGGACTCGTAATAGGCTCACCCGGCCCAGACCACGTTCCCACACCTGGACACGATGAAGGAGAGCATCGATGAAGTTCTGGCAATCCCTCTTCCTCTGCGAGGGCGATCAGGTCGTCGAGGTCGCGAAGGACGTGGAGGAGATCGGCTTCCACGGCGCATTGATTGCCGACCACCTGCTTCACTTCGATTCCCAGAACTCGAAATATCTCTACTCCGAGGATGGCAAGCCCCACTCGTTCACGGCCGACACGCTCTGGCCCGAGAGCTGGTCACTGATCGCGACGCTCTGCGCGGTGACCGAGCGCATCCGCTTTGCAACCAACGTCTTCATCCTGCCGCTGCGCAACCCCATCGAGGTCGCCAAGGCCACCGGCAGCGTCGCCTATTTCGGCAACGACCGGGTCGTGCTGGGCGTCGGCGCGGGCTGGATGAAGGAGGAGTTCGATGCGCTCGGCGTCGACTTCGCAACGCGCGGTCGCCGCTATGACGAGTGCATCGAGGTGATCCGCAAGCTGCAGAGCGGTGAAATGGTCGAGCACCACGGCGAGTTCTTCGACTTCCCGCCCGTTGTCATGACACCCACTCCGACCCGTCCGGTCCCGATCTACTGCGGCGGATCGAGCAGAGTGGCGCTGCGCCGGTCGGCTCGCGTGGGTGATGGCTGGCTCGGGCCCGGCCAGCTTCTCGAGGATGCGATTGCGACCGTGCAGGAGATTCACAAATTGCGTAGCGAGTACGGGCGGGAGAACGAGCCCTTCGACACCGTCGTCCCCGTCTACGGAGAGGTGACTCCCGATGACGTCAAGCGTCTGGAAGATGCTGGTGCGACGGGCTTCGTGAGCTTGCCCTTTGCGTTCTCACTGGCTCCACAATCGAGCCCGCAAGAGAAGCG
>JAFDDH010000297.1 GCA_019310975.1 Deltaproteobacteria bacterium | reverse complement strand
CTCGAACATCGCACCCAACGACCGGATTGTTTTACGGCCCAAAGTGCAGTTCCGAACAGGAGGCAGGACATGTCACGTGTTTTCGACCACATCCCGGACAGTCACATAGACATCCTCGACTCGAAGTGCTATGCGCACGTCGCAACATTGCGTCCCGACGGGCGCATCTCGAACCACCCAGTGTGTCTGCTTTGGGATGGCAAGCACGTGCGTTTCAGTACGATGCGCTCGCGGCAAAAAGTACGAAACCTCGAGGCTGACCCGCGCCTTGCAATCTCCGCGGCGTCCCCCGAGAACGCGTGGCACTACCTCGAGATTCGTGGCACTGCCGAGTTGGCTGACGACCCCGATCGCAGCGCGATCGATGCGGTCGCTCGGAAGTACATGGGGCAGGAGCACTATGATCTGGACCCGCCGGGTACGGAGCGCGTGACCGTGACGGTCCATATCGAGCAGGTCTCAGTCGAGTAGGTACACCAGGCGACCGTGGGTGGGGGCACGCGCCCGACGGCCCGACGAAGAGTCGGCTCAGGGGGTACGTCGGCAGGTGATCTGGACAACAGACGCCTCTTGCCAAGAGAGAGCTCTTGATTTCAGCCTAAGCCGCCTTGCGGCCAGGTACTTCATCTATCCCGGGGCGATTCCGTTCGAGCGGCGCGCCCCGACCGGGTTCTACGCTGTGGCTCGGCTGGACGGGGTCAGTCACCTGAGCTGGCGACGTGAATGAAACCCCCAGCCAGGACCACGCGGTTGTGCGCCCCGACGGCCCAGTGGTTCGGGACCGAGTCGGCCTCGAGGCAGGTCGGGGCCCGCGCGTCGAGCGGTGCCCACTCCGGCGAGAACGGGGAGTCGATGAAGTCGGGAATCATCAGGGCGAAACGGATGCCCTGGCAGTCCACAGTCTCGTAGGGCGGACTCGTCAACCCGACCGACTCGAGGGACCGCGCTCGGAAGCGCGCGTAGGCGAGATAGCCCTGCATGCCGTTGGACGAGACCGCCTGCAGTCCACTCACGCCATCGGGGATTGGACTCGCGATCACGGCCTCGAAGACCTCCTCCGGCTCCGTCCCCCCGCCGCTCATCTGCGACTGCATGGTCCAGTAGGTGTAAAGCACGAACGCAGCCAGTAGGAACAGGACGCCTCCGATGAGTCGTGCGAGTTGACGCATGGGGAGACCAGTAGCGGTCCCGACCCGAGACTCAAGGGCGGATCATGGACCCGTGCAGCCCGCCGAATCATGTGACCATCGGCGACGATCGGCTGGCCGGGAGTGGGGGGGGTAGATCTCCGTCGAGCACGATCAGGTCGCCTGCGCGGCGTCCGTCTCCGCAAAGGGAAAGAGTGGACGGAGCTTTCGAGTGGTTCGATCCCAGTCTCGCGCTCGACTCCGAATCACGCTTTCAGAAGTATTTCCCGATGCTTACCGAAGTTCCGGAGAACGAGCTGGAGGTTTCGGGGAGACTCCGAGCAGGCGAGCAGCCCTTCGAGTGCCGCCGCCGTGCCGCAGCGGCTCGGCTGGGGCGGGTCTGGAATCCAGCCTGCTCCGAAGCCGGGCCGACTCCGATCGGTGTCAAATAGGGCTTGCGCTCTGGGAGTGAAAGTGCCATTTTCACTTTCGGATATGAGCCTTTCAGAACGCACCGTAGACCGCTCGCTCGAGCAGCAGCGCGCCCGATATGAGCGCGAGGTCGAGACGCTCGTCTCGGCGTCGCTTCGGGTGATGCGCAGCGGGGGCTATGCGGCGGCCACGGTTGCGGGCGTTCTGGAGGAGGCCGGGCTTTCGACCCGGGCCTTCTACCGCCATTTCCACTCCAAAGAAGAGCTCTTTCTGGCGGTCTTCGAGCGGGATTCCGCCGACAGCAGCCAGCGTATGCAGAAGCGCCTGGATGCCCTGCCGGATCCCTCGGCCCGCCTGGTGGGCTGGATCGAAGAGGTGCTGTCGCTGGGCTTCGACCGACGTCGGGCGCGGCGCACGCGCACCTTTGCCAGTGAGGCCGCGATCCTGCGCAGTCTTCATCCGGCGGAATTCGCGGCCATTCAGCGCGCGCTCTACGAGCCGCTGCTGGCCATTCTGGAAGCGGGAAAGGCCGATGGCAGCTTCCCCCACACGCGGCCCGAGGAAGACGCGCGTTCCATCCACGCGGTGTGCTGGGCCCTGGTGGAGGCGCGTCTCTCCGGCGCGGGCCCAGCTGACGCCGAGGCCGCACGTGCGCACGCGCTCCGGTTCTCCCTGCCGGCACTCGGAGCGAGTACCGGATCTGAAAGCAATGCCGAGGGGTGAGGTTCGGTGCAGTGGTGCACGAGTGCCGCCCCATGACAGGAGGTTTCCATGACCCAGACAAATAGCGACTACAAGCTCATCTCGTCGGACTCTCACGTCGTCGAGCCGATGGATCTCTTTACGACACGTGTTGCCGCGAAGTTTCGAGATCGCGTACCACGCACGGAGCTGATCGATGGTGTTCCCCATCTCATCGTCGATGGTATGCGTCCGCGCAAGATGGGCGGCGGGGATGTGGCGCCCGAGGGAGAGGATCTCGAGCGCGCGCGAGCCGGTGGCTATGATCTGAAGCAACGGATCATCGATCAGGATCGGGACGGCATCTCGGCGGAGGTGGTCTTTCCCACGATCTTCCTGCAGTCGAGCTTCGCGAGCGAGGATGCCGAGCTTCAGATGGCGCTCGCGCGGGCCTACAACGACTGGGTGGCCGAGATCTTCGCCAGCGAGCAGGAGCGCTTCGCCGCGGTGGCCATCTGCCCGATGGCCGATATCAAGGCCGCCTGCGAGGAGGTGAAGCGGGTCCACGCTCTCGGATTGCGTGCGCTCTTCCTTCCCGCCCGCATGCCTGCCCGTCCCTACAACGATCCTGCCTACGATCCCTTCTGGGAGCTGGTTCAGGGTCTCAACATGCCGCTCACCTTTCACTCCGGGACCGGTCACGAGCCTCGCATCGAGCGCGGCCCGGGCGGCGCCGTGATCAACTACATCCTGGGCGCACAGATCGATGGGGCCTACGTAGTGACCTATTTCGTCGCAAGCGGTGTGCTGGACCGTTTCCCAGGCCTGCAGCTGGTGACTGTCGAAGCCGGTGGGTCATGGCTGGCGTGGGTCATGACGCAGATGGACGAAATCTACGATGCGCACCATATGTGGGTGAAGCCGAAGCTCTCGATGAAGCCCTCGGAGTTCGTGCGGCGCCAGTGCCACGTCGGATTCATCTATGATCCGGTCGCCGTGGCGACTCGTGAGTTCACCGGCATCGAGCCACTGATGTGGGGCAACGACTACCCGCACCCCGAAGGCACCTGGCCCAACTCCATCAAGCTCCTGGAGGAACAGCTCCCGGATCTCACACCCGAGGAGAAGCGGGCGATCGTCGGCGGTAACGCCGCACGAGTGTTCGGCTTCAAGATCTGAACGGAGCGAGCTTCGGTGAGTTTCAAGGATCGAACAGCCATCGTGGGCGTGGGACTCACCCCGTATGGAAAGCGGGGTGAGTTCTTCGATATCCCCCAGAGCGATCAGATCCGGGGTGCGCTGCAGATCGCGCTCACGGAGTCGGGCCTCGATCTCAAGGAGATCGATGGCTTCTGCTCCTACTCCGTCGATGGCAACGACCCGGGCATGCTGGCGCCGGCTCTCGGCATCCCGAATGTCTGCTTCAGCAACATGGTCTTTGGTGGCGGGGGAGGGGGCACCTGCGGGGCCATCGCCAATGCGGCGGCGGCCATCCATGCCGGCCTCGCCGAAGTCGTGATGTGCTTCAAGATCATCACCCAGCCCCCCCATATGCGCTTCGGCGCGTCCTACGGTTCGAAAGCGATTGCCGCCAATCCCTACAGCGATTTCCACCGTCCCTTCGGCTTGATCTCGCCCGTGCAATTCATGGCGATGCTGGTTCGGCGCCACATGCATCGATTCGGCACCCGGCCCGAGCACCTCGCCGAGGTCGCGGTATCGACCCGAGCGCACGCCAGCCGCAACCCGCTGGCGCTGAAGCGCGGTCCACTGACCATCGAAGATCACCAGCAGTCGCGCATGATCGCGGATCCCTTCCGCCTCTTCGATTGCTGCCAGGAGAACGACGGGGGCGGCGTGATTCTCGTGACTTCCGCGGAGCGCGCGCGAGATCTCGAGCAGCAGCCGGTCTACATCATGGCCGGGGCGCAGGGCGGGTCGAGCCGCTGGGGCCACGGCCTGACCATGCAGAACCAACCGGAGGATCTCTACACGAGCGCGGGTCACAAGCACCTGGCCGATAGGCTCTACAAGATGGCGGGCGTCGCGCCCGAGGACGTCGATGTAGCGCTTCTCTACGACCACTTCAGCGGCCTCGTGATCTTGCAGCTCGAGGATTACGGCTTCTGCAAGCCCGGGGAGGGGGGGCCCTTTGTCGAGGATGGAGCGCTCTCGTGGAAGGGGGGCCGGCTTCCCGTCAACACACACGGTGGGAATCTCTCCGAGGTCTATTTGCTGGGGTTGACCCATATCGCGGAGGCGGTGCGCCAGCTGCGGGGTGAGTCGACCAGCCAGGTCGAAGGGGCGGAGATCGCGCTCGTCACTTCCGGGCCCAGCAATCTACCCACCAGCTCACTGATTCTACGCCGTTAGCGCGGTCGCGAAGAGAGACGACG
>JAFDDH010000296.1 GCA_019310975.1 Deltaproteobacteria bacterium | reverse complement strand
TGCCACTCGGATTGGATCAGGCGATACCCGGTGTTCGAAAGTCGTTTGACGAGCCTGGCCCAGCCGTCGCGCGTCAGTGTGGTGTGTGGAGGCGCGAGCTCGAACACGGCAATGCCGTGATCGAGCGCTTCGATCTGATTGGGCGTTCCGATCGTCAATGTTTCGAAGACGATCGAGGCGAAGATCTCCGACTTCGCATCGGGGGCGCCCTTCCGGTCGGCGCGCAGCAGCGCGTCCCACAGGGCGACCAGCGTTCGCTCGTACTGCTGTGCGATGAATTCGTCCGCCCAGACGGTCTCCTCGAGTTGCTGGCGGTGCGCGATCCAGCTGTCGAGAGATTGCGGAAATGCGGCAGGGTCCTCGCTGCAACCCGAAAGAGTCGCGAGCAGAAGGACAGCCAATGCCGATGCGATGCTGGAAAGGCGGTCGCCACTCCAGATGCACCGGCACCTGCCTAGGGCGCGGTCGTCGGCCAGTCCTTGGACACCCAGCGCGTGTTGTAACGGATCCGCCAATCGTCATCCTCTGCGACCACGGGCATCGGCTCCACCCTATCTCCGCTCACGACGTTGTAGTCGCCGTCCTTGTCCCATCCCACGGAGTAGAAGAAGTAGGTTCTCGTGCGTCCGCGTTCGAGGGGAGGCAGGTCCGATACTGCAAATAGAAGCTCTAGCGCGTCTCCGCCGTTGAGCAGTACGAGATTTGCATCCCGTTGCGTTACCAGCGGCCGCACATCTCCGAATCGCGTTACCCACCCTTCGGGCGTGGTGCGCCAGGCCGGGCGCTCGAACACCGTGTACCAATCTGGAGTCGTGGGATGGTTCACGGCGCGCGCTCGAATATCCGAGAATCCCCGCCATTGTATCTGGGCGTCCGTGGGCTTCATAGTGTGGATCTTCAACGCACTCTCGGGCAGTCGCTCGAACAACGCAATGCGATCCCAGCGTAGCTCGAAGCTCGTGCGGAGCCGGAGCCGCCGGACGCCGGGAGCGAGTTTGTCCCTCAGGTCGATCACAATCGTCTTGGTCTTGCCAGCCGGCGTGCCAACGGTGACATCCACGATCTCCCAGCTCCCGTTCATCGATTCCATTTCGAGAGTGGTCGGGACGACGATCTCGCCCGCACCCTGAGACAAGGCGATGTTGGTGCTGGCATCGCCGTACTGCAGCCAGCCGGTGAGCGCCAGTACGGGCGCGCGCATGTCTTCGAGCGGGCCGAAGTCGAGCGTGAGGGTCAGAGGGTGAGTCTGTCCCCTCAAGTTCGATGCGAGCGGCAGTCCTGGCGGTGCGAATTCTCCGTCGATGGCACCCACGGCTCGGGTGCGATCGATGCCGTCATCCCCCACTGCGGTTTTCGGAACCCGGGGAGCGTACATGGCCCACAGCTCGGAAGGCGGAAAGGGAGGTGGCATCAGTCGATCGGTCGGATGCACCTCGATGCCCGGAGCGTGCTCGGCGACGACCAGTCGTGCTTGGTCCAGGTAGAGCACCTCGCGCATCTCGTCCGTGACCTGAAGGATGTAGTGGCCGTCGCGCGGGGCGAAGCTTGCCGAATCGCCGATCCAGACCAGCTCGTCCGGATCCGAAGGAAGCATTACGCCGCGGCGCAGGGAAAGACCGAGCGGTGAGTTTCCCAGCAGATCCGTGACGAATCGGAACTCTCGACCATCCCACGCGTAGAGGAATGGACACGATCCGGCCGCGATCATCTTCTCGACGATGGTCAGCGGCTCGGCCGAGGGTGTGACCTGAATCTCGTTCTCGACCACACCGTTTGTCCAGACCGTCTGAACCGAGTCGAGTTGCCGGCTATCACCCAGTCCGATTTCGATGGGCAGCTGCGAAACGGAGCGCACCGCCCAGAACGTGCCGGCGCGTACCTCCACGCGCGTGCCGATACCGCTCGGGTTGGACTTGGTTCCCACCAGCCGGATCTTGAGTTGGCCACCGGCGTTGCCACCTTCGTTTCGCAGCGTTCTCAACCCGGCTTCAGTAATCAAGAGAAGATCGCTGTCTCCGTCGGCATCGAGATCGGCCACCGCGATTCGTTTCGGCTTGGCAAGCGAGATCGAGTCGATGTCGGTCTCTGCACTCGCGTCGTGCCAACCCTCGGCGCCGTCATTGCGCCAGAGTACCAGCCGGCCCGCGTCCGAACCGCCACCCGCGGCTCCGGCGAGGATCAGGTCGAGCCAACCGTCGTTGTCGAAATCGATCAATGCGGCCGTTCGGACTTCCATTCCAGCGAGTCCAATTCGATGCCTCGCGCCGCCGCGCCCCGGTACGATCGACAGCTCCTCCTCGCCGATCAACACCACGTCGAAGTGTCCGTCGTTGTCGAGATCATCGATCAAGATGCGGCGAGCAGCGGGCCACGGACCGGGTGGCTCCAGCTGTGCGGCGAATTTCCCTATTCGACGATTCTCGAACACGCGTGTCGGGTGTACGCCCCGGGCGACCACCAGGTCCACGGCGACGTCGCTATCGAGGTCCACTGCCATCACATCCCAGATGGGCCGGGTCTCGGTGATACCAACGCTATGCGTGACGTCCTCGAATCGCCCGTCGAAACCGTTCTGCCAGAGCGTCAGCCCCGACTCGCCTCCCACGACCAGGTCGATATCGCCGTCGTGGTCGTAATCGATCCAACGCGCCGCATTTCCCTTCAGGCCGGCGAGTCCCGCATCGGCGGTGACGTCCTCGAACGCCCGCGGACCCGTTCGCTTGAGCAGCCGCGCCCCCTTGTCTCCCACAAGCATCAGATCGTTGAGCATCTGTGGGGCGGGGTATTCCGGCGTCTCGAGGTCGAAACCTCCCTCGAGGCTGCCTGCGAGACCCACCAGACGCTCGCTCGATAGCATTGCTCCGGACAGTTCCAGATCGAGAGGAGTAGCGCGAAAGGCCCCATCCGCGCCGGGAGCCAGGAGACTTGCGCCACCCTCCGCAAACGCAACGAAGAGCGTGTATCGTCCACTCTCGTCGACATCGAGCACCGTGGCAGCCACTGCGGGCGCGTTGTGCTCAAAATCATCGGGAATCATCTCGTGCGTCGCATCGCGAAATCGCACGCCATCTCCGCGTCCCTTCATGAGAGCACGCGGCGCAGCGGCTAGAGCGGGCTCGGCTCGCGTGTATACACAGGCCTCCAACGGCTCGGCCGACAAGCTCTCCTCGCCGAAGAGGTTCTTCAGGCGCTTGAATTCCCTCGATCGGCGTTCGAACTCCTCGGCGTCTCCGGCATCGCGGGCATAGACCGACAATCTATAATGTGCAGCCGCGTGGAACGGATCCAGGTCCGAAGTGGCGCGAAACTGCTCGGCCGCCTTCTCATGACGTCCCGTCGCCTGATAGGCGTTTGCGAGTTGGAAGCGCGGCGCCGCCGTATGCGGGTCGAGCCGCACCACCTCTTCCAGGTACACGATCGCCCTCTCGAATTCCGCCAGTCGGGCGTGCCCCAAGCCGCGCAGGTAGAGCGTCGCGACCGAATCGGGCTCGAGCGCTCGCGCCCTCTCGAGAACCTCGGTCAGCGGCGCCAGATCGCGCGCCATGAGATGGCTGCGCGCCAGATTCCTTAGAGCCGGCGCGGAGTTCGGTGCACGCCTGACCGCCTCTTCGAAGGCCTGGGTCGCCAGAGACGAATCTCCATTCTCGAGATACGCCTTGCCGCGATTCATCGCTCTGATGAACTCGGGCGCTTCTTCGGTCGAGGTCCCCAGGCCGCAATGCAGCAGACACATGCAAGCAAGGAGTGGGGCAATTCTCCACGCTTTGTCTGCCGTGAATCCGAGCATGAGTTCGGCTCCCACTGTCGCTTGCAGACGGAACCCCTGCGACGCATTTCTCGTTTGCTTGCATAACGATAAACTCGAGCCAGCGCCACGCCTCGCGCATCCACCTGTCGAGGACTCCGGGAGAATAGATGAGTCGCAACGCAGTGCCATCCGACCCCCGACGCGGCCGAGCCCTCGAGTGGCGCTCCCGACTCTCGATCTTCATCGGTGGACTGCTCTGCTTCGAAGCCATCACCGGCCTATGGATCTGGCTGCTGCCCTTCAGTGTCTCCAGTCAGATCTCGGTACTGGTGCACACCGCAGCTGGGATCCTCTTCCTCTTTCCCTACCTGGTTTATCAGGGACGCCATTGGTGGATCTACCGCGGGCGCTCGCTCTCCCACTACCTGATCACTGGCTACGTCGCATTTGCGGCAATCGTGCTCAATACCCTGTCTGGCCTGATCCTCACGTACCAGGCGGTCTTCGGCAAGGTGATTTCCTACGCGTGGGACACCGTGCACATCGTCACCACGCTTACGATCCTCGCCTTTCTGACTCCCCACGTCATTCTGCTGATGGTTCGCGATCGTAAGGGCCGGGCCGAGCACGCGCAGGTCGTGCTGGCGGCGGAGAAGCGGTGGGTCAGAGGTGCGCTGGCCTGGTCGATCGGTGGTCTCGCGCTCGTGGCTCTGCTCTCCGCGATGTACGAGCCGATTCAGTGGGTGAACGAGTTTCCAGAGGATTACCACTACGACGAGGGCCACAGTCCCTTTAGCCCCAGCCTGGCCACCACGGCTTCAGTTGGTGCCTACGACGACCGCTCGCTGACTGGCAGCGAGAGCTGCGGCAGCTCGGGATGCCACGAAACGATCTATCGCGAGTGG
>JAFDDH010000107.1 GCA_019310975.1 Deltaproteobacteria bacterium | reverse complement strand
CCGAGCTGGCGCCCGCCTCCTCGAGCAGATCCACCTCGCCGACGAAGCGAGTGCGCGCCAATATCGGCGTATCCGGCGCCATCAGGCGAATGCGTGAGACGATGCGCCGGGTGGCCAGGGGGTCGGAGATGGCGACGACGATCAGGCGCGCCGCATCGACGGATAGCCGTCCGAGAACGGTGGGCCGCGTGGCGTCACCGAAGATGATGTTCTCGCCGTGTTCGCGCGCCCGCCGGACTGCGCGCGCGTTGGCGTCCACCACCAAATAGGGGGCCCCGATGGCGCGCAGCAGGCGCGTCAGCGTCTGGCCCGCTGGCCCGTAGCCGAAGACCAGAATGCGCTCGTCGACCTCCGAGGCGCGCGGCGGGGGCACGCTCTCGTCGTCCCCGGTGCCCTCCACCCAGCGGGTCAGCGCCTCTGCGACGAAGGGTGACACGCGCAGGATGAAGGGGCTGACCACCAGGCTGAGGATCGAGCCGGCCAGCACCACCTGGTAGAGAGTCTCTCCCAGCAAGCCGGCGCTGCGCGCGGCCTCGGCGAGCACGAACGAGAACTCCCCCGTCTGCGAGAGTGCGAGCCCGGCCAGCACGGCGACGCGCAGGCCGTGCCCCAACACCAGCGTGCTGGCCACCGCCACCACACTCGTTTTGAGCACGATGGTGGTGATCAGATAGAGCCCGACGAGCGGGGCGTGGTCGATCAGTGCGCGCGGCTCGAATAGCATTCCCACGGCGGTGAAGAAGACGCCGAGGATCACGCCGCGAAGTGGCACGACCTCGGAGAAGAGCTGCTGCGCATAAGGGGACGAAGTGGCCGCGACCCCAGCCAGGAAGGCACCGACTGCCAGGGTCAGTCCCAGCTGCTGGGCGAGAACGGCCGAGCCCAGCACGATCAATAGCGCGAGCAGGCTGAAGAGATCCGGCGAACCTGCCTCGGCGACGCGATTCAGGATGCGCGGCACACCCAGCCGAACGATGAATAGCACCACGACCAAAGCGCCGACCATGCGCATGACCGAGAGCGCCAGATCGCCCGCACCGCTCCCGTCGTCCGCGGCCAGGAATGGGATGGCAAGCAGCAGCGGCACGATGGAAAGGTCTTGGAAGACCAGCACCGAGACGGCGAGCTGGCCCTGGGGCGAGTCGATCTGGCCGTCGTCCGAGAGCATGCGCATCACCAACGCGGTGCTCGACATGGCGACCAGGCCCCCGAGCACGAAAGCGCTGGCCGGTGGCAGCCCGAGCGCAACGGCAGACGCCGCCACCACGGCGAGCGTGATCGTCACCTGCGAGCCGCCGGCAATGAGCGCGGTCCTCCCGAGGTCCTTGAGCCGTTCCATGGGCAGCTCGAGGCCGATCTCGAAGAGCAGGAAGATGACGCCGATCTCGGCCAGGGCACGCACGCGATTCGGGTCCGCGACCAGACCCAGCGCGCCCGGACCGGCGAGAGCGCCGACGACCAGAAAGCCCGCGATTGCCGGCAGCCGCAGCCGCTCGAAGAGCGCCAGCCCCGTGGCGGTGAGCGCCAGCAGGAGGATCAGCTCGAAGAGCAGGGTTGATTCCGTCACGCCCGCTGCTCGCAGCCGAGGGGCTTAGAGCCCGTCACCGCAGTCCTTGCAGTAGCTCGCACTGTGAAGGTGGCCCTCGCTCATGCACTCGCTGCAGCTGCGCGTGGTGATCGGCTCGCGCGCTGCGCTGACGATCTCTGCTGTCACGATGCCGGTGGGGATCGCGATGATCCCGTAGCCGATGATCATTATCAGCGAGGCCAGGATCTGTCCTGGAATCGTCCGTGGTACGAGCTCGCCATAGCCGACCGTCGTCATCGTGACGACCGCCCAATACATGGCGCGCGGAACGCTGGTGAATCCGTTCTCCTTTCCCTCGATCACGAACATGGCAGAGCCGACAATCACCACCAGGATCAGGACGGTAATCAGGAAGACCATCACCTTGTGGCGGCTGGCGCGAATCGCCGTGGCCAGGACGGTGGCCTCGCCAAGAAAGCGGGCCAGCTTGAATACGCGGAACACGCGCAGCAGGCGCAGGGCACGAATCACCAGCAGCGACTGCGAGCCGGGCAGCAGGAGGCTCAAATAGCTCGGCAGGATCGAGAGCAGGTCCACGATCCCGAAGAAGCTGCGCACGTAGTGGATTGGCCGGGGGATCGAGATCAGTCGCAGTCCGTACTCGACCGTGAAGAGGAAAGTGAAGCTCCACTCGATGCAGCGCAGGAGGTCACCATGACGCCGCTCGATGTTTTCGACGCTGTCCAGCATGACCGCCAGTACGCTCAACACGATCGCGAGCAGGAGGGCGACGTCGAACATCTTGCCGGCCGGTGTGTCCGCCTCGAAGATGATGATGCGTAGATTCTCACGCCACTCGGCGCGCGGTTCTCGACTCTTCGCGCTCAACGGACCCCCTTCCGTCGCTCGCCGGGATGGGCCGGACTTCTCCTCGGCCCAGCGCATTGCGCCACGACGCGAAGTTAACGTCGCCTGTGGACGCGCGCCGCTACCCGGCTGCGGGTACGAGCTGCGTCAGCCGCGTGCAGAATTGTCACTCAAGTGGGCGTCGCAGCCTCGCGATAAGGAATTACGAAGAGCGATTGTCCTGCGCCCCGGTGCGGCGCGATCGCGAAGCTGGAGCCACGGTCGCAGCAGCCTCTGCATATCGGAATCCGCCAAAGAATGTCCTCGAGCCAGACCAAGCCTGAGCCCGTCACCGAATCCTGGCACAGCTCCGAACTCCCCCTGTCCGAGGCGGAGAGCCACCGCGAGCACGCGGCCGCACTGGCCGCCACGGTGTTCCGCAAGTCGGGCGCCGACGACGAGCTCGTTCTCGAGCTCGAGGGCGGACGTCTGCGCCTGCGGGCTCGCACAGGCTGAGCCTGAGCCCTCCCATCCGCGTCCGGGCCGGAGGCCCGCTCACGCCGGTCTGGCCCCGGTGAGCCTCGGTCCCCGAAGGGGCCAGGACCAGAATTGGAACGGACATTTGGGTCTGCATGTTGCATTTCGCGGAATGTCGCTAAGCTAGTCGCGGTTTTGGGGGTAATGGAGAGCCGCAACACGTTGTCCACGATGGAGCGTGAGGCGGCTCCAAGGAGTAGAGTTTTGGCGAGTGGTACGGTCAAGTGGTTTAGCGAGCAGAAGGGCTACGGGTTCATCACACCGGACGACGGTGGCAAGGATCTGTTCGTCCACTTCTCGAACATCGAAGGCGACGGATTCAAGAACCTGCAGGACGGGCAGCCCGTCGAGTATGAGCCGGCCGAGGGGAAGAAGGGCCCTGAAGCGACTCAGGTCCGACCGCTCTAGGCGAGGATCTGATCCGAGACAAGGATGAGGCTCCGGCGTCCGGCTGGGGCCTCACTCATATGGGTTCCGCGCAAGTCGCTCCGATCCATCGGCCGCGGGCGGGCGAGCAGAGCCCGATAGGGGAAGCACCGTGAGCTTGCACCCGCTGATCGAGCTTTCGAACGACGCCCAGGTCAAGCAGGCCAAGGGCTTTCGAGCCGCTGCCGCCGAGCTATCCGGCGAGAAGCTGGAAATCCTCTACCAGGGCGAGGCAGCCAATGCGCCCCGGCGCGAGGAGGCCGGCAAGAAGTATCTCGGCGTGCGCACTGGGCGCATCCCCACTGGACTCCAGGCCGGCAAGGATGATCGCCACCTCGCCATGGCGGTGGCCGCCTTCACACAGGCTACCGACGCCGCCATCGAGCTGCCCAGCGGCGACAAGCTGACGATCATCGACGCATTGGTGCCGCTGCGCACCGCGGCACCCGACAAGGCCAAGGGGGACGCCGATCCGAACAAGGGGGTCGAGGACATCGACCTGCTCGGGCTTCTACCCGATGACCGGTTGGCCGTGATTCGCACCAAATTCCTGGCGCCGGAGGCCACCCGCGGCGGTGCCGGCGACACGCCCTTGCGGGCGCTGCTCACGGGTCTCGCTCAGACCGCCATTGTGGACGCCAACGCGGCGGTCCTGCGGGCCGAGATCCAGGAGGCGACCTCGCGAACCACCAGCGAGGAGGCGCCGGCCCTGATCATCTTGGCCTCACCGCGCTACTGGGAGATCTGCCGCAAGCGCGAAGCGCAGAAGGGCGCGGGCTGGATCCGTGAACTCGAGCGCCTCGGGCGTGAGGTCTCCGGCCAGATCGGCGTCGAGATCTTCTACCTCTCCATCCAGCTCGAGAGCGAGCCTGGCTGGGCGTACGAGGAGGGCGGGCCGGTCCTGATGGCGGCCCCGGATCTCGGCGCATCCTGGGAGCCGGGCGCCGGCAAGCTCAAGCCGAAGCCGAAGGCGCGCGCCAGGAAGGCGGATGCCGCACCGGCCATCGTCGAGGCGGATCTCTCCAAGCCGCCGCGCAGCTACCGAATCAGTGATACCTACGAGCCCGGCGAGCGGATCGAGCACGCCAAGCTCGGGACCGGTGTGGTGCAGCAGATCACCGGGCGTCAGAAGATCTCCGTGCTCTTCGGCGAGGAGACCAAGCTGCTGGCGCACGAGCGACCGGTCGCCGGCGTCTGATCAGGACGCTCACGTGGCGTTGGCCCTTCGTCAGGGCGACCGTTGCACGCGGCGGGTGAAGTCGCGTCCACCGACATCAGCGGGCGGGTAGCATCTAGAGGGGACTCATGTCGGACGAAAACGACTTCTACCGATTCACTGGGACGAAGGGCTACATCGTCTCGCGCCCACTCGTGGAGGCGGTCAACTGTGCGATTGCGCTCGAGCGACCGCTGCTCATCAAGGGCGAGCCGGGCACGGGCAAGACGCTCTTGGCGCTCAACGTCGCCGAGGGACTCGGGCTGCCGATGGAATCCTGGCACATCAAGTCCACCTCCAAGGCCGCCGAGGGCCTCTACGTCTACGACACCCTGCAGCGCCTGAATGACGCGCGCTTTGGCGAGGGCAATGTCGGCGACATCCGCAGCTACATCAAGCTCGGCCCGATGGGCCGCGTGTTCACGGCGGAGAATCGCCACGTCCTACTCATCGATGAGGTCGACAAGGCCGATCTCGAGTTCCCGAACGACATCCTGCGAGAGCTCGACGAGATGCGATTCACGGTGATGGAGACCGGAGACGAGGTAGTCGCCAGGGAGCGCCCCCTCGTCATCATTACGTCGAACAACGAAAAGGAGCTGCCCGACGCCTTCCTTCGGCGTTGCGTGTTCCACTTCATCGAATTCCCCGAGCCCGATCTCATGAACCAGATCGTCGACGTCCACCATCCGAATCTGGACTCGAAGCTGCTCGATCAGGTCCTGATCAAGTTCTATTGGCTGCGCGGGCAGCCGGACCTGCGCAAGAAGCCGTCCACCAGCGAGCTGATCGATTGGATCTCGGCGCTGCTGCGCTCCGGGATCACCCAGGATCAGCTCGACGCGCACATCCCCTTCCTCGGCTCATTGCTGAAGAATGAGCAGGACACGGCGGCCATGAGCGAGTTCGAGGAGCGCGGCGGGCGGATGCCGAACTCGTGGAGTGACCTCGGCCCGCGGTATAATCAATAGCAGGCGAGAGAGGGAGCGATCGGCATGTTCCTCGATCTCTTCTATGGACTGCGCGACGAGGGCGTCCCCGTCGCCATCCAGGAATGGCAGATGTTCATGACCGTGCTGGAGCGCGGCATGCACGACACCAACTTGCTCTCGTTCTACAGCCTCGCCAAGGCGACGCTGGTCAAGAGCGAGACCTATTTCGACGCCTTCGACCGCGTCTTCGCGCGGGTATTCCATGGGATCGAGGGCGAGTTCTCCGCCAGCGACGAGCTGATGGATTGGCTGAACGACCCGAAGAATTTCGAGGGGCTCAGCGACGAGCAGCGTCAGGCGCTCGAGAACTTGGACGCCGATGAGCTGATGCGTCGCTTTCTCGAGACACTCGAGGAGCAGGACGAACGGCACGACGGCGGCGGGCGCTGGATCGGTACCGGCGGGCACTCGCCCTTCGGTCATGGTGGCGAGCATCCGACTGGAATCCGCGTGGGAGGTCGCTCAGAGCGGAAGTCTGCGATGAAGGTGGCCGAGGATCGTCGCTTCAAGGACTACCGAACTGACGTCGGCCTGGACATCCGCAATGTGAAGGTGGCTCTGAAGCGTCTTCGCCACCTCACCCGCGAAGGATTGAGTGACGAGCTCGACCTGCCGGAGACTGTGGGCGAGACCTGCAAGAATGCAGGTGAGATCGAGCTCATCTACCGCCCGGAGAGGCGCAACAACGTGCGTCTTCTGCTTCTCATGGACGTCGGGGGAACGATGGACCCCTACTACGAGCCAGTCAGCCGCCTGCTCACTGCGCTTCACGAGGAGCGAGGTCTTCGCGACTTCAAGGCCTACTATTTCCACAACTGCATCTATGAGAGTATCGGCACGACCGCAGATCTCTACTTGAAGGACGCGGTGCCGACAGGTGATGTACTGCGCCTACTCGATTCGCGCTGGAAGGTCGTGATCGTTGGCGACGCGGCCATGCACCCGGCCGAGCTCATGAATCCACGTGGCAACATCAACCCGCGCTACGAGTCCGAGACGCGCGGTATCGACTGGCTGCTGCGCATCCAGGATCACTTCGAGCGGGTCGTCTGGCTCAATCCCGATCCTCCGACGGACTGGGAGCACACGCGCACCACCAAGGCGATCAAGAGCATCTTTCCGATGCTTCCGCTGAGCCTCGACGGCATCCAGGACGCAGTCACGACCCTGGTGGGGTCCCGCCCGTCCGCGCCCGGCATTACACGCCACTGAGTCGGCGCGCTGCCCCGGTACCTCTCAAGCACACGGATGTGTCGACCGATCCGAGTCCGAAGGGGCCGATGGGAGGCGATCCGGGGGAGTGCGATGGGCGAGCGTGAAAGGGTCAAGGGAGCGAGCTTCATCCGGACCTGCGTGCTCGTGGAAGCAATGGTCGCGCGCGGCCAGGTCTCGCGCGAGGCCCTTGTGGTGCAGCTCTCATCCGACGCCCTGATGCTGCTCGATCAGAAGATCGAGCCGAGCCTCTGGTATCCGATCCGGGCCGTCGACGAGCTCTCGCGTCTGCTGGTGGACGTCGACGGCGAGTGTGATCCCACGTATATGCGCGGCCTCGGGGTCGGCACATTGGAGACGCTGCTCCAGCGCGACACCTTCCGGAGCTTCATCGAGGGCGCCATGCGACATGGGAGCGAGGGGGCGACTCTCTTGCAGCTCGCCGGTCTCATCTACGACTTCGGTGGGTGGCAGTTCGAAGGCGACGATCTGACCGACTTCAGAGTCATCATGATCGACGCCGAGCCGCTGCCCGAGCTGGCCACGCACACCGTCGCCGGCTTCATCGAGGCGCTCGTGGCTCATTGTACTGGCCGGGCGATTCGAGTCGAAGCCAGTCGACCCGAGCCCGACCGCGTCATCTGGATGGCGAAGCTCGCCTGACCGAAGCTATTCGGCCGGCATACTCGTGGAATGGACTCGGCTCCTCGGCAACGATTGCTCGGGGATGTCGAGTGCGGCGGCCAGGGCGCGCAGCTGCGTCTGGATGCGCGGTGCGTTCATCGGCCCTGTGCGCAGCAGCGCCTTCTGCGCTGCACTCAACGACTCCAGCTCGGGATCCGTGTACTCCCAGCTGATCACCCGCGGCGCCACTGCGACTTCGCCGACGAGCACCGGAGAGCGCAGCAGCTCCACGATGGCATCGGCAAGTGCTTCGTCGAAGCTGCGGTCGGGATAGCCGAGGTCATCGTACGCCTCCTCGAAGAGCGGCTGCAGCTCGCGGTAGACGGCCACCGTCTCGCGTGGATCGAGCGCCGCGAAGACGTTGGTCATCGCCTCGAATCTACTCCAGCTGGCCGATGTGATGAGCATGCGCCCCTCATCCTCGCGGACCCGAAACTTCTCGGTGGGCCAGAGCGGCTCGAGCTGCTCACGCGGGCTCCGGCCCTCGGCGACGCTGTCCACCGCGGCGACGAAGCGCCGGATCAGCTCGTCGGGCGCCAGCCAGTCGGCGAGCAGAGCGGCGCTGCTGAGCTGCGCTGCGGACTCGCGCACCAGCGGGTCACTCTCGTCGAGCACCGGAGGTGGTTTCGGCTCGGGGGGCGGAGGCAAGATCTCCGGAAGTGGCAGAGGCGGGGGCAGCGGCGGAGGCGGGGGCGCGGGCTCTGGAGCCACGGGCGCCGGCGGAGGCGGCAGCGGCGGCCGCTCGGGCTCGCCTCGGGTGAACCACCACGCGGTCGCCCCCAGCGCGCTCAGCAGCACGACGCCGATGACAGAGTTGCGGATGTTTCGCGCGCGTCGCTGCTTGAGAATGTCCTGAAGCGTGACGCCGCTGAGCGCGGGATCTCTGTGCTCGTCTTTGTGCATTGCTCGTTCCTTGTCCCGGCCGACCACGGCTGGGGTGGTGTCTGGTGCGGGCTGCCCCGGCCTGTCACGCGATCGGATTGTGCAGACCGATCGTCCGCTCGTCCAGCCAGATGTCTGCCGTGCGTCGCGGCAGGCTCTTGAAGTCCGGGTCCACCCACTCCGGATGCAGGGCCAGCAGCTGCGATGTCTCGATCACGCCGCCATGGGTATCGCCCTCGAACACATCAGCGCCGAGCGGTAGGTGCGGGCCGTGAACCTCCAGGGGCGAGCAGGTGAGGAGCACCACCGCCTCGGCGCGGTCGATGCGATCGAATTGCTTCTTCGTGAGCGTCTCCCAGCGCAGTAGCTGGGGTCTCTCAGACATCGAACGGTCTCCTCCAGCTTCCACGTTCGGGTTGGCTCCCGAAGACGTGCCTTCCCCTTCGACACTTCCCGCTCGCCGAGCGTTCGCTTCACTCTATCCCATTGCGAGTCGCGAGCGCCGGGCGTTCAGATGTGCAACTCCTCCATCACCCACCTTTCGGGATCATCGAAGCGTTCGCGGGTGAGTGGCGCCAGGTCGACGGTCTCGAAGCGCCCCGTGTCGATCAATTCCGCCATCGCACGGCCCACCGCGTAGGACTGCATGACTCCACGTCCTGTGAAGGAATGGGCCTCGAAGAGATTCGAGAAGCCTCCGACCCTGCCCGCGATGCCGCTGCGGTCGGGTGTGACGGCATAGAGGCCCGCCCAGCCGCGCAGATGTCCGCAGCGTTCGAACGCGCTCGCCCGGTGGGCGAGGCGCGGCCAGATCTCGCTCTCGAAGAAAGACTGTCCGTCGTAGCCGAAATCGAATCCAGGCGCCTCGTCGGGCGTCGAGTAGCCCGCGAGCACATGGCCGCCCTCGCCATGCAGGTAGAGGCCGCTGGTATCCACCAGCATGCCGAGTCCACGGAGGTCGACGCCCGGCGGCGCGTCTTCGTCGTGCACGTCCACCAGTGAGATCTGCCTTCGCACGGGCTCGGTCACGTCGCGGATTCCGATCTTGGCTGAAAAGATCGGCGACCACGCACCGAGACAATTCACCACCGTCTCACACTCGATGCGCGTCTCGGCCTCCACGGCCGCACCCGGAACGCGGTGCGTGGTGAGGATCTCACGCAGCCGATTCTCGCGTTCGGCGCGCGGGCCGGTCGCTACCTCGACCACCTCCACCGCCGTCACGCCACGCAGGCTGCCCGAAGCCCCTACACTGCGCGCGGTCACCACACCGGTCACATAGTCTCGGTTGCGAAAGCGCACGCCCTTGCGCTCGGCCTCCTCACGGAAGAATGCACGAACCGCGTTCGGGTTGAGTAGTCCGTCGCCGGGTGAGAACGTGGCACCGAGCACCTCCTCACGGTTCCGGTCGATCAGTGGGAAGCGCTCGAAGATTTCATCCGGTGCGAGCGCCTCCACCTCGAGGCCGTACGCGTTCTGAAGCTCGCGTTTGGCCAGGGCGCGCTCGAAGAGTTCGGGGTTGCCGTAGAGCCAGAGGTAGCCGCTGGGGCGGAAGCCGAAGCGCTCGGCATGGTCGCGGAAGAATGAGAGCGTGGCCAGGCAGCCCTCGATGTTGACCGGCTGCCACCAGGTGGCACGGGCGCCGCCGGCGTTGAGCTCGCTCGACGCGTACAGACCGGCGAGGTCGAGATCCACCACCATGACCCCGTCCACGCCGCGCTCCGCGAGGGACCAGGCGACTGCGCTGCCAATGATGCCACCACCGACGATCAGGACGCGGGCCCGCTCCGACACGGAATCATATTAGCGTTCGAGGGAATGGGATCGTCTCAGTGCTCGTCGCGCGCCTAGCCGAGCCGGTGGAGCATCTCCAGCGCCTCGCCCGACACGACCCCATCTTTGCCGGGCAGAGAGTCGGCCTCGGCGAACGAGCTACTTTTGCTTTTCTTTCGCCTGCCCTATGCTCGGTGGGTTCTCCTGGGAGGGAGCATCGATTGGCCGCAGCGGGGCGAGAAGAGCGCGAGGCCCGGGAAATCGAAGCCGCCCGCCGGTCCGAGCCGGCTGCGGGCGGCGTGCCCGCCCACCTCAGCGGCCTGAATCCTGCTCAGCGCGCGGCCGCCGTTCACGGCACGGCCGAGAACACGGACTCGGCCGGCGGCGGTCCGTTGCTGATCATCGCCGGCGCTGGCTCGGGCAAGACCAACACGCTGGCCCATCGTGTCGCCCACCTCGTGCTCTCCGGTGCCGATCCGGGCCGCATCCTACTGCTCACCTTTACCCGCCGCGCCGCCGTCGAAATGACCCGGCGCACGCAGCGCATCGTGGCCTCGGCCCGGGCCCGGAGCGATGTCCCGGTGCCCCAGGGCGAGGTCAGATGGTCGGGCACCTTCCATGCAATCGCGAACCGATTGCTCCGCTACCACGCGGACTCGATCGGGCTCGATCCCGCCTTCACGGTCCTCGACCGCGCGGATAGCGCCGACCTCCTCGATCTGCAGCGGGACGCATTGGGGATGGCGCGCAAGGCCAGCCGCTTTCCGCGCAAGGCCACCTGCCTCGCCATCTACTCCCACGCGGTCAATGCGCAGCGATCGGTGGAGGAAACACTGGCCAAGGCGTTCCCATGGTGTGAATCGTGGGCCGATGAGCTGAAAGTGCTCTTTCGCGCCTACGTGGACGCCAAGCAGCGCCAGAGCGTGCTCGACTACGACGACCTGCTGCTCTATTGGCACTACCTGATGGCCGAGGCCGACCTCGCCCGGCAGGTCGGAGAGCGCTTCGATCATGTGCTCGTCGACGAGTACCAGGACACCAATGCACTGCAGGCTTCGATTCTGCTCGCCCTGCGCCCGGACGGAAGGGGTCTCAGCGTGGTGGGAGACGATGCACAGTCGATCTACGCCTTCCGGGCCGCCAGCGTGCGCAATATCCTGGACTTCCCGAGCCACTTCGACCCGCCGGCGCGGGTGGTCACGCTCGAGCAGAACTATCGCTCCACACAAACCATTCTCGACGCCTGCAACGCAGTGATCGAGGGCGCCAGCGAGCGCTATTCCAAGCGCCTCTTCTCGCGGCGGAGCTCGCAGCAGCGCCCGATCCTCGCGACCGTTGAGGACGAGAACGAGCAAGTGACGTACGTGGTCGAGCGGATCCTCGAGCATCGCGAGGCGGGAGTGGCCCTCAAGCGCCAGGCCGTGCTGATCCGCACCGGTCACCACAGCGATCTGCTCGAGGTCGAGCTGGGGCGGCGCAATATCCCCTTCGTGAAGTTCGGCGGCCTCAAATTTCTCGAGGCCGCGCACGTGAAGGACATGCTGGGCTTGCTGCGCTGGGCCGAGAATCCGCGTGACGAGGTGGCCGCATTTCGCGTCCTACAGTTATTGCCCGGTGTGGGTCCCGGCTTTGCACGGCGCGCGCTGGATCATCTCGCCAGCCATCGGCACGATCTGCGCGCCCTCGTGAGGCACCGCATGCCCGCAGCCGCCGCCGATGACTGGGCGTCGCTGTGCGCATTGATGCTGCGACTCGCCGACGTCGCGACCGGATGGCACGGGCAGGTGGGTCTCGTGCGCCATTGGTACGGCCCCCACCTCGAGCGGCTCTACGACGCCGCGCACGTCCGCGCCGGCGATCTCGAGCAGCTCGAGCAGATCGCGGCAAGCTATCCGACGCGCGAGCGCTTCCTGACTGAGCTCACCCTCGATCCGCCCGACGCGAGCGGCGACCACGCCGGCGATCCGCTGCTCGACGAGGACTATTTGATCCTCTCGACCATCCACTCCGCCAAGGGGCAGGAGTGGGACGTCGTGTATCTGCTGAACGCGGCGGATGGCTGCATGCCCTCGGATATGTCGACCGGCAGTCCCGAGCAGATCGAGGAGGAGCGCCGCCTCCTCTACGTGGCCATGACACGCGCCCGCGACCACCTGCACGTCATCCATCCGCTGCGTTTCTGGAAACGCCAGCAGCATCGTCACGGGGATGCGCACGTCCTCGCACCGCTCTGCCGCTTCCTTGGCGATGACGTAATCCCGCTCTTCGAGCGTCGAGCCTGCGCGCGGCCGTTCGGGGACGGGGATGCAGCCCGTGCGCCCGGTCGGATGGCGACACGCATCGACGTCGGGACGCGCCTGCGCGAGATGTGGCGCTGAATCTCGCGATCGGATACAAGTCGTCGTCATGTGCGGCTAGACCTCTGATTCTCCACGGCCCGTTCGTCGTTCCTTCGCTGGTGAGACTCTCTCTGGAGGTCCATTCCCTTGCCCCCATCCAAACTCCTCTTGGGCCGCGTGGCGCTGGTTACCGGTGTGTCCCGCCGCATCGGGATCGGCTTCGCCATCGTTCGACGCTTGCTGGAGGACGGTGCCAGCGTTCTCGCTACGGGCTGGACGCCTCACGACGAGGAGATGCCCTGGGGTCCGGGTGACAAGCAGGGCGCCGAGCTGCTAGCGGAGCTCGGCGAGCCGGTCTCGCGCCTGCAGTTCGTCGCCGAGGATCTCGAGGATCCCGACGCACCCGATCGTCTGGTGGCGAGCGTCGTCGAGCGCTTCGGGTCCATCGACATCGTTGTGGCCAATCACGCCCGCAGCTCCCACGAGTCGTTGTGGGATGTCAGCGCCGAGGAGCTGGACCGCTCTTGGGCCATCAACGCCCGCGCCTCGATGTTGCTCGCACGCAGCCTCGCCCGGGCACGTGCGGCCGGGCCGGGTGGGCGCGTAATCCTCTTCACCAGCGCTCAACACCAGGGACCAATGTGGAAGGAGATCGCCTGGCTGGTCGGTGAGGAGGGGCGCTGGATTACAGGGCAGGTGATCAATCACGACGGTGGCTTCCGGCTCGTCTGACCCTCGTCGGGATCGAACGCCGCCGGAGTGCAGAGGATCAGTGCTCTCGGCCCCGGCTTCGCCTGCGCCCCGAAAAGGCGAGTCCCGTCAGCCCGACCAGCATCATGCCGAAGCTCTCCGGCTCCGGGACAGGGATCATGTCGGAGGTGTCGAAGCCGGTGGGCAGAAGCGTCGTGGCCGGGTCGTAGAACGCGTCAGTGAAGTCGCTGGCGCGTTCACGAAGCTCGCATTGGTGAGGTCTGTGTTGCGCAGGCTCGTGTTCAGGAATGTCGCGCCCTCGAAGTCCGCACCGACGAGCGAAGCCCAGCGCAGGTAGGTATCGTCGAATGTCGCGAATCGGAAGGTGGCACCATCGACGATCGCGGACTGCAAGCTGGCGCCCGTCAGATTGGCGAGGTCGAGCTTGGCATTCGTCAGGTTTGCGTTCTGGAAGGTCGCGTCCGTCAGGTCGGTCTGGCTCAGGGTCGCCTGGGTGAGATCTGCGCTGAAGAAGCTCGCACGCTGCAGCGACGCAGCGAAGAGGTCGATGTCGAAGAGATAAGCGTAGTCGAAGATGATGTCGTCGAGGTTCGAGAACGCATAGCTGCCGCCGGCATGCTCTGTCTCGGACGAGTGGTCGAGAGCGGGATCGGTCAGCGGATTCGCCTGCACGACCGCCGCGCAGACGCAGAAGAGGAGCAGCGCCAACGCCAATGCCAACGCCAAAGTCGCGGTCGTGAGCTTGCGTGCGCTGGGATGAGTCGGGGAGAGAGCCATGGGATGCGTGCTTCGGGGCCTTTTGGGAGGTCCCTCCGGGCTCCGTTGGTCGATACCCTCAACTCATCGGTCGTTCTCCAACGTGGCTTGAGAATTCGCGCGCAGCTGACGCCGAGTCGGCTCCATCACGCATGTGCAAGGGATAGTCCGATAGGCGACCAGGGACGCGGCTTCCTGGTCAACCGTGCGTCGGCTCTTCGCAGTGCAGATCGACTGCCTGGGCTGACCTACTCGGAGCTCGGCAGGTACTTGAGGTACTCGCCCGCGAACCAGCCGCCGTCGGCCACGAACTCCGCGCCCGTCGAGTACGAGCACTCGTCCGAGGCCATGAAGAGGGCCATATGGGCGATGTCGATGGGCTTGCCACAGCGCGGGATCGGGTAGTTCCTGTAGAAGGCGTCGATGTCGTCCATTGCGGTGGGGTTGCCCATCACCGTGTCGACACCTCCGGGATGTAGCGAGTTGACGCGGATGTTGTGGCGCCCGAACTCGATGGCGGCGACTTTCGTCATGCCGCGGATCGCCCATTTGCTGGACGCGTAGGCGACCAGGCCGTTCTTGGCCTGTAGGCCGTCGATGGACGAGACATTGATGATCGAGCCGATGCCCGCCTCTTTCATGGGGTGGAAGACGGCGCGCAGGCCCAGAAAAGTACCCACCTGGTTGATGGAGATCACGCGGTTGTAGTC
>JAFDDH010000019.1 GCA_019310975.1 Deltaproteobacteria bacterium | reverse complement strand
ACCAAAGAAGCATCCCCGTGATGAGCAGCGCTGCGAGGGCGAGGCCCAATCCGAGAAAGCCGCGCGGACGGGACTCGAGCGATTCGAGCCAGCCCACGTCCGACGCCTGCACGATCTCGGTCTCCGCCATAGATCAGGCCCGACGCCGATAGAGCCCGAGCCAAGCGGGATTGGTCGCGTACGCGTCGAGCAGCCCCAGGTAGATCCAGTAGAAGGGGCTCCACCAGACCAGCGGATGCCAGGCGACCGGAACGGTGAAGATCAGGATCGGAGCCATCGCCATCACGTTGATCGTCTTTGCGACCACGAGGCCCTCGACCTTGTTGCTGGCCAGCGCACCGAGGCTGAGCATGGTGATCGGCGCGGTGAGGCAGGTGGCCAGCAGCATCAGCAGGAACACCCCGGGCTTCGCAACGGGAAGGCCATAGAGTGCCGCCGCAGCGGCAGCGGTCAGCCCGGAGGTGAGCCACGCGCTCGCCGCGACGTAGCCGAATAGCATCGCCGGAGGCAGGGGCAGCACGCGCAGCAGGAGCCATGTGCCCTGCTCGCGTTCTTCGATCAAAGCGAATCCAAGCACCGATCCGAGCAGCATGGGCGCGAAGGAGATCACGAGTGGCGCGCAGTAGAAGCTCAGATGATCCACTGGAATCATGGGCAGAATATTGCGCATGAGAAGAGCGAGCAAGAACGCGTAGAGGCACATGAGGAGCAGGAAGCGATCTCGATAAATGACCCGCGCATCTTTCTGAACGAGAACGGCGAGCTGGCTCATGTCGACTCCCCCAACCGCTGAAGAATGCGCTCGCAGTACACGCGGTGCACTTGCCTGAACCCCAGCGTGCAGAATCCCACCAGCAAGGCAAGATAGCCCGCCCAGGCCAGGAGCGAGGGAGAGGCCTCCGTCAGGTTGGTGAATGAGTAGAGCGCCGCATCCGCGGGGTGCCACAGCCAGGTAAAGCGCGGCGTCAATCCGTAGAGACTCAGCAGCGGCAGCTGGATCAGCGCCACGATCGGGATCACGCCGAGGATGAAGCGCGTGAATTCGCGGTAGTAACAAGCCACCCATAGGCCGGCGGCCCCGGCCAGTACGCAGGTCACAAGGAGCGGCGGCAGTAGGAGCAGCACGCGGGCGTCGAGACCGATGAGCCCGGCCTGGATACCCAGGCCGGCGACGGTGCCGACGAGCGCCGGCGCGAGCAGCATCGCCGCGACGTGCTCGGTGCTCTCGAGCGGTGACACGGCCAGGGCTGCGGCGCTCTTCTCGTTGCTCTCCAGATACTGCATCGCCGCGACCAGCGTCAAGCCGACGGCCCCGTACTCGACCAAGAGCATCGTCGGTACGAGGAGCGGCCAGAGCGTCTCGGGTAGACCGAGTCGCACGACGACCACCAACACGAGGGCCAGACCGAGGAGGATCTGGATGAAACCGGAACGCTGCTGAACCCGCAGGTTGAGACGTACACACGTCGTGATGCGCGAGGCTGCGCTCATGCGAGATCCCGGCCGGTGACACGCAGGAATACGTCTTCCAGCGTCGGCTCCTGGGTGTGAATGGTCTCGATCTCGCGCGTGCGGACGAGCTCCGCGAACGCGTTCTTCTCGGCCTGGGTAGCCAGATCGAAATCCCTCGTGACCCGCTCGGAGTCGTTCCGATACTCGACACGGGCAAGCTGCGACCTGTGCGCCAGCTTGAGATCCCGCGGCGCGTCGAGTACGCGGATCTCACCATCGACCAGAAAGGCCACGCGATCGCATAGCTCGTCGGCGACGGTCATGTTGTGCGTGGTGAGAAAGATGCTGGTCCCCAATTCGGCCTTCTCCCGAATCAGTTGCCGAATCAGCACCGCGTGAGCGGGATCCTGGCCCGTGGTGGGTTCATCCAGAAACCAGAGTGGCGGGCGATTGAGCAGGGAACGTCCCAGCGACAGGCGCATCTTCATGCCCTTGGACCACTTGCTCACGGGACGGCGGTCCCCAACCGGTAGATCGAGGCGCTCGAGGACGTTGCGGGGTTCCTCGGTCGCCACGTCGAAGAACTCGGCATAGAAGCCCAGATTCTCCTCCGCCGTGAGCTTCTCGTATAGATTGGGAAACTCGAAGCAGACGCCAACGCGGTTGTAGAAGGCCGCACTCTGGCCGCGAAGGTCCTGACCGAAGATCGAGACCTTTCCTCTGTAGCCAGGCAGGATTCGGGTCAAGAGCTTCTGGGTGGTGGTCTTGCCCGAGCCGTTCGGACCGAGGAAGCCGAAGACCTCCCCGGCCTCGATCTGGAAGTCGAGCGAACGGATCACCGGATCTGGCTGGCCGGGATACGTGTAACCAAGCCCTTCGGCCTCGATTATCATGCTCTTCTCCCGCTTGAAGCTTAGCCTGACTTCGGCTTGGATCCCGAGGCGCTCCGCACAAGGTATTGCGAGGAGCGAGAGAAGCGGCTGGGCGCCGATGGCAACGACCAGTACGTGGAGCTCGTGGGCGACTTCGGCGGCACGGGGTACCGAAATCGATATCCAGGTGCCCAGTGCGATCTGGAATCGTACACCTGAGCTCTCTAGGCAGCGTCCGTCTTCCCGCCTGCGGGCGTGAATCGGACCGCGCCGCGCTGCTGCGAAAGCGTCGCAAGCTGGGATTCCGATAGGCCGCGCTCTGCGTCGTACTCGATGTCGTAGATCCTGGCTGTATCGTTCCAGCGTCGAAATGTCTCTTCGAAGCACTTGCGGAAGGCCTGCGATCCCGGCTCCAGACTCGTCCCCTGCATGTCGCGCTGCTTTCGCCGAAGCGTCAGCGTCGCCGGCCACGGCTCTCGAAAGTTTCGCCACCACGAACGCGTGGCGGCCTTCGAGACCAGCACGATCAGGTCATCGCCGACCTCGGTGTAGGCGACTGGGATGCTGAACGAGCGGCCGGAACGCCGACCGCGGAAGTCGACCAGCATGAGCCGCCCGCTCAGTACACCGTGCAGCGGCGAACGCAGCAGCAGCCGAACCAATGGGTTGACTCGGAGCAGGAGACGCGCGTACGCGAAGTCCTGAGACGCGTCGAGGCGTTCAGCGCTTGGCGACTCGGTCTTGGGCGTGTGGGCCGTCATCGGGTTGCGCCCTCGCTGTATCGATCGGCTCGTTGCAACTTTTCAAGAATCGCTCGATTTCAGCCCCAGCAGGTGCTCGAACTTGCCCGCATAGCTGTTCATGAGGCCTCCTTGGGTGGTGTTGGTGATGGCGTTGGCAAGGGCGTCGGAAAGGGTGTCGGCTCGATTGTCGATCGTGTGGTGGTGTCGCGCCAAGTGTCGATCGGGTGCCCGACACTGCGGCTGACCTCCTCCGCGATCATCTCGAGGCAGCGCTCGACCGCACGCCTCCAGAGCACGCCGTCCACGGTGCCGGCGCTTACGGAGCCGTTGATCTCGATGATCCGGCCGCCGCGCAGCGGCAGCAGCGAGCCGGAGAGGATGATGCGGGCACGATAGGCGAGGGCGCCGTGGGGTCGCTGGTAGATCCAGAACTCGCTCACAGTGGCATGCAGGTCCACGGCCGGGCCGGTGACGCTCGGGTTCTCTCCCACGGCGCGGTAACCCGCCGTGCGCAGGCCGAAGACGATCGCCCGGCCCACCAGGGCCGGCACACTCTGCGGGGGCTCGAGCAGCACATTCGAGCCGAGCCGCCCCGACGGAGCCAGCCAGCGGCCCACGACACGCTCGGTCAGCGATGCGCTCATGGGGTCGCCACGCAGGCTCGGCACCGGCGCCCGATTCGACGCCGTCGTGAAGCTCCGGGTATCGAGGACTGTCGCCACGTTCATGTAGGGACCGACCCGGGGAAGCTCGCTCACCGGCAGCGAGACACGCAGCCCTTCGCTCGCGCAGGCGAGGCCCAGCATCAGAAATGCCGTGGCGCCGAGCAAGCGTTGCGCGAGTGCGCGAGTCAGGTTCCGGCGGATCGGCTCTCGCATGCCCGACTCCCGGCCGTCCGGAACCTCAGCCGCGGCGGCGTCGCACCCGCGCCGATTCAGCATGCGCATCGAGTCCCTCCAGCTCGGCCAACCGGATAATGGCATCCATCGCCTCGCCCGGCAGCCCGTCGCGGTAGTGGACGGTGCCACTGCGTTTGAGGAAGGTGTGGACACTGATGCCGCTGGCGAAGCGCGCCGTCGTGCCCGTCGGCAGGCAGTGGCTGGGACCCGCGTAGTAGTCGCCCGCGGCGACCGGCGACTGATCGCCGAGGAAGAACTCGCCGCCGTGGCGAAGTCGTGCAAGCCAGGCCTCCGGATCGGCCACCGCCAGATTGACGTGCTCGGCGGCGATCGAGTCGGCGATACGCGCGGCCTCCTCTTCATCCGGCACGAGCAGCGCGGCGGATTCCTCGGCCAGTGCGCGCTCGATCGCTGCGATCCGCCCGCGCTCGCAGAGCTGGGATTCGACCTCGGCCACGATGGCGTCGATCACGTCGCGCGACCAAGCAATCAGGAAGCATTTGCCCGGGTCGTGCTCCGCCTGCGCGATCAGGTCGGCAGCGACGCAGCGCGGGTCCGCGGTCGCGTCCGCGATCGTGACGATTTCGCTTGGGCCGTAGAAGCCACCGTCCGTCCCGCAGGCACCACTCACCATCTGCTTGGCGAGCTGGCCAAAGACGTTGCCCGGTCCGGCAATCATTTCCACCGCCTCGACACGCTCGGTCCCGTAGGCGAGGGCAGCCACCGCCTGTGCGCCGCCGATGCGGTAGAGGCTCTCGATCCCGAGCATATGACACGTCGCCATCACGATCGGTGAGACGTCGCCCGCTGGCTTGCCCGGCCGACGCGTGGGCGGCGGATTCACGACGCGCACCCTGCGCGGATCGACGCCCGCCACGATGGCCGGCACGGCCAGCATCACGAGCGTGGACACCAGCACGGCCACGCCGCCCGGAACTGTCAGTCCGACACTCTCCACCGGCGTAAAGCGCAGGCCGAGCTCAGCCCCGGCGATCTCGATGTTTTTCGGATCCTCGGGCCGGATATGCTGCTGATACGCACGCACGTTGGCGATGGCCGCCTCGAGCGCATCGCGTAGCGGCGCGTCGAGTGCATCCGCCGCACGTTCGATCTCGTTCCCCGGCACACGGATGCGGGCCGCGTCGAAGTCGGGATCCGTCCAGCGTTGCATCGCGGCCACGACGGCTTCGTCGCCGCGGTTGCGCACGTCCTCGAGGATTGCGGCGACGGTCTTCGCCTCGTCGCTCGCGAGCGAGACGGTGGCCTGCAGTCGAGCGAGACGGCTCGACCAGGTCTCGCGGTCGTCGGGCTGTGTGAGATCGAGAATCGGAAGCGGCATACGGACGTTCTGGCTCGGTTTTCGGCCGCGATGGTAGCGGCGGGTCCATCGGCGTGCCCGGACGCCCGGTCCGCCTGGGCGGGTCGCCGATATGCCGGACGCCGCAGGATGCGCCAGAGTAGAGACCCTATTCTCGTGCCCGCTTCCGCGGAGGATTCGTGAGCGTCGAAGTCAACGGGATCGCCCACATTCAGCTCACCGTCACGGACCCAGAGCGCTGCCTGCCCTTCTGGGAGCAGCTCTGCCATTTCCTCGAGATGAAGACGCTCATCAAGGGTGAGGGGATCATCTACTGCATTGGGAGCCGGACCGGGATCCTGGTGCGTGAGGCGCCGTCTGACAAGCGCGACAAACGCTTCGATCAGGATACGGCGGGGCTCCACCACCTCTGCTTCCGCGCGCGAAAGCGCGAGGATGTCGATACGATCTTCGACTTCGTGTCGAAGAGCCTGGGCGCCCGCATCGTGCACGAGCCGGAGGAGAGCGGATTCGCGCCCGGCTACTACTCGATCCTCTTCGAGGATCCGGATGGGATTCGCATCGAGGTGAATTACGTGCCGGGTCGCGGGCACCTCGGCGAGGACGGTCGCCTGGGTGCGGGTGGCGCGGGGCCGGCCGATGAGATGGGCGACGGCTCTCTGGACTAGGAGCCCTCGATTTCATCGGGGGCCGCCCGGTCGCCCACCAGGTCGGTGCGTGTGATCTCGAGCAGTGGATCGGCGCTGCTCTGGCTCACCTCGACCACGAAGGGATCACTGTCGGACTTGGCCAGCAATCGATCTTCGTCCCCACGATAGAGCGCATACCCGCCACCAACGGACTCGTTCTCGGCCTGGATCGTCCAGCTGATGCGTGCGCTTTCGTCGCCAGGCAGGCCGGCGGACGGACTCGCCGAGACCGGTCGCAGCAGGCGCAGGGTGACGACTTTGCGAAGCCACTCGTCGAGCGCCTCGGTGTTCGTGACCTGGCTCTCCTCGAGCCCTGCGATCGTCCAGCCGGACTCGTCGCGCACGGCGTCGAACTCGCCCGCGGCGTTGCGGACGTGGATCGCACTGATCGCGGCCGGAGCGACCCTCACGTAGTCCGCATTCCAATAGCTGGCCGGTGTCTCCTGCAGTGACCACTCGCTGAACCCGGAGGCGACATAGACATCGTCCGAGTCCGCCAGGCGAATGTTCACACTCCTGCTGAGCGCGGCGCCGACGACCAGCTCGTACTCGCCGTCGGCAGTCGCAACGCGCACGCGACGTCCGTATTCGTCGTCGCCCACCTTGAGGGCGTTATGCGTCGCCCGGCGTGTGGCGATCGGCTCGCGCACGCGGACTCCGACCAGGCGCTCCAGCAGCTGGTCGACGGCTGTCTGCTCGGCGGGATAGTCCTGCTCCGAGGCGAGCACCCAGCCGTCGCCGCCGCGCTCGAGCTCGAGCCAGGCCGGATCCCCACCGGCGGCGGGCGCGCGCGCAATGGCGACGAACGTGATCGAGTCGGCCGGGATGTCGAGCAAGGCCTTTTCGCGTCCGGCCGAGTGATCCTGTGGCCACCAGCTGATCAGCGCGAACGCGAGCTGTACGCAGAGCAGGATGGCCAGGTTTCGCGCAGTAGTCATGAGGCCGCGCCTCCCGCCGGCAGCGCGATCGGTATGACCCGCGCACGCCGGCGCCGCGGCCAGATCGTGGCCACGGCGAGCAGGGCTGTGCACGCCGCGTAGGTGCCGACCTCCCAGCTGCGGGCCTCGGCCTCGGTCAACGGGACCAGAGTGCGGGCAAAGCCGCCCGACGAGCGGATCGTCAACAGCTCGGTGTCCTCGAGCGACCAGTCGATCAGGTTCTGCAGGAGCTGCAGGTTGCCGCGGTGCACCTCGCCGCCCGGCTGTGTGGCCAGCTGAAGGATCAGGTCGCTCACCATCTCAGCCGACGCCAGCACCACCAGGCGTGCGTCGGGAAGCGACGACATGATCGTGCGACCGGTTGCGTCGCCACTGCCCTCGCCGTCCGCGAAGAGAGGTGAGGGTGTGTCGGCGAACGTGCTCGGGAAAGTGCCTGTCAGCGTCACCGCCAGCACGCGACGCTCGACCTCCCCGATCGCACCGAAGCCGGTCTCGGGGAAGCGCGCCATGTCCGGCTCGATGGAGCCCGAGTCATCGATCCATGTGCCGGGCGAGCTCTCGAGCAGCACCTGCGCTTGGACGCCATCCTTGGCATCGATATGCAGTGGCGAGGCCCACGGCGTGGTTACACTGCGTAGTCCGGCCAGTGCCGGTTGGCCCTCCGCCATCCCGTCGCGGCGCACGTCTGGGAAGAAGGGGTAGGGGAGCATCTGGATGCGCTGCACCCGGAAGGGGCCGCGCTGCTCCTGCACCGGCACGGGGAAGGACGCATTCTGCGGATCCATCACCAGAGCCGGCGCCACGCGTACACCCCAGTGCTCGAGCATGGAGAAGAGTGGGCTCTCGTGGCGCACGGCTCGGAGTCCGCGGTTCTGGGTATCCAGCGTGAAGGCGCCGGCGAGCGCAATCATCTTGCCGCCGCGCATCAGGTATTGATCGATGGCGAAGCGGGCCTCATCGCTGAGCGCACCCGGCTTGCCGACGAGGAGCAGATCGATGGTCTCGGGCACGACGCCGCGGTCGAGGTCGACGCGCTCCATCTGGTAGGCGTCGGCGAAGAGCTGCTCGATGGCCGAGTAGTCGGGCTGCGGGGGCGGGGGCCGCATCTGTAGCGGCAGCTGTTGATGCTGTGGCGGGAGCGGAGGGCTCTCACTGTAGAGGCCGACGGTCTTGAGCTGACCCGGCGTGGCGCGGCGGATTCCGGCCTCGATCGCCTGTCGGATCTCACTCTCGCCGAGGCCGCCGCGTGGGCTGATGCGCTGGGCCCCTGCGTCGGTGGCCAGCACCATGTCGAGGTAGAAGGTGCGCTGGCCGAAGAGGTCCACGGCGAGCGGGCGGATGCGGTGCTCCTCGAAGAGCTGCTCTGCGAGCGCGGCGTCGCCGCTCGGGTCGACCTCTTCGAAGACGAGCCTTCCGTCCGAGCGGTCCACGAGATCGACCGCGATGTTGCGGATATGATCCGGCACGCCGGCGAGATCCTCGGGCAGGCTCTGTGGTGTCACATAGAGGGTGAGCCGCGGCTCACCCGGAATGCGTGCCAGCAGCGACTCCACGTTCTGGAACTCCTGGGAGAGTCGCCGGATCGTCGCCGTCAGGTCGTATTCGAGATTCTTCAGCCGGACGTCGAGTTCGTCCCCGTCGAAGCGCACCTCGATCAAGTCGTCGAAGGAGAGCGTCTGGTACTGGTCTCCGTAGCGCAGCAGGATGTGGAAGAAGGAGTTCACCACGGCCTGTTGGTGGCGGTCGGAGACCTGGAAGGGCACGCTGCGGATCCCGTAGCGCTCACCGATCTCCTGCTCGAGGGCCTCGTCCGAGTTGGGGTCGGCGAATTCCAGCTGGACGCGGCCGGCGCCGGCAATCCGGTACTCGTCGAGCAAGTCGCGAATCTGCGGAACCAGGGGTGCCAGGAGCGGGTGGGTGCGCGAGGAGAAGAAAGCGTCGATTCGCAGCGGGTCATCGAGTGCGGCCAGCGCATCGTGGGTGACGCGGCTGATCGAGTACTCGCCGCTCTGTGTCAGATCGACGCGGAGTGCGGTAATCGGAGCCAGCCAGAGGTTCAGCGCCACCACGTTCGCGCCCACCCCTGCAACCAGCCCCGCCAGCTTTCGAGTGTGCAGGCGTCCGCGCTCGCTGCCGTGATCGATCCGCTCGGCTTCCAGGAAGTAGGCGTTGAGGGAGAGGAAGAAGACGCCCAGACCAACGTAATACGCGAGATCTCGCAGGTCGATGACACCGCGCTCGATACTCGCGAAGCGCGAGCCCGTCCCGAGGTCGCGCAGCAGCTCCGCGCTGCGTGTGCCGAAGAGCTCGGTCACCGGCTCGCTGCCCACCATATAGAAGGCGGCGCCGATCACAAAGGTAAGCATCAGCGAGACGACCTGGTTGTCCGTCCGCGCACTGACACAGAGGCCGATCGAGAGATAGGTGGCACCGAGCAGCAGCGCGCCGAGGTAGCCGCCGACCACCGGTCCCCAGTCGAGCTCGCCGAGGAAGGAGACCATCAGCGGAATCGGGATCGTCATCGCCAGCGCAACCGCCACCAGCACGACGCCGGCGGCGAACTTGCCGATCACCAGGTCGCGCGTCGACACGGGCAGGGTGAGCAGCACCTCGAGGGTGCCCATCTTCCGCTCCTCGGCCCATTGGCGCATGGAGATGGCCGCCACCAGCAGGATCAGCAGAATCGGCAGCCACGCGAAGAGGGGTCGGACATCCGCCATGTTGCGAGCGAAGAAGCTCGAGTAGCCGAAGAACGAGACGAGTGCGGAGAGCAGGAAGACGCCAAGGAAGATCAGCGCGACCGGCGAGTCGAAGTAGGCCCGCAGCTCCTTGCGTGCAATGATGCCGGCGGCTCTCATTGCGCGGAGCCCCCGTCATGTCGAGGGGTTTGAGAGGGCTGAGAGGGTTGAGAGGGCTGAGAGTTTTTGGCGACGTGGCGCTCGAGCAGCTCACGGAAGACTCTCTCCAGCGTGAGACGGCGTGGCGCGGCCGCGGCGATCGACCAGTTCTCGGCCTGAGCGGCCTCGACGACGTCCGGAACGGGATTGGCAGCCGGTTCGCAGTCGAGCTCCCAAGCCCGGAAGCCGGCGTGGTCGGGATCCTCGCCCTGGTTCGTGACGCTGCGGACACCACCGATGGCGCGCAGCTGCGCGGCCACCGTGTCCGGGTGTCCACCGCGTAGCGAAAGGGTCACCGTCTGGCTCGAGAGCAGATCATCGAGCGCCTCGTCGGCGGCCAGGGCGCCGTCGATCATCACGAGCACGCGACCACACACCGCCTCGATCTCCTGCAGGATGTGCGTGGAGAGGATGATCGTCGTGCGCTCCGCCAGTTTCAGGATCAGATCACGGATGGATTGGATCTGCGTCGGGTCGAGGCCATTGGTCGGCTCGTCGAGCACCAGAACCGGCGGGCGGTGGACGATCGCCTGGGCGATGCCGACTCGCTGGCGGTAGCCCTTGGAGAGCGTGTGAATCGGCGTGACCAGGTGATTCTCCAGGCCCGTCGCCAGTGCGGCCTCGGCCACCGCACGCGGAACCTCGCCCTGTGCAACCTCGCGCAGCTCCGCCATCATGCAGAGGTACTCCTGCACGAGCATCTCCGGGTAGAGCGGCGCGTTCTCCGGCAGGTAGCCGATCTGGCGCTGTGCCGCCGTGCGATCCTGCGTGGTGTCGTGGCCACCCACCGTTACGCGGCCGGACGTCGGCTCCAGGAAGCCGGTCAGGATCTTCATCACCGTGGTCTTGCCCGCGCCATTATGACCCAGCAGCCCCACGACCTCGCCGCGTTCGACCTCCAGAGAGACGTCGTCCACGGCGAGGACTTCGCCGTAGCGGCGGGTCAGGTGGTCGATCGAAATCATCGTCATCCTGCTTCGGTTTGCGAGGCTGGCCTGTCCGGCGCTGTGCCGGCGGGCAATCGTTGTACCAAGATCACGAGCGATTGCAAGACGCCGGGCTTGCGAGGCGGCAATTGGGCGTTCACCGGCCGGGGGGCGGCTTCGCTGCTGAGCTATTCTAGCCGCCTCGCCGCAGCGCGGGCGACGTCATTCGGAGGAATTCTGCTGTGCTGAGCCATCTCCTGTCCGCGGGCCGGATCGGTACGCTGGAGCTCCGCAATCGAATCATCATGGCGCCGATGGGCTCGAACCTGGCCGAGCCGGACGGGCACATGGGTGAGCGAATCAAGCGCTACTACGAGGCCCGGGCGGCCGGTGGCGCGGGCCTGCTCATCGTCGGCGTGGGGGCCATCGCATTTCCGGCCGGTGCCTGCAATCCGAACCAGGTCGCGATCTCCGACGACGCCTTCGTGCCGGATCTGCTGGAAGCGACGCGTCGCATTCATGCCCACGGCGCGAAGGTGGCGATTCAGCTGCAGCATGCGGGCAAGGTGGCCGTGCGCGACATCGTCGACGGCCGACCCATGTGGGTGCCCTCAGCGCTCCCCTATCACCGCGGTGACCTGACCGACGACCTCACAGCGGACGAGATGAAAGCCTTCGTGTCGAATCTCACGGCGCCCGGCGCGAAGATGCTCTATCACGAGATGACGCAGGACGACATCGCGCAGCTGGTCGAGATGTTTGCCTCAGCGGCCGCGCGCGCAGAGCGTGCCGGCTTCGACGGCGTCGAGCTGCACGCGGGCCATGGCTACATCCTCTCGGCCTTCCTCTCGCCGAAGACGAACAAGCGCGAGGACGAGTACGGCGGATCGATCGAGAACCGGGCGCGCCTGCTCGGTGAAGTGATCCGCGCCAGCAAGGCCCGCGTGGGTGACGACTTCCCGGTGTGGTGTCGACTCGACGCCTGCGAGTATCGCACGACGGGCGGGATCACGGTGGCCGACGGCCAGCGGGCCGCGGAGCTCGCTGCCGAGGCCGGGGCCGATGCAATCCACGTCAGTGCCTACGCGGATTCGTCGTCGGGCGTCGCGTTCACGGACGCACCGCTCGTGCACGAGCCGGGACGCTACGTCGAGATGACCGCGGCCATCAAGCGCCTGGTGGACGTGCCGGTAATCGCAGTCGGCCGGATCGAGCCCGAGCAGGGCGATGCGCTCATCCGGGAGGGCCGGGCGGATTTCATCGCCATGGCGCGAAAGCTGCTCGCTGACCCCGAGCTACCGCGAAAGCTCAGCGAGGATCGTGCTGAGGACGTACGACCCTGCATCTACTGCTACACGTGCGTTGGGCAGATCTTCCTGAGTCAGCCGACTTGTTGCGCGGTCAATCCAGCGACGGGAAGGGAGGCCGAGTTCACGCTCGAGCCCTGCGAAACGCCGCGGAATGTGCTCGTGATCGGCGGCGGGCCCGCCGGTATGGAGGCCGCCCGACTCGCCGCCCTGCGCGGCCACCGCGTGACACTCTGCGAGAAGGATGAACGGCTCGGTGGCACCGCGTTCTTCTCCTCCCTCGTCTATCCGGTCAACGGCAAGCTCGTCGAGTGGCTCGAGACCCAGGTCCGCAAGCTGCCCATCGAGCTGCGGCTCGGCTGCAGGATGGACCTCGAGCAGATCCGCAGCATGGCGCCGGACGTGGTGCTGCTGGCGGTGGGCGCGCGCCGAGAGATACCCGATATCCCGGGCGCCGACCGGAAGACGGTGCTCTCCGGCGACGACCTGCGCAGCCTGCTCACGGGCGGCGATCCGAGTGTCGCGGCGCGCAAGCTGAAGCTCGGGCAGCGTGCCGTGCTCGGTGTCGGCAACCTGCTCGGCATGACCGAGCGCATGTCGCTCACGCGCGAGCTGACACGGCGCTGGATGCCCATCGGCAAGCGCGTGGTGGTGATCGGCGGCGGGCTGGTGGGCGTCGAGCTGGCCGAGTTTCTGGTCGAGCGGGGCCGCAGCGTCAGTGTCGTCGAGCCGGGGCCAGATCTGGCCAGCGAGATGTCACCACCGCGTCGATGGCGCATCCTGCACGAGCTACGCGAGCACGGTGTCGAGCTGCGCAAGAACGTCCGTGTCGAACGCATCGAGGACGATGGTCTGATCGTCGTCGATGCCGACGAGACGCGTACCCGCATGCCCGCGGACCACATCATCGTGGCCACGGGAGTGCGGGCAAATCTCGAGCTCGAGGAGGCCGTGCGCGCTCTCGGCTGCGAAGTTCACGCCCTCGGTGATTGTCGCGGGGTCGGGTACATCCAGGGTGCCATATTGGACGCCGCCAAGGTCGCCCGCGCCATCTGAGCTGAGCGGTGTACCTGCGCCACACGCAAGGAGAGATTTTACATGGGAACGATCGCGATCAGCGGCTGTGCGACAGGAATCGGCGCCGCCACGCGGGCCAGCCTCGAGGCCGACGGCCACGAGGTGATAGGCATCGACCTGAAGGACGCGGAGGTGATTGCCGACCTCTCGACCCCGGACGGGAGGCAAGCTGCGGCCCTGGCCGTGCAGGGTCGTTCGGATGGGCGTCTCGACCGGGTGGTGCTCTGCGCCGGCGTCGGCGGACACATTGGTAATAATGCGCTCGTCGCCTCGCTGAACTACTTCGGTGTCGTCGATCTGCTCGACGCTCTCCTGCCCGCGCTGAAGCAGGGTGCGGACCCGTCCGTAGTCGTGATCTGCTCGAATAGCGCGCAGCTCTCGCTGGAATTTGCCGATTCGTCGCTCGCCCGGGCGATGCTCGATCACGACGAGGCCGCCGCACGGCGGCTGGCCGACGATGAATTTGCGGGCCAGGCCGTCTACATGATCAGCAAGAACGCCGTCGGTCGGGCGGTGCGCCGTCGTACGCTGGAGTGGGGCGACGCGGGTGTCCGCCTGAACGCAGTGGCGCCGGGGCCTGTCGAGACGCCACTTCTGCAGGCCGGGCTCGAGACTCCGGGGGATGGCGATGCGATCCGTTCCTTCAAAGTGCCGGTCGGGCGCTTCGGGCGGCCCGACGAGATCGCGCGTGTGATCCGGTTCCTGCTCGCGCCCGAGTCGGGCTTCGTGCACGGCGCAGTCTGGTACGTGGATGGCGGCGCCGACGCCAACGTCCGTCCCGATCGCTTCTAGCCCTCCCCTCCGACGACGCGCGGCAGGACTTCGCTGATGGAACCGCGCAGGTTCACGTCTGCGAGGCGGTCCATCTCCGTCGCCTCGGCGTTCAGGATGATGACGGACCCGCCGCACTCGTGGGCAATCGGAACGACGCCCGCGATCGGATAGACGCCGAGAGTGGTCCCGATGGCGAACATCAGGTCGCACTCCTTGGCGGCCACTTCGGAGTTCGCAAGATCCTCGGCCACGAGCCCCTGACCGAAGGAGATCGTGGCGGACTTGAGTATGCCGCCGCAGCTGCGGCAGGGTGGGTCGCTTTCGCCGGCGCGCACACGCTCGAGGGCGCTCTCCATCGGGGCGCGTTGATCGCATTGCATGCAGACGACCTCGCGCAGCGTGCCGTGGATCTCGATCACGCGATCGGGATTCATGCCGGCCTCAACGTGCAGACCGTCCACATTCTGTGTGATCAGCGTATGTAGCTGGTCGCGCTTCTCGAGCTCGAGCAACGCATAGTGGCCCGCGTTCGGCCGACGTTCCTGCTCGGCGCCCGCAAGCTTGATCTGCCACGAGCGCTTCCTCACCTCGGGATCCGTCATGTAGTAACGGATGTTGGCCATCTTCTCGGCCTCGGGATTCTTCGTCCACAGACCCTGCGGCCCGCGGAAGTCGGCGATCCCACTATCGGTCGAGATGCCGGCACCGGTGAGTACGACGATGCGTCGAGCGCCCTCGATGAGCGCGCGGGCGCGGGCGATCGACTCCTCGAGATCCGCGGACATGAATGGATTCTGCCGGGCGCTCGCTCCGACGTAAACCATCGCTTGCGGGCCGCCGGCCTCGAGCCCCCTCCGGCTCCCCACGCCCTTCTTCGACGGCTCGCCCGAGGCGCAACGGCAAAAATCTCGGAACGACACAAAAGGCTCCTGCTTTCGGTCGATTAGCGGCGCAGCAAACGCCGTTCTGTGCCCCAGGGAAGTGACCTCTTTCGCCCCCCTCGCTTAGGATCCGCAATCGACCCCGAGCATCACGAGGCCAGCCATCGACCCGGAAGTTCCGATCGCGCCCATCGCCGAGGCCCTCTCGGTCCTGTGTGGTCGAGCGGGTGCCGAGGCCGCGCGGCTTGAGACGGATTCGCCGGCTCCGCTTGTCGATCCCGTGCAGGTGCTCTCCTTTACGCTGGATCTCGTGGGTTCGATCGAGCTCGATGCCCACCTGGCCGGGGAGGCGTCTGCGCTCGGGAGTGCGGAAGTGGACCGAAGCGCGCAGGGCGCGCTCGTGGCTCTGGCGTTGGAACGCTTCGACGGGCTCGAGGATCTACTGCGGGGTCGGCTGCGCGACCTGCCGGACGGTCGTTCGGGGCTCTGGTCTGGCGAGCGTCTCTTCGAGCTGCTGCGTCGCGAGCGTGTGCTCGAGCGGCGCAGGGCCAGGGCGGTCGCGGTCGCCGCCAAGCAGGCGAGCGAAGCCTACGGTCTCGCAGTGCTGAATCTGCTCGACCGGATTCGCGCTGAGGCGAGGTCGCTCCGTCACGAGATCGGCCCGCGCATCGCAGCGCTGGGTGACGCGGCTGCACGCCTCGAGGAATTCGATGCACGCCTGTGGCGTGCCCGCCAGCGATTCACGAGTGGGTTGTATGCGCGAATCACACCGGAGATCGTGCGTCAGTACGCACTGCGGCTCGAGCAGGCCGTGTGCCGACTGCCCAGGAAGCCGGGCCGCGAGGATGTGGCCGCCTGGACTGCGCCGGATGAGTGGCTGGTGCGCCTTCACAGCGATGTCTCGCGCGTCGTGCTGGCGGTGCTCGCCCGCGAGCGGGAGACGCTGCTCGGGTTGTTGGACTCGGTGGTGGCCGAGGCGGGGGCAACGGCCGTAGCGGCCGCAACGGAAGAGGGAGAGCACGGGTGAGCTCGTCGAGCGGTGCGTGGGTTTTGGGGGCAGCGGGCACGATCGCGCTGATTGTCGGAGTGGCGACGACCGGGGGTGAGGCGAGCGGCGCCGTGCAGCTGGCGTCGATGCTCGGCGTGGCGCTCCTGGCGGCCGGCCTGGCGACGGGATTCGCCGAGCTGCGCACGCGGCGGGCCGGCTCGGTCGCGGCCGAGCAGGAACTTGGTCGCGCGATCGACGACCTGCGCGTTCTGGCTGAGAGTAGCCGGTCGTTGCCGGCCGCCGCGCAGACGCTGGAGCAGACCCGAGTGGAGCTCGCGGATCTTCGATCCACCTGGGCGAAAGCGCAGGCCGAAGGCGCCCGCGACGTGGTGGGCGTTCTGCGCGACGCCCTTCTCGAGCTGCGGTCCGATATGAAGCTCGTCGTCGAGGCCAGTGGAGCCGCCACGCGGCAGGCGGTTGCGCCGCTGGTGGCCGACGGGATCGAGCGCACTGCACGGGCCGCGACGGAGCGGCTCGACGTGTTGCTCGATGGCTTCTCGCGCGAGCTCGAGGCCCGACGTGAGAGCGAGCGGGCGCTCGCCGACGCGCTGAGGGCGCGCATCGATGAGGCGACCGGCGCATTGCGCGAAGTCGCGGGCTCCGTCCAGGCGGGCGGGATCGAACTCTCGGCGGTAGCGCAGATGTTCGGTGAATCCGTGGATAAGCACTGCCAAGGGGCCGCGGTCTGGGGCGAGAGTCTGGGCCAGGTCGAGGAAGCGGTGGAGCGTGCCGGGCAGGAGGTGGCCGCTGAGGCAATGCGTAGCCAGCTCGCCGCGACCGAGGAACTCTTCGGTCGCCAGCTTCAATTCCAACGGGCGCTCTTCGAGCAGGTTCGTATGCTGCGCTGGAGCGGCTCGTGGAGCGCGGTGTCGAGGTCGAGGACTCACTCCGGGAGGCCTTCGAGTGTGGGGAATGGGCCCGACTGCAGCGTGCCGAGCGGCGGGCGCGTCGTCTGCGTCCGACGACCGGGCAGGCGAGGCGCGAGCGGCGTGCCGACTACCACATGGCCGTGGCCGACTTCTCAGCTGCGCTCGGCATTGCGGGGGTCGAGGACTCGCCGCCCGTGCAGGCGGGCCCGCTCAATGGCTCGATGCTGGCCGCGCGGGTGCTGGGCGCCGCGCAGTCGATCTCGCCCGCCTATCGGCGTCACCTGGTCGGCGAACTGATCGATCTCGGCTCGCTACTCGAGCTGTCCGCCGCGGCGCCGCCGCGAATGCGCAGCTGAAAGGCGCGCTTCCAGGCAGGGCATTCGTCACGGTGGGGTCTTCTCGTGTCGGCGCGTGCGATCGAGTTCGCGCACGCGCGGAATCTCCGCAGCCTCGAAGTGTCGGGCGCGCAGCCGCTCGATCGCAATTGCGCGTGCGGGCGGATCGAGATTGGGATCGCGCAGCGTGGCGTCGAGCTCGAGCTGGTACGCGTCGAGCCGTCTCTGCCAGGCCGCAGGTTCGCTCTCGGATGCGACCGGGCGCTCGGTCGCCTCGGCCCGCGGCTGCACGCTCTGGCGCCGGTCGGGCTCGAGCTGCACGAGCAGCGCCACACCGAGGAAGATCAAGACCATGATGATCCAGCGCAGTCTGCCAATCATGTCCTGCTCTCCCTGTCTAGGACCGGTCGAGGACCGAGTGGAGACTTGAGCCGTCGACGTCAGCAGCAGTCGAGACCGACGTCGTCCCGATGGTCGTGCCAATGGCTGCGGTCGAGGTAGACGCCTCGCTCCGCAGCACCGCGCAGTGTGGCGTCGGCGTCGATCACGAAGGGCCCATCTCGCTCCACACTGAGCCAGGCCCTCTGGCCGGGCTCGAGCCTGCGCTCGCGGTCGCCGTCGAAGGCCAGCAGCCCCGGTCCCTCGACTGCGATGGGCTCGCCGAGCGCAATGCGTCGGAAGCCGGTCACACGTACGGAGCGGTAGAGCCCGGGCGAAATCGGCGCCAGCAAGGTCCGACCGTCCGCCTCCGGCGCGACGCAGTCCACCACGACCCCCCAGTCGTCGGCGGCGCTGCACGGCTCGAGTAGCCCGCCAACCGGCGACATGCCCACCGCGGAGGGGATCGCGCGCGAGAGCACCAGTGTGCGCATGCATCTCGGATCGAAGGGCAGCAGGTTGCCGGTGCTGTCGTCCACCATATGCACGGCATCGATCAGCGCGAGATCGTCCTTCTGATCCTCGATTCGAATGCGGACGAGCTTGGCTCGTTCTGCGGCCTCCCCGATCGGCACGCGACCCGCAGCGACCAGCCCCGCGGCGGCACCGGCGATCGTCGCCTCGAGCATGAATGGGAAGACGTTGTTGGTGCCGGTGCTGAGGGGCAGGATGGGCGCCTCGCTCCAGGTATCGGCCACCACGCGGCTGGTGCCGTCGCCGCCGAGGACGGCCAGCGCCCCGCAGCCGGCCTCGCGCATCAGCTCCACCGCATTGCGCGTGTCATGCGGCTTGCAGCTGGCTCCGATATTGCGCAGATCGATCTCGAGATCGACGCCGATCGCCTCGACGGCAGCCTGGGCGATGCGAAACGAATCGTGCACCAGGATCACGCGCTCGACACCGGCCGCGGCCGCGCCGACCAGGATGCGCTCGACCTGGTTGCGCTTGCTCTCATTCGAGGAGCTGAGAGCGCGCGCGAAGAGGCGCCGCGCATCGCGACCCGATACCGGGTTGATGACGATGCCCAGTGGTCTCGTCCGCGTCTTCTCAGCATCCATCCGGCTCTCTCCAGCCAATCCGGCCACGCCCAGCTCCAGTCCACGAAGCAGCGGCGACGCTAACGCGTCGCCTGGCCGGAATGCTAGCCCTGACAGTGCTCGCTCAGCAGTGCGATGGCCTCGTGGGCACCGAGTTGGGCGGCCGTGCGAAGCTCAGCGCAGCCCGCCGCGCGGCGCCCGAGTTCGAGCAGGGTCTCGCCTCGCGTCAGGCGAATCTGGGCGTCCTGCGGCGCTGCTGCGGCCAGTGCGTCGAGATCGTCGAGCGCCCGGTCGTGCTCTCCCAGCCCGCGCAGGGCGACTGCACGCCCATAGCGGGCGGGCAGGTAGTCTGGCGACAGCCGCAGCGCAACGTCGAAGTCGGCGAGTGCCGGTGCGTATTGACCGAGCTCCGAACGAGCCAGACCGCGATTTGCCCAGGCGAGAAACATGCCCGGATTCTGCTGCAGCGCCCGGCTCAGATCGACGATGGCGCCGGCTGCGTTGCCGACGGCGAGGCGCACCGCCCCCCGATTCGTGAGCAGGTCGGGGGTTGGCCGCAGACGTATCGCTCGGTCGAGATCCTCGAGGGCGGCCTGGTTCTGGCCCAGCTGATAGCGGATCACGCCCCGATGCCCCCAGGCCCGCGCATAGTCGGGGGCGAGCCGAATCGCCTCGCTGAGATCGTCGATCGCACGCTGCGGATCGCCCGCTCGATGGTGTGCGAGCGCGCGGTTGAGTCGCGCCTCCGGGATCCCGGGATAGCGTGCCAGTGTGTCGTTCCACAAGCTCAGACTGTCGCGCCAGATTTCGACTCGCCCAGCACTCAGCGTTCCGAGCGTGGTCAGCCAGGCGACGAGCGCGATCAGGACGGGAACTCGAGTGCGCGGCCAGTGTCCCACGAGCTGGCCACCCGCCCACGCCCAGGCGATGAAGAGGCCGATCGAGGGCACGTAGGTGTAGCGGTCAGCCACGATCGCCCCGCCTACGGGAACCAGCTGCAGGACGAAGAAGACATTCACGGTGTAGAAGGCCAGCCCAAAGGCGAGCACGGGCCAGCGTCGCAGGCTGTACCACCACAGGCCCGCCACGCCCGCGACGCCGAGCACTGCTGCGCCGTAGAGCGCCGAGAGCCCACCTGCGCCGGCATCGGGGTATGGGTAGAAGGCCGAGAGTGGGTGCGGAAGGGCGAGCAGCCAGAGGTAGCGGAGGTATGCGCTGGCTGAGAGGAGCAGGCGCTCGGATCCCGTCCAGGTCGAGACGCCCTGGAGCTGCCCCACGCCGGTCTGCGCGTCGAGTGCGATGAGACCGAATACCAGGGCGAGCGCAAAGAAGGGGAGCTTCTCGACGAGGCTGCGCAGTGAGAACGCCCCGCGTCCGAGCAGCGCGTCGATCACAACGAGGCTGGGTGCCAGCGCCACGGCGGTGCCCTTGGAGAAGAGCGCGAGTAGGAAGAGTAAGAGCGCGACCACATAGGGCAGCGAAAAGTGGCGTGAAGCGTGAGGCGAATCGTCGAGCCCGGCACGACGATCGTCCGCTCGTGCAAATCGCATATACGCCAGCAGTGTCCACAGCAGGAAGAACGTCGAGAGCAGATCCTTGCGCGCGGAGATCCAGGCCACGGACTCGACGTGCATCGGATGCAGACCGAAGAGAGCTGCACTGACCGCAGCCAGTGCGGATCGTCCCAGCAGCCGCTCGACGAAGAGCGCGACGAGTGCGGTATTCGCGAGGTGCAGCAGCAGGCTCACGGCATGATGCATGCGCACGCTGCCGCCCGAGATTGCGTCGTCGAGCGTCAGCGAGAGCATCGTGAGCGGGTGGTAGTTCCCCTTCCAATACGACGTAAAGGCGAGCTGGATCGCGTCCCAGGTCGGGCGTCCGAGGAGCGGGTTGCCGATCACATAGCCGTCGTCGTCCCAGTTGGTGAGCCCATTGCCGAGGCTCGACGAATAGGCCAGGGCGGTCAGCGCCAGAACCCCGCCGAGCCAGATCCAGCGCGGCACGCCCAGCGCCTCCGAAGGCTCGTCCGGGGTGGAGGAGGGCGGGGTCCTCACCCGCTCAATCCGCCGCCTCGTCGTGCAGATAGATCCGCTCGCGATAGCGTGCGACGACTGGAGCGAAGAGCACGGCGGTCACGAACATGGCGGCCGCGAAGAAGAGGAAGTAGTCGGCGCCCTCGAGCAGCGGCTGGCCATTCTCGTCCCGGATGAAGAAATTCACGCCCGACGTGAAGAAATTCCCAAGCGAGACGGACATCAGGTTGAGCGACATCACCATCGATTTGAGGGCGGGTGGCGCCTGGGTGTAGGAGAACTCGAGGAGGGTGATGGAGATCAGGACCTCGGCGGCGGTGATGATCACGAAGGCGAGAACTTGCCACGCGATACTCGGCACCTGCCCCGCCGCGATCCAGACCTCGATCTGCGCCAGCACGAGGTAGGAGAGAACGGTGAGAAAGAAGCCCACGGATATCTTCCGGAGCGGCGTGACCCGTGTAAAGCGCGCGACGGATGGATAGATGACGAAGCTGAAGAGCGGAATGAAGGCCATGATCAGCACCGGATTGCTGGCCTGGATCTGGGAAGAGAGCAGCTCGATGCCGAAGACGTTGCGATCCAGGTCGTTGGCCTGCAGCACCCAGGATGAGCCAGTCTGATCGAAGAGCGACCAGAACATTCCAGCAAAGAGGAAGATCGAGCCAAGTCGCAGCAGTGCGCCGAATCCCTCCTTGGAGAAGAGCTGGTCGGAAAAGCTGTGTCCGCCCGGCGGGATGTGGATAAACTCGTGGCGCCCGGCCCAGAAGACGAGGGTCGCGAGCAGCATCAGGGCGCCGGGCACGCCGAAGGCGGCGTGCGGGCCGAAGCGATCGAGCAAGATCGGCGTGAGCAGCATGGAAGCGAAGGCGCCCAGGTTGATCGCGAAGTAGAAGTAGCTGAAGACCCGGCTCAGCAGATGCCCGTTGGTGCGACCGAATTGATCTCCCACGTGGGCGGAGACGCACGGCTTGATGCCGCCCGACCCAATCGCGATTAGGCTGAGGCCGATGGTCAGTCCTACGCGGGTGTCGTCCAGCGCCAGCGCCAGGTGGCCCAGGCAGTAGACGACGCTGAGCGAGATGATCGTCCGGTATTTGCCGAGGAAGATGTCCGAGAGCAGCGCGCCGAGCAGCGGTGTGAAGTACACACCCGACGAGAAGAGATGGAAATAGCCGACGGCGTCCGCCTCGTTCATGACGTCGAGTTCGCCGTCGCTCGCCATCAGATACTGCGTCATGAAGACGACCAGCACCGCCTTCATGCCGTAGAAGCTGAAGCGCTCCGCGGCCTCATTGCCGATGATGTACGGGATGCCACCTGGCATCTGCGTCGACGCGATGGGCGCGGTGCGGTAGTGGCTCTGCGGCATAAGCTCTTGCTTGGGGGGCTTGTGAATGGCGCGGGTGGTTTCCCGGATCGGTGCTCCGACGCCGGACCATTACGAGCGAGCTACACGGGTGGGAAGTCGAAGGGCCAGTTCGTGGCCTCGATGCCGCCGTCTATCTCGAAGATCTTCCCCGTTACCCAGCGTGAGGCCGGCGAGGCCAGGTAGAGGACGCCGAGCGCGATGTCCTCCACCTGCCCGAGGCTCTTCATGGGCGTCAGCTCCTCCATCTGGTGGCGCGTATCCTCGTCGAGGAAGGGTGTGAGCGCCGTCGTCTCGATCGAGCCCACCGCGATGGCGTTTACCCGGACACGGGGCGCAAACTCGGATGCCAGCAGGCGGCTGAGGCTCGAGAGCGCAGCTTTGGCGGTCCCGTAGGCGGCGAAGCCCGGCTGGGCGAGGCGGCCCGCTGCCGAGGAGATGTTGACCACGGAGCCACCATCCTTCTCGAGCATGTGCGGCACCACCAGACGTGTCATCAGAAAGGCCGTCGTGACGTTGAACTGGAACGCCTTGTTGAACATCTCCTCGCCGGTTCGGAGCGCCGGCTTGGGTGGTGTCCCGCCAGCGTTGTTCACCAGGATGTCGATGCGGCCGAAATGCTCGATGGTTCTCGCCACCAGGTTCTCGAGCTGGTCGCGCTGGCTTACGTCACATGCTACGGCGAGCCCATCGCCCCCAAAGCCTCGCACCTTTTCGGCCGTATCGTCGATCTGTTCCTGGGTGCGGGCCGCGCAGACTACGTTGGCGCCGACCTCGGCGAAGGCCAGCGCGCAGCCCTCGCCGATACCGCGCCCGGCACCCGTCACGATGGCCACCTTGCCGTCGAGTCGGAAGCGATCCATCAACATTGAGCTGTCCCCTTTCGCTACGCCCAGCCACCCGGCGCGGGTTGCGCCCCGGCGAGAGTAACTCAGCGCAAGCGCAGCGGTCGCCCCGGTTGCTGAACCGAGCGACGACGCAGAGGGGTTCAGGCGCGCGCGCCGGGAAGTCGGCGCGGCGGTCCATCGGCAATCCGGGTCGCCATCGTGCGGATGATGCGGACGGCAACGGACGAGTTGCAGGTGACGAGCTGCTCGAGCTCGGCCTCGTTGAAGATACAGGTCCAGACGGCTCCCCGGGCCCGCATGCACACGGTCCTGGGCGCACCGGTCAGCGTAGAGATGGCGCCCACGAGCGTACCCTCACGCTTTTCGACGTCGATCAGCTGACCCTCGCGCTCGATGGAGATCTCGCCCTTGAGCAGCAGGAAGGTGTGGTGTGCGGTCTCCCCGACATCCGAGAGCACCTCTCCGTCTTCGAATTTTGCGAAGTAGCGCTCGAACCCCGGAGCCCGGCAGATCGAGGCCCAGAGCGGGTCGACCAGATTCTCGATGACGTGGCGGATCTCCTTGGGGTCGGCCGACTCGCGGCGCGCGGCGGCCACCGTCGGGGCGTCGAGCCCGAAGCCGCTGGCGACGGCGCGGATCTGCGCCAGCACTTCACCGGCGCCACCGGCACGCCGCGACGGATCGATGAAGAGCATGCCCATCACGATCTCTTCCAGTGGCGGCGGGCAGCTGATCTTGACGTCCGACAGATTCTGCAGCCCGTAGATGTTCCCGTCCTCTTGCTTGCGCAGGACGTCGTGACGCTTGTTGAGGTCGATGCCGGTGTAGAGCGCCCAGGCAGTCGCGCCAACGCCCCAGAGATCCGTGCGCAGGTCGAAGGCCTGCACGGCGCGGCTGTCCTGCTCCGGCGCCCGGTAGCCGTGCGTGCCGAGACCGACCGCGATCTGCCCCTGATGGAGCAGTCCGCGCGACATGCGCGAAGCGTGCGACACGCCGAAGTCGGTCAGCACGTAGCCGCCGTTGCCGTCGAGCAGGACGTTGGAGGGCTTGACGTCGAGATGCAGGATCGAAGCGCGATGCGCCGCGTTCAGGGCGGCGAGTAGATCGGTGATGAGGCGCCAGGTCTGCTCCTCATCCAGGCTGCCCACCAGCGGCCAGGCGTCCGCCAGGCTGCCGGCCGGGAAGTACTCGACCACCGAGAAGGCGGTTTCGCCCTCCAGGCTCCAATCGTAGAGCTTGGGTATGTGGGGCGAGTCGATGGAGAGCAGGGCGGCCAGCTCGCGCTTGAGCGAGCTCGTGGCGTGCCGATCCTGGGCACGGCCGAGCACCTTGACCGCCACGTGAGGCGGCGGCAGGTCGCCCCGTGGCTCGCGCGTGCCGGGGGAGGACTGCAGGCACTCGGCCAGGAAGACGGAGCCGAAGCCGCCGACCCCGAGCCGGCGCGCCAGCCGATAGCTGTAGCGAGCCTCGAGCACGGTGCCCTGCTCTGGCTCGCGCGCGGGATCCTTTTCGCGGGCCGGGGCCATGCGCTTGCGGCGTCCGTCTTCGGCGGGCTCGGCGGCGGGCGTGGTCGAGCTGGCCGTCGAGTCGATCTCAGTGCGTGACCCGTCCTGGCGCTTTCCGCGACCTTTCGAGCCACCGCGCCCCTTCTTCCGGCGCCGGTCTGCGTTGCGTCGCTCCAAGACTCCCTCCCCGACGCGCGCCGGGCCAAGCGGGCGTGGCAGCGCGACGAGGGCGTCATCGGCCAGACGAAGCCGCTTTCGGAGTCGAATCGCGCGGGCCGGGCCCTCTGGGGCCTGGAGTCCGCCGGGCGGGGTGTTGCGCAGGGGCCGGGCGATCAGGCGCCGGGCCGGGCTCCGCGCTCGCCGAGCGCCTTGGCGGCCTTGTCGTTCTTCCACTCGCCGTAGCCCCGGTAGCCGAACCAGCCGGTCATCCCTGTCAGGATGGCGAATCCGACACGATTGAAGGTGCGGTGCTCCAGCATGTCCGGGTCGGCGTTGATCCAGCCGTCGTAGCCGAACCAGATCATGCCGGCGAGGAGCAGGACGGGCAGGAAGAGGGGGTGATCGAAGGGGGTGGGGGGCGGGCCCTGTGGTTCGCGGGCCTCGGGCTGTCCGCTCTTCGACTCTTCGTCGGCCCGTTCGTCGGCCCGGTTGGCCTCATCGCTCATGTTTCGAAGGATAGCGCGATGCGATGCCCCGTCGCACCGCACCTTGACCGCGTTCCGACCGGGCGCAATCGTTCCGCTGTGGCGGGAAACGACGAGCGCAGGAGCCATTACATCACGCCGGAGGGTTTCGAGCGGCTGCGGGAAGAGTACGAGCAGCTGTGGAAGGTGGAGCGTCCGAAGGTCACCGAGGCCGTCTCCGTGGCCGCGGCTCTCGGCGACCGCTCGGAGAACGCAGACTACATCTACGGCAAGAAGAGGCTGCGCGAGATCGATCGCCGCGTCCGCTATCTCTCGAAGCGGATGGACGAGCTGACGGTCGTGCACCCGGACGCGTCGCGAGAGGGCGATCGAATCTTCTTCGGCGCGTGGGTGACCCTGCAGGACGAGGAGGGGGAGACGGTGCAATACCGCATCGTCGGCCCGGACGAGTCCGAGCCCGAGTCGGGCCACATCAGCATGGATTCGCCCGTGGGCCGGAGCCTGATCGGCAGATCGGTGGATGACGCGGTGGTGGTCGTACGGCCGCGCGGGCGTACCGAGTACGTGATCCTGGCCGTGCGTTACTCCGATGCACCTGGATCCGAGCGCCGCTCGTAGCCCCGGGGCGACTCGCCGCCGCCCAGGGGGCCCGTCGGCCGCGGGCGCGGGTCCACGCTTCAGCGGACACGCGAACACGTCGATGTGGACGCTATGAGTCTAGATCTCATCGCCGCGCTCCTCCTGCTTCTCTTCATGGGCATCGGTGCCTGGCGCGGGGCACTGGCCACCGGCGCGGGCGTGGTCACGCTCGCCGTCTCCTACCTGGCGGCAATCATGGCCGCGCAGTCGCTCGGCGCTCAGGTGGCTGGATCCCTTGGCGTGCCCGGCGTATTGGGCCCGGTCGTCGCGGGTTCGATCGGCTTCGCGGCTGCCTTTGTGGTCTGCGCTGTGGTGACGTTGGCGCTCAAGCGCTGGGATCGCGGACGCCGCGACGGATTGCCGCGGTCAGCTTTCGATCGCTTGGGGGGAGCCTTCTTCGGCGCACTGCGCGGGACGCTGGTAGTGCTCCTGGTCGCGCTGCTGGTGAACTGGCTCGACGCGGCGCGCGATATGGGGGTCCTGAGCGGGGTCGACGCGGTTCCCGAGACCGAGGAATCGGCGGTCAGCGAGGCTGCCGGGCGTCTGATCGAAAAGGTCGTGGAATCGGCGCTCTCGGACTCGGGGAGCGAGAGTGCTCCGGCCGCACGCATGATGGCACGCATCGCGGGGCGTCCCGGTGACACGCTCCAGAGCTTCCAGGAGATCGTCGAGGACGACCGTGTGCGCCGACTCTCCGAGGACAAGCTCTTCTGGACACTCGTGGAGAACGGTGCGGGCTCGAGCGCCATCAACCAGGCCAGCTTCTACGACATCGTGCACGACGAGAAGATGCGCGCCCGCATGGCTGATCTCGGTCTGGTGCCCGAGAGCGCGGTGGAAGATCCCAGCGTATTCAGACACGCCATGGGCGAGATGCTCGACGAGATCGGGCCGAAGCTGAAGGGCCTGCGTGACGACCCCGAGATCCGCAAGCTCGCCGAGGATCCGGAGATCGTGCAGATGCTCGAGAACGGCGACACCTTCGCGCTGCTCACGCACCCCGACATTCAGCGCCTCGTCGCCCGTGTCAGCGACGGGAACTGACCCGTCTAGCTCTCCAGACCGGGTAGCTCTGGCTGAACGGTCGTTGCCGTGGGCGTGACCAACCCGGCGGACATGATGACCTTGAACGCGTCCTCGACGCTCAGGTCGACCTCCACGATGTCCGTCTCCGGGACCAGCAGGTAGAAGCCCGAGGTGGGATTCGGCGTCGTCGGAATGAAGCAGTTGAGCATTGGCCCGTCCCCGATCGCGGCGACGAGCGGGCCGCGCGCGTACCCGGTCACGAACGCGATGCCCCACAGCCCCTTGCGCGGATACTCGACCAGCACGACCCGGCTGAAGCTCGCCTTCTTGTCGGACGAGGAGACGATCGCCTCGAAGAGCTGCTTGACTGCATAGTAGATGCTGCTGGCCACCGGGACGCGTGAGAGCAGTCGCTCACCCACGCGCACCAGCTCGTGACCGAATAGATGTCGCACGACCACACCGGCGAGCAGGATCACCACGAAAGTGAAGAGGGCGCCCACCAGGGGCGGGAGGCTCGGGGGCTCCTCGAGAGCCGGGAAGAGCCACTCGATCACGCGCGGCAGCAACAAATTGTCGAGCCGCCCAATGATCCAGCCGATCGCCCAGACCGTGATGGCGATCGGCGCGAAAGCCAGCAGCCCCGCCACGAAGTAGCGGCGGACGGCATCGCGCGTGACTTGCCAGACTCGGCTCCACATGGCCCGGGCGGCCCCCTTCCACTATCCGGATCGGACGTTGGGACCCGTGTGCTTTAGCGCATCTCGACGTCGGCTGCGCCGCCGACCGGTGTCCCCCGCCCAACGCCTCGCACAGCGGCACGATCGCCGGGCGGCCTACATGGCTAGACTCTCGAGCGGGGGGCGTCGGTGGACGCGCCCGGAGGTGGCGATGAGGCGCGCGGAGTGGGGCTTGGTGGCCGGGCTCGGGGCGGTCCTCGTTCCCGGCTGGCTGGCGATGGCCGAAGTCTGGAGCCGCGTCGACTACTACTCGCACGGCTACCTGGTGCCGCTCGTCGCCCTCTGGGCCGCGAGCGCGAAGCGCTTCGTGCTGCCCACGCTCCCCGCGGAGCGCGATTGGCGCGGTCTGGCCGTCATCGGTGTCGCGCTGCTGGCCTATCTGATCGGCTTGGCGGGCTCACTGGTCTGGCTGACGGGCCTGGGGTTCGTGGCCGCCATCGCCGGCGCCGTCCTCTATGCGCGTGGCGCGCTCTGGCTGCGCGAGCTGGGTTTCGCGATCGGATACCTGCTCTTCATGATTCCCATCCCCGAGTCGGTGCTGGGCCCGGTCATCGTACGCCTACAGATCAACGTGAGCAGCGCCGGTACGACGCTGGTCGGTTGGCTCGGCCTGCCGGTGCTGCGGACCGGCAATGTGCTCGAGCTGCCGGGTGGTGAGCAGCTCTTTGTCGCCGAGGCGTGCAGCGGGATCACGTCTCTCGTCACGCTGATTCCGCTCTGTGTATTCCTCGCGTACTTCACCGAGCCGACCCTCTGGCGTCGCGTACTGCTCGTGTCCACCGTGGTGCCGGTGGCGATGGCGGGCAATCTCGTGCGCGTGGTGGCCACGGTGTTCGCCGCCGAGCGGATTGGCGCCGAGGCCGCAATCGAGTCGGCTCTGCACGACTGGGTGGGCATCGGGACCTATCTGCTGGCCTGCCTCGTCCTGCTCGGAGTGGGCGAGGGGATGCGCCGGCTCTGGCCGCCCGAGGCGACGGGCGCCGAAGCGCCCACATGACCTCCGCCGCCCTGGCGCCGCTCGAGCCGCGGGTGAAGTCGCTGGCTCTCGCGCTCGGCTTCGATGCGGCGGGCGTCGCATCGCCCGAGCCCGGTGACGATACGCGCTTCTTCGAGACGTGGGTCGAACGCGGGTACGCGGGCACGATGGCGTGGCTCACGCGGCGCAGCGATCAGCGCGTGGATCCGGACCGGGTGCTGGCGGGTGTGCGCAGCGTGGTCGCCGTCGCGCTCTTCCATCCGGTGGCGGACGTAGCCGAGCTCGACCCGCCGCCGGGCCGCGCCCGAGTCGCCCGCTACGCGGGCGGCGAGGATTACCACGACGTGATGATCGATCGTCTGCACGCACTTGCGGCCGGCATGGAGGCGCTGGCGGGGCGGGCGCTGCGGACCCGTCCCTATGTCGATACCGGTCCCGTGCTCGAGCGCGTTTTCGCGGCGCGTGCCGGTCTCGGCTGGATCGGAAAGAATACCTGCCTGATCGACCGAGCCCTGGGCTCGCGCATGATGCTGGGCGTGGTGTTGACCGATCTGGAGCTGGCCGCGGACGGCCCCGAGCCAGACCACTGCGGAACTTGCCGCGCGTGCCTCGACGCGTGTCCCACGGATGCTTTCGCCGAGCCCTACGTACTCGATGCCACGCGCTGCATTTCCTATACGACGATCGAGTTGCGCGAGAAGATCCCCGAAGATCTGCGCGAGGGACAGGGGCACTGGCTCTTCGGCTGCGACGTCTGTCAGGATGTCTGCCCCTGGAACCGCCGCCGCGCGCCGGGTGACCTGGCGGATCCACTCGGCCTGCGTGAGCGACTCGAGCCGGATCCGCGCTTCGTGCAGGCAGACCTCGCCTGGATTCTCGAGCTGGATCAGGAGGCCTACCTGGAGGCGACGCGCGGCACCGCGCTGCGGCGCGTGCGCTTTCGCGGGCTGGTGCGAAACGCGCTGGTGGCGGCGGGCAACAGCGGTGACGCCGATCTCAAGCCCTACGTCGAGGCCTGGGCCACGAGCGAGGACAGCGAGCTCGCCGAGCACGCGATCTGGGCGCTCGCTCGCCTCTGAGCCTCCAGATCTCTATGGCGATGGCTTGCGGGCCGTCAGCCGTGCCACCGCGTCCGGTCGCCGGCGTCCGTCCATGCACTCCTCGAAGTGCTCGACCACGAGTCCGGGAAAGAGCCGCGCGAGCTCGCCGCTCTCGAGCAGAAAGAACGGGTTGCTCGGGCCGTAGTCGAGATCGCGCTGGGCAAGCGTAAACGTCTCGTAGAGGAGCAGACCGCCGGGGGCGATCGCTGCCTCGATGGCCGGGGCAAGCGGTCGATGCAGGTAGCGGAAAACCAGGACCGCCCCGCACGCACCCTGTCTGAGCGGGATTCCGTACCCCGCCTCGAGATTCGTGCGAGCACACGACACCTCCAGCGCCTCGGCGGCCGCGCGCTCGCGCAGCTGCTCGAGAAAGTCGATGCGCCGGTCCATACCGATCACCGGGAGCCCGGCACGAGCCGACGCGAGGGTGTGCCGGCCGCGTCCGCACGCCAGGTCCAGGATCGGTCCGAGACGGGCCGCCTGCGCGAGGGCGGGCAGGTGATCCAGAAAGTGCCGGGAAGGCGAAGGCGAGCCCTCGCCGGGTGCGTATCGCTCAGGCATCTCGCTCCGCGCAGAGCTGGGCCATACGGCCCGGATAGTCGGTCACGATGCCGTCGACGCCCAGTGCGATCAGGCGTCGGATCTCGTCCGGATCGTTGACGGTCCAGACGTGCACCTCGATGCCGTGGGCATGGCAGTGCGCGACCAGCTCGGGTGTGACCAGCGGGTTGCCGGCGAACTCCGTTGGGATCTGGAGCGCCATGCTGTCGGTGGACGGCACGGCGCCTGCGAGCGCGGATTGCACCACCGCCAGGATGTCGGCCAAGCTCGCGCCGAGCGCGGGCCGTGCGCCGCTCTCTTCGAGCTCTTCGCGCAGCATCGCCTGGACCCTGTCCTCGCCGGCCGTCAGCAGCGTGCGGTTCTCGCGATCGAGCTTCTGTACCAGGCGGACCACCTCCGCCACCATCTCGCGCGACTCGGCCTTGAGCTCGAGATTGAATCGCGCCTCGGGCCACGCCTCGAAGGTCTGCTTTAGCGACGGCACGCGATGTCCGCGGCCGCGGAAGGGAAAGTCGCCCGTGTCGGCCGCGGTGAACCAATGCCCGGCGTCGAGCTCCTGCAGCTCTGCCCAGGTCAGCGACGCGACCGGGCCGTGGCCATCGGTGGTGCGGTCGAGCTCGGCATCGTGAATCAGCACCGGAACGCCGTCCTTCGTCCGTTGGACGTCGCTCTCGATGATGTGGGCCCCGTCGGCCAGACCGCGCGCGAAGGCGGCCAGTGTGTTCTCGGGCGCGACACCCGCAGCGCCGCGGTGGCCGAGGATGACTGGCCGCGTGACGTCGAAATAGGGGTGGAGCATGCCGCCTAGGGTATCATGCGCGCCCCATGGCCGTGCTGACCCGCGAAGTGATCCTGCAAGAGATCGATGCCGATCGTCTCGTGATCACGCCCTTCGAGCGCGATCAGGTTGGCGTCGCCTCGATTGACCTGACCCTCGGCGACGAGATTCGCGTCATCCAACCCAGTCGTCGCGCAATCGAGATCCGCGAGGAGACCGATTATCGCGACCATACACGCGTTTCGAGCCTGAACGACCCGTATTTGTTGCGCCCCGGCGTGACGATCCACGGCATCACGCGCGAGAAGCTCTGCCTGCCGCCGAATCTATGTGGTTTTCTCGAGGGCCGCAGTCGCTATGCGCGGCTCGGTCTGATGATTCACGTGACGTCGGCCTTCGTGCAGCCCGGAGTCGAGAATCGCCAGGTGCTGGAGATGAGCAACGTCTCGAGCCAGCCCCTGCTGATCCACGCCGGTGTGCGGATCTGCCAGCTCGTGCTGATGCGGACCGAGGGCGAGGCGGTCTACGACGGGCGGTTCGTGGCGCAGGACAGCATCTGATGCTTTGGAGGTGAGCGTGCGTGCGGTCGTCCAGCGGGTCGAAGAAGCGTCCGTCGAAGTCGATGGTGAGACGGTCGGCGCGATGCGGACGGGGCTGCTCGCGTTGGTCGGCGTCGGGACCGACGACGGCGCCCACGACGCCAGGGAGATGGCGCGCAAGCTCGTCCACCTACGCATCTTCGAGGACGACGAGGGACTCATGAACCGCTCGCTGCTGGACGTGGGCGGCACGCTGGGCGTGGTGTCACAGTTCACGCTCTTCGGCGACTGCCGCAAGGGTCGGCGTCCCTCCTTCGGCCAGGCCGCCGGACCCGAGGTGGCCGAGCCCCTGGTCGACGCGGTCGTCGTGGCCGCCGAGGCGCTCGGTGTGTCGGTCGTCACTGGCCGCTTCCGGACCACGATGCGGGTATCCCTGGTCAATCAAGGCCCGGTGACGCTGCTGCTGGACACCCAGAAGCAGTTCTGACGGCCAGTGTGACCTTGGTGGCTTGCCACGCGTCGACAGAAGCGGAACACTCTCTCCTGGGGGAACGATGGCGGCCACGCCGCCCAACGTGAGAGGTGATCGATCATGAGTTCGTTTCGTAGTCTCCGAGGGAGAGGTGTGCTCTGTGCACTGTTTTGTGCCGGAGCGATCGTTCTCGCTCCTTCCATGTCCCTGGCCAATGCCGGTGGGGCGGCCAAGGAGGGTGGGATCGGCACGGCTGCCGCACTCACAAGCCTGATCTACGGCCCAGTGAAGATCGTCTACGCGGCCGGCGGCACGATCGTCGCCGGATGCGCGTGGATGTTCTCGGGCGGGGATGCCGATGTGGCGAGCACGGTGCTGATCCGCGCCGTGCGCGGTACCTACGTGATCACGCCCGAGACGCTACAGGGTGCAGAGGAGATCGAGTTCGTCGGTCGCTCGCCCGAGTACCGCGTACCGGACGGGACCGCCCAGGTCGCTGCGGCGCCGGACGGCTGGTAGGTCGGCGCCGGGGCGTCGGCGAAGCCGACGGCCCTTGGGCGCCGACTGACCATCGCGCTGGTTCTACGGCTTCTGCTTCTTGGGGGCAGGGACGTGAGGGGAGGGCTCGCGTTGGGCGGGGTCTTGCGTGCGGCTGCGTGCTCGTGGCGTGGCCGCTGCATCCGCTGCAATGGAAGGTTGCATGGCCCGCGGGGCGGTGGCGTCGGGGAGGGGGGTCGGCGACCTTTGGCAGGTCGTGATGGAGTTCGCCTCACATGCGCCGCTGGCGTTCGCGGCCGGTTTGCTCTCGGTTTTCTCGCCATGCGTGATGCCGCTGATGCCGGCTTATCTGTCGTTGATCTCCGGCATCTCCGTGGAGGAGATGGAGGAGGGCTGCGGCGATGCGGCCTTGCGGGCGCGGGTGATCCGTGCCTGCCTGGGCTTCGTAGCGGGTTTCTCCACGGTCTTCATCATCATGGGCATCGGCGCGGTGGCGATCGGGCATACGATTCGGACCTGGCGCATCAGCCTGCTGGGGCTGGAGATTGGGATCGCACAGATCGCCGGGGTGGTGATCGTGCTACTGGGCCTGCACATGACGGGGCTGGTTCGGATCCCGATCCTCTACCGCGACACGCGCCTGCAGTTCAAGATGAACGAGCGCAGCTTCCTGTCGACCTTCCTGGTGGGCGCGGGCTTCGCGCTCGGCTGGTCGCCCTGCATCGGGCCGATCCTGAGTAGCGTGCTCGCGCTGGCGGGCAGCCGCGAGACAGTGGTGCAGGGAACTGCGCTGCTGGCCATCTACTCCGCCGGGCTCGCCATCCCCTTCCTACTGGCGGGCTGGAGCATCGAGTACTTCTTCAAGGCCTTCGCGCGGGTGAAGCAACACTTCCGCAAGCTCGAGGTGGCCTCTGGGCTGATGCTCATGGCGGTCGGGATGCTTCTGGTCACGGATCAGTTCACTCGCCTCAACAGCCAGTTCAGCTTCCTCGTGGAATTCGTGACGCGCGCCGAGCAGGCCCTGCAATGAGACGCCAAGCGAGCGCGGGGGATCCGCGGCGCCGCCTGCGGACGGTGCTGGCGCTGTTCGGGCTCGCATCGGGGGCGACCGGCCTGTTGGGCTGTCCCTTGACGGCGCTGGAGAGCGAGACGACCGAGGTCGCCGAGGCCACTCGGCCGGCGCCGGACTTCACTCTGAATCAGCTCGGGGGAGGCCAGGTCAGCCTCTCCGAGCTGCGGGGCAAGACGGTGGTGCTCGACTTCTGGGCGACCTGGTGCCCACCCTGCGAGTTCCAGGTGCCGGAGCTGAATCGCTTCTACGACGCGCATCGCTCGGACAGCGACGTGGTCGTCTACGGGGTCTCGGTGGACTTTGACGGGGCCGATGTAGTCGAGGCGTGGACGACCGAGAAGGCCGTCCGCTATCCGATTCTGCTCGACGGGGAATCCCTGGCTCGCGAGCTGGGCGCGCTTGGCTTCCCGACCCTCTACGTGATCGGCCCCGACGGCCACGTCCGCGAGTCTCACATCGGTCTGATCGAGACTGAGACCCTCGAGCAGGCCGTGGCGACACAGAGGCAACGCCCCGCAGCTCTCTAGCAGCCCGTTGAAGAACCCCCGCCGTCGCCATGCACCGGCCTTTTGGCCCAGCTCTGCGTTGCGAAACCTTGCCGTAGAGCGACTACGCCTGCGGTTCCGCGCCTTGAT
>JAFDDH010000106.1 GCA_019310975.1 Deltaproteobacteria bacterium | reverse complement strand
GACGCTCGAAGACTTCCACATCGGGGCCAAGCTCGAGCGCGAAGGCGAGGAGAGCGTTCTCGCCTTCAACGGCAACGGCAACGGCAACGGCAACAAGGTGCACGACACGGGTTGGCTTCTGTCCGTGAGCCCGATGCCCGAGCCGTCTTCCGGCCTGCTCTACTTCGTCGGTATTCTGGTCGCCAGCCGAAGGCTCGGACGGCGCCACTAGGCACCTTCGCCGCAGCGCGGGAGCTCCGGGGTTTTCGAACTCTCACCCCGTCCGACCTGCGCCTGCCGTCCTGCGACTCCCCTCGCCCGTGTCCGGTCGGTGGCTCGATCGCGTGTCCTATGCGAACGAGTCGTGCGTGACCGCTTCCGACGACTCGTCATCGATCCCCTGCGTGTCCTCGAGAGCTTGACGCTTCGATGATCACTTGGTTCAATACGTGACGTCAGCGTCATTTTTTTGGAGGATCGATCGATGAGCAGCTTCGATATCGACGTAGGTCTCACCGACGAGGAGCGCGAGGTCCGCGATCTGAGCCACAAATTTGCCGAGGAGGTGCTGCGTCCCGCCGGCGTCGAGCTCGACCGTCTCCAAGATCCAGCCGACGTGATCGCAAGCGACTCCGTGCTCTGGAAGGTCTTCGATCGCTATCGCGAGCTCGGTCTCGGCGACCTCGAGGCCGGCGCCGCCGAAGCGGATCCGATCGTGTCGGCAAGAATCAGATATCTCGTCAACGAGGAGATCGGCTGGGGTGACTCGGGGCTCGCCGTCAGTCTTGGCGTGCTCGGCTTCCCGACTCTCTTCGCCCGGCTCTCGGGCAGCCCGGAGCTCATCGAACGCTTCGCCTCGCCGCAGAACCGTGAGATCGGCTGCTGGGCCGTCACGGAGCCGGACCATGGCAGCGACTCCCTGGCCTTCGATCAGCCGCAATTCGCCGATCCCAAGATCCGCGCGAACTGCATCGCGACGAAGGACGGCCACGAGTACGTGATTCGCGGTCAGAAGGCGGCCTGGGTGTCGAACGGCAGCATCGCCACCGTGGCGACGCTCTTCTGCACCATCGACCCGAGCCAGGGCTTCAGGGGCGGCGGTGTTGCACTCGTACCTCTCGACCTTCCGGGTGTGTCCCGTGGTGTGCCGCTGGACAAGCTGGGTCAGCGTGCCCTCAACCAGGGCGAGATCTTCTTCGACGACGTACGCATCCCCGCCGAGTACATGGTGGTCGGAACCGACGCCTACAGCGGGATCGTCGAGATGGTCCTCACCACCGCCAACGCCTACATGGGGACGACCTTCGTCGGTGTGGCGCGGGCCGCCTACGAGCATGCGCTCGCCTACTCGCGGGAGCGAGTCCAGGGCGGTGTTCCCATCTTCCAACACCAGAACGTCAAGGCGAAGCTCTTCCGCATGTTCAGTCAGGTCGAGGCGGCGCGCTCGCTCGCGCGGCGGGTCTTGCTCTACAACTCCACCCAGCCGCCGCAGATCCAGTACTCGATCGCCTCCAAGACGTTCTGCACGCAGACGGCCTTCGAGGTGGCGAGCCAGGCTCTGCAGATTTTCGGCGGCAACGGGCTCAGCCGCGAGTACCCGATCGAGAAGCTGCTGCGCGATGCCCGCGCCTCGATGATCGAGGACGGGTGCAACGACATCCTCGCCCTCGTGGGTGCCGAAAAACTCTAGCGGGCCGCCTGGCCCGAGAGGAGATCATCGAATGGAACTCAGACAGGCGATCGGTCGAAGGCGCTCCATCCGCTTCCTGCTTCCCTACCGGTCCGTCGAGCCCGAGAAGATCCAGCTCATGCTCGAGGCGGCTCGTCTCGCGTCGCATTGGGGAAATGTGCAGAGTCTTCGTGCCGTGGCGGTCTTCAAGGAGAGTGCACCGAAGGAGGTGCGCGACGCCCTGCTGGCGCCGATCGCCGGCTTCCAGATCCGCGCCGCCCCCGTCGTGATCGTCTGGTACGTGGAGACGTCGGCTGTCGATGAGCAGTCGGATCGGCTGCGCGAGCTGCTGAAGGCTGGCGCCCTCGGCTTCGGTGAGGGCAAGCTGAAGGCACTCGAGGAGCAGATCATTCCCCTCTTCGAGGGCATGCGGGACCAGTTCAAGGCGCCGGGCATGAACGAGATCGACTGCGGCCAAGGCATCGCCCAGGCGACATTGATGGCCTTCGAGCAGGGGCTCGGCACATGTTGTCTGGCCACGCCCTACGGCGAGCAGATCAAGCAGAACCTGGGGCTTCCGGAGACCGCGCGTGTGATCATCCTGCAGACGGTGGGCTATCCGGCGGAGAGTCCGGACGCGGGCGGCCAGCGTCCGCGTCAGCCCTTCGAGAAGCTCTTTCACATGAACGGATTCGGGAAGGCCTTCCCGCGCTCGGAGGCGGTGCTGGAGGAGCTCCAGCGCGACGGGATGATCCAGGATCCCGCGCCCATGCCCTGGCGCGAGGAGGAGCTCGAGTATCTGAAGAACGCCCTCGGACTGAAGGGACACGGCCTGATCTGAGCCGTGCCAGGGAGTAGAGCCATGAAGCTGAATGCCATCGTGGCCGGCGTCGGCATGACGCCCTTCGGGAAGCATATGGATACGGGCCTGAAGGCCCTGGGCGCGAGTGCGGTCGAGGCCGCGCTGGCCGATGCAGGGATCGCGCAGGCCGCGCTCGAGGCGGCGTGGGTCGGAAATGCGGCTGCGGGGCTGGTGACCGGGCAGGAGTGCATTCGCGGCCAGGTGATCCTGCGTTCGATCGGCCTCGGGAAGCTCCCCGTCATCAACGTGGAGAATGCGTGTGCGAGCGCCTCCACCGCACTCCATCAGGCGGCCGCCATGGTGACAGCGGGTCTCTACGACGTGGTGCTCGCCCTCGGTGTCGAGAAGCTCTACCACCCGGACAAGCGCAAGAGCTTCAGCGCCTTCTCCGGAGCGGTGGACGTCGAGGCCATGCAGGAGATCATGCAGCGCCTTCAGGCGAGCGCGAAGCAGAGCGGTGCCAAGAGTGGATCGTCGGGGGCCGGCGAAAAACGCTCGATGTTCATGGACATCTACGCCGCGGCCGCGCGTATGCATATGGAGCAATACGGCACCACGGTGCAGCAGTTTGCGGGTGTTTCGTCGAAGAACTCCTTCCACGGCAGCCTGAACCCGCGCGCGCAATTTCGCGAAGCGCTCAGTGTCGAGGAGGTGCTCGCGGCACCGATGATCGCGGAGCCGCTGACGCGCCCGATGTGCTCGCCGATCGGCGACGGTGCGGCGGCCGTGGTGCTCGTGAGTGAGGCGAAGGCGCGCGAGCTCGGCATTGCCCGTCCGGTGCGTGTCGTCTCGAGTGTGCTGCGATCCGGATGGGATCACGCCTACGGTGAGGAGGGGGCGGGTGAGGTCTGCTCCCAGGAGGCCTACGAGGAGGCCTGTGTCGGGCCGGAGGATCTGAGTGTCGTAGAGCTGCACGATGCCTCGGCGCCGGCCGAGATCATGGCGTACGAGTATCTAGGCCTGTGTCCGAAAGGGGAGGGTGGCAAGCTGATCGACGAGGGCGCGACGCGCTTGGGCGGCCGACTGCCGGTGAACACCTCGGGCGGGCTACTCCGCAAGGGGCATCCAGTGGGTGCGACGGGGATCGCGCAGATCGTCGAGCTGACCGAGCAGCTCCAGGGTCGGGCCGGAGAACGCCAGGTCGAGGGTGCGAGCGTCGGGCTCGCCCAGAATGGCGGCGGCAACATCGGCGTCGACGTCGCCGCCATGTGCGTGACGATCCTGAAAGCCTGAACGAGTCGGACGGGAGCTGGGCATGCGCGAACGCGACGAGAGAGTGCTGGCGGACCTGGTTCAGATACGAGCCGAGCAGAAACCCGATCTCGACGTACTCACGTTCGAACACCTGAGCCTCGTGCGCGGCGAAAGTCGCGACGAGGTGCGCACGTTCGCCGAGTTGACGACGAACGCCAATCGAATCGCAGCGGCCCTCGTGGCGCGTGGTATGGCGCCCGGCGATCGCTACGCCCTCATGATGCGCAATCATCCGGAGTTCGTGGAGGCGATGATCGCCGCCTCGATCACCGGATGTGTCTTCGTACCCATCGATCCCCGCACGCGGGGCGAGAAGCTGGCCTTCATGCTTCGCGATGCGGGCTGCCGTGGTGTGATCTGCGCCGACTACGTGTTGCGCCAGGTCGTCACCGCACGCCGAGGCAACTCAGATCTGGGCTGGGTGCTCGCCCTGGAGTCGGGCGAGGAGGACGATATCCTGCCTCTGGCCGAAACAGATGGCGTGGAATCGCTCGGCGAGGTCTTGTCGAAGCCAGCCGCGACGCTGGAAGTACGATTGCGAACGCCGATGGACCCGCTTCAGATCATCTATACCTCGGGCACCACCGGGGATCCCAAGGGCATCGTCTTCCCGAACGCGCGTTTCGGTGCGTACGCGGCCCTCGGCATGATCGCGGGCTACCAGCCGGGAGATAGGCCCTATACCGGTCTTTCACTCTCGCATGGAAACGCCCAGGCTGTGACCCTCGGCCCGTCGCTCGCGATGGGGCTGCGAGCCGTCTTCAGCCGGCGCTTCACCAAGTCGAAGCTCTGGGATGTCTGCCGTCGCTACGACTGCACCACCTTCTCGCTTCTCGGCGGGATGGCCACCGCGATCTACTCGGAGCCCGAGCGCTCCGACGATGCCGACAATCCAGTTCGCCGCGTGACCAGCGCAGGGATGCCGGCGGCCATCTGGGAGTCCTTCGCCAGGCGCTTCGATGTGGAGATCCTCGAGTGGTACGCCGCCGTGGAAGGAGGGCTCGCATTCTATCCCGTGGGCGTGGGGCCCGTGGGTTCGTTCGGAAAGGCTCCTCCAACTCTCGAGATGAAGATCCTCGACGAGAATGATCAGGCGTGCGCGCCGGGTGTTCAGGGCGAGATCTGCTCGCGACAAGTGGACGGAACCGTCGCCAGTGTCGAGTACCACGAAAACCCCAAGGCGTCGGAGGAGAAGACCCGCGGCGGCTGGCTGCGCAGCGGCGACATCGGTCACACCGATCAGGAGGGCTGGCTCTTCTTCGATTACCGAAAGGGAGGCGGAATTCGGCACAATGGTGATTTCGTCAACGTCGGCTTCGTCGAGAAGGCGATCGCCGAGGTACCCGCGGTGACGGACGTCTTCGTCTATGGCGTCGAAGCGGCCTCCGGTGCCCCCGGTGAGAAGGACGTCGTTGCGGCGATCGTTCCCACCGATGCCGCGACATTCAGCGCCGACGAGGTCTTCGCGGCCTGTCGCCACGCCCTCGAAGCCAACTTCGTGCCGTCCTATCTCCAGGTCGTGGACGAGATTCCGAAGACGGCCTCGGAGAAACCGCAGGAGCGATTCCTGCTGGCCGACTTCGCCCGCGATGCGGCCAACGTCTTCACGGAAGCTTGCTGAAGGTTCCAGGATCGTGTCGAGTGAATCAATCAGCCAGAGGCCGGTCGCGTCTGGGAAGCGCGAGCAGAATGCCGCGCGCAACCGGGCAGCCATCCTGCTGGCTGCGCGCGAGGCCTTCTGCGAGATTGGCTTCGGCGCCACCACCGTCCGGGACATCATTCGCCGGACCGATCTCGCCTCCGGCACGTTCTACAATTACTTCCCCGACAAGGACGCTCTGCTTCACGAGCTCATCCAGGACTTCCAGATCGAGCTACGACGCCGGGTCCACGAGGCCCGCGAGGCAGCCGATACCCTGGAGGATCTGCTCCGCTCGGCATTTCGCGCTTGCTTCGAGATCTTCGTCGAGGATGAGGTGATCCTTGCCCTGGTGATGCGCAACGCGGGCGAGATCGAGGAGCTCACCTCGGTCAAGGCGCTCGACCCAGCCGCGGCGGATCTTGCCAACGATCTGCGCGCAAAGGCGCGCGAAGGTGTCGTCCCCGAGATGGATTTCGATCTGATTGCGCTGGCAGCCGTAGCGGTGGGAAGCGAGCTTGCGTTCCGCGCGGTGCGAACAGGGGCCGACGTAGAGAAGGCGACGGAGTTCGCGACGGATCTGTTCCTCGGAGGCATCGAGCGGATGGGCCGAAAGACATGACGCCGGTGTGAACGAGCGTTCGCAGAACGACTGGTGGCAGACGCTCTCGCGAGAGCCCCGCACCTCGCTCTCGCCCCAGCTCGAGCAATCGCTCGGGCTCACCAGTGGCCACATGGCCCACGCGACTCATCCGGCGAGCTGATCTCCGATCGGCTTCCGCATGCGGGCTAGTGGAAGGAGTTCTTCAGGATCGCAGACTCCTCCTCGTCCATGTCGCTGCGCAGCAACGCGATCAAGTCCAGCAGGTTTCCGGCCACGATGCACTCGGGCCGGAACTCGTCGTGCAGCTGCCGCAACGCGTACTCGAGGAGGGCGCGCTGCTCATGGTGGTCCTCAGCGATCTTCGCGCAGCGCCGCTCGCCCAGACCCCGATTCTGTCGGACGATGGGCACCAGGTAGCGGTCCTCCCAGCTCATATGGCTGGCAAGGCTGGTGAGCAGGGCCTTGGCTTCGCCGCGCAGCACTCCACGCGGGAGTGGCTTGCCCGCCAGAGCGATGCGTGCGGTTCGTTCCAGTTCGGTCAGCAGTGCACGAAGCTTGTCGTGATCGGAACGAACGGACATCCGGACTTCGTCAGGTCGCATGAGTCCTCCTTGGTGGGGGACCCGGGATCCCCCGAGGCAAAACCCGGCCGGACCCCACTCCAGAGAATTCGTGCAAGAGCCGGACCCACGTGGTGGGCCGCTCAACGTGACTTCATCCGAACGACTGGTACGGGATGTCTCACTCGGGACGGGGGGACTGCGACGCCCCGTCACCGCGGTAGGGCAGGGCCGAGATCGAAGCCGAGAGAGCTTCAGGCGGCGGATCTTCTTCTCCGCAGCCGCACTCTCGGTGCGACGGGGGACTTTCCGGGCTAGAGCCCGTCGTCGGATTTGATTCGAACTCGCATGCTGGGCAGCTCGATCACCTTGCCGAAGAGCGCCTCCAGGGTGCGCCGCAGATCAGAACCGAGTCCTTCCACTTCGAGGTGGATGGAGAGCGCTCCCGCGTTCTGCGTCGGGGGAGTCGTATCCGGCGTGGCGGAGGCGAAGTCACCGATCTCGAGATCGAGATCCTTGGGTGGCTGGGGGGTGTAGTCGTTGACGGCGCCGATGTTGAAGGGCCCGGAGACCACATCACCCAGACCGAGCGTCGTGGCGCTCGGATCGGCGGTCGGGGCGAGACCGCCTTGGAAGCCCTTGAGCTGCGACGCGTACGCGACCTCGAGCCCGAGGCTGGCCGGATCCTTGTGCGTCTCGATGAAACGCACATCCATCTCGCAGATCTTGATCACGTCCTTGTTCGAGAGTGTGTGCGGCTCGATGATGCGCTCATCGTTCACCAACGTGCCATTCGAGGTACCGAGATCCTCGACCTGGTACCCGGCCGACGAGCGCCGAAAGAGTGCATGCTTGCGCGACGCATCGCTGTCATCGACCATCAGGTCGTTCTCGGGCGAACGCCCGACCGTGATGTCGGCCGTGTCCCAGATGACGACGCGACCGGGTTTGCCGGGCTCGCTCACGCCGAGCACCGTCCAGAGACGTTCTTGCGTCATCCGATCCTCCTCCGATCCTCCATGGGGGCAGGCTCACCCCCCAACATCGGTTCCCCGCAGGGAAATGGCTGTGCGCCGTGTCGACGCCTATCGGCCGAATGACCGCCCCGATTGAACGCGACCGCGGCGCGCGCGCCGCGTGATCGCGTGTGAAGCGCACTTGGAGCGCTCGGATTGCTCTCGGAGCCAAGGTGCAGGGCGACGACCTGGAGAGATTGCGTCCGGGGAGAGTTTTCCTTGGCCGTGGCATACTGGACCGCGTGCAGCCGACCGCCGACGATCAGCCCGCCTGCGATCGCCGCGGGCGCGGAGGATCGCGGTGAGACGGCTCTTTTGCACCGGCCTGCTGCTCGTCCTCGCACTGACACTCGCCCCGGGCGCCCTGGCGGACACCGGTGCGCCAGCGACCCCGGTCGCCCCGGCGGCCGCCGGGTCCGTGTCGATTGCATCGGATCCGGCACCTGGACCGCACCGACGGCCCGCGCCGATCCCCCTGCGCGCGACCGCCGACTATCGTGTGAGCTCGATTCGCGCTGGCATCGTGGGATTGGGTCTGGTCGTCTTTGCCTGGGGGCTAGGGCTGGCGCGCGAGTCTCGCGGCGGGCTCCGGCGAGTGCGGCTCGGCCTGCTCCTGCTCTTGGCCGGCCTCGCCTTTGCGTCGTACTACCAGTTCTTTCGCCTCGTGCACGTGGGTGGTTTCGCGACCAACGACAACTTCCACTACTACGTGGGATCGAAATACTTCGCGGAGCTCGGCTATTTTGGCCTCTACGAGTGCAGCCTCGTGGCCCTGGCTGATCGCGGCTTCGCGATCCCGGACGATGGACGCGGCAAGGCTCGGGATCTGCGCACCATGCAGGAGCGGCCGTTGCGAGAAATCCTGAAGGCCGGCCAGAGCTGTCGTGAGCGTTTCAGCGCTGAGCGCTGGCACAGCTTCCAGAACGACGTCTACTACTTCGTGCATCGATGGCCGCCGCATGTCCTGCGCGCCGTCTGGCGGGATCACGGCTATCACCCCTCACCGACTTGGACGCTCATCGGGGGCACGGTGGCGTCGAGCACCTCGATCCACGAGCCATTTGCCCAGCATGTCCTCAGCCGACTGGATCGCTACATCGTCGGGATTGGCATCGTGATGGTGGCGTGGGCATTCGGTCTGGAGAGCGCCTGCCTGGTGGCGATCGTGTGGGGCACCGGCTTCATCTGGCGCTACACGTGGGTCGGGGATGCCTTCCTGCGCCATCTCTGGTGGATCACGGCGCTTGCCGGCGTCTGTCTGATTCGACGTGACCGGCATCTGGCCGGGGGTGCCTGGCTGAGTACGTCCGCTCTGTTGAGGATCTTTCCGGCCTGCATGTCTCTCGGGTACCTGCTGCATGCCGGCCGAGCCGCCTGGTACGAGGGGAGGTTCGGGGTGGGGGCGGGGCGATTCCTGCTGGGTGCTGGCGTGACCGCCGTCCTGCTCGTGGGCCTCGGTGTCTCGACCTCGCAGCATGGTCTGACGAGCCTCTTGGACTTCGCCACCAAGATCACCGACTTCGCCGCGCTATCGACCACGAATCAAGTCGGTCTCAGCGTATTGGCTCGCTGGGCCTTTCCGGAGACTCCGTGGGCCGCGACCCTCTTGCGCCTGATGATCCTCGTGCCCTTCCTGGCTCTTTTCTGGCGAGGTCTCCGCCATGCCGAGGCCTGGGAGGCCGCGGCGTTCGGCCTGTGTCTGGTCCCGATGCTGACCGAGCCGACCAGCTACTATTTCTCCTTCATGGCGATCTGTGCGCTGCTGGCCGCGCGCCGGCCGCATATTGGGGTGATCGTCCTGCTGACGGGTCTCCTGTGGTGCCTGAACGGTCTGGTCTTCTATCGGCAATACGACGAGTACCGCTGGGCGTCGCTGATCGCGGTGAGCGCCTGCTTCGCAATTGCGGCCGGAATGACGCGCGACGCCGGTCTGTCTGCCACTGCGGAGTCTGCGTCGACCGAGACTCCGCTCGCCAAGCGCTCGAGCGGATCGCCGATTCGCGCAGCCTGATCTTCGTGCCACACGCCACGAAGCCTTCCTCCAGCGTCTCGAGACCGCGCGTGCAGCGCCCGAGACCTCTCCCTGGATCCAGCGGCTATGCTCGATGAGCATGCCGGACAAGGCCAGCACTTCGATCCGCGAGCCCGCACGCGATACCCCGGTGCGCCACGAGGCCGAGGTGCTCGTGGTGGGCGGCGGTGCCGCGGGCGTGGCCGCGGCGGTCGCGGCCGCTCGCAGCGGCGCCGACGTGCTGCTCGTCGAGCGCCACGGCTCTCTCGGTGGCCTGGCCACGGGCGGACTGATCATCCTCCTGCTGACACTCGACGACGGGCGCGGCCGGCAGGCCGTGGCTGGGCTGTGTCAGCAGGTGACGGACCGCCTGGATGCGCGCGGTGCGGCCTTCTTTCCGCCGCCGGGCGAATGGGGTGTCGAGGACCCGGAAGCCGTGGAGCGTGCCAGGCGCTGGGGTCTCGTCTGGGGTCGACCGCCGCACCGTGTGCGGTACTCGGTCGCCTACGACCCGGCAATGCTCAAGGGCGTGCTCGACGAGATGTTGCGCGATGCGGGTGCGCGGCTTCTGCTGCACGCGTGGGCCTGTGAGCCGATCCTCGAGGGCAACCGCATCGGCGCCGTGACGTTTCAGAGCAAGGCGGGACGCTTCGCCGTGCGCGCCCGGGTCGTGATCGATGCCACCGGGGATGGCGATCTCTTCGCTGCCGCAGGGTGTGCGGAAGAGAAGACGATGGTGCTTCCGTGGATGTGGTTTACGGTCGGCGGTGTCGACGTGGATCGCGCCATCGAAGCCGGCGTCGGCTGCTTCCAGACCATCGGTCAGGGCAAGGTATTGCTTCCCTGGGGCTCGATCGAGAAGGTCGGGCGTATCGACGCCACCCGCCCCGAGGATCTGACCCGCGCCGAGGTCGAATGCCGGCGCCGCGTGCTCGCCGAGTTCGAGCGACTTCGCCGCGAGGCGCCCGGCTTCGCCGATGCGCATCTCTGCCAGGTGGCGGACCAGCTCGGCATTACCGAGAGCCGCAGGCTGGTGGGGCGAAGCGTGCTCTCGCATCAGCAAATGAACGTCGTATTGGATGACGCCGTGGCCGTCACCGGCCACTGGACGAAATACGACGCCCTCTACCACATCCCCTACGGCGCGCTGCTTCCGCGAGAGCTCGAGAACCTGCTGGTGGCGGGGCGCTGCATCTCCGTCGATCATCGCGTGCATCAGGCCACCAAGGAAATCCCGGCGTGCATGGCCACCGGTGAGGCCGCTGGCACGGCCGCGGCGCTTGCCATTCGCACCGGTGTCGATCCCTCCCAGCTCGACGTCTCGCAGCTTCGCAGCGAGCTCGTCGAGCGGGGCGCCATCGTGTCGTTGGCGCCTGGTGGCTAGAGGCGCAGCCGGTCGACGAAGCCCCTCGTTCCGAACGAGTCGCATGCCGACGCGACGCTCCATCTGTCTCGATCGAAGGGTCCATCCAACGCGCGCCAGGCATACCCCGAGAGCGAGGCAGTCGTTTCGACCATTCTCGCTATGCTCCGCCCACGCTCATGTGCGGCATTGCAGGCATCTACGCGTTCGGGGCCCAGAGTCCGCCCGTGCAATCGGCCGAGCTTTGCGCGATCAGCGAGCGGATGCGGCCCCGAGGTCCCGACGGAGAGGGTAGCTGGATCTCCGAGGATGGGCGTCTGGGCCTCGCGCATCGGCGGCTATCCATCATCGATCTCTCCGATCGCGCCGCACAGCCGATGCGGGATCCGGAACGCGGCACACTCATCACCTTCAATGGTGAGATCTACAACTACAGGGCGATCCGCGACGAGCTGGAGTCGCGCGGGCATCGCTTCCGTACCACATCGGACACCGAGGTACTGCTGAAACTCTACGGCGCCGAGGGTAGAGAAATGTTGACGCGGCTGCGGGGTATGTTCGCATTCGCAATCTGGGACGCAGAGCGCCGCGAGCTCTTTCTCGCGCGGGATCCCCTGGGCATCAAGCCCCTCTACTATGCCGCGCAGGGCGGCGTGTTCCGCTTCGCCTCGCAGGTCAAGGCCCTGATGGCGGGGGGCGCCATCTCGCGAGATGTGGACCCAGCCGCCCGCGTGGGCTTCTTTACATTCGGCAGCGTACCCGAGCCACTGACGTACTTCCGTGCCGTGCGCGCGCTACCCGCCGGGACCTGCCTGACGGTCGGTTCAGAGGGGCCCGCGACGCCGCGCTCGTACTACTCGCTGGCAGACGCATGGGACGTCGACCCCGATCGACCGCCCGAACCGGCGGATGAGGCCGAGGTGCGCGCAGCCCTGCTCGACTCGGTGCGCCATCACCTCGTCGCCGACGTACCGGTGGGCGCCTTCTTGTCGGCGGGAATCGATTCGGCCGCGCTGGTTGGGTTGATGGCGGAGTCCTCTCGCGAGCGGATTCGGACGGTCACCATTGGCTTCAGCGAATTCGAGGGCTCGGCCCTGGACGAAGTGCCGCTGGCCAGCGAGGTGGCCGAGCACTACGGGGTCGAGCGCCGGATCCGGCAGATCTCGGAGCAGGAGCTCGAAGCGGATCTGCCGCGCATCCTCGATTCGATGGACCAGCCGAGCATCGACGGCATCAACACGTGGTTCGTCAGCAAGACCGCTGCCGAAGAGGGTCTGAAAGTGGCTGTGAGTGGGCTGGGGGGCGACGAACTGCTCGGTGGCTACTCGAACTTTCACGACATCCCGCGCTATCTGAAGCTGGCGGGAATCTCCCGGCACCTTCCGGGGCTGGGCCGCGGCGTGCGACGGCTGGCCTCGGCTCTGCTTCCGGCGGCCTTTGGCATCTCGCCCAAGGCGGCCGGAATGCTGGAGTACGGAGGCACGATCGCCGGCGCCTACCTGCTCAAGCGCGCGCTCTTCATGCCCTGGGAACTGTCGGAGGTCCTCGAAAGCGATCTCCTCGAGGCCGGCCTCGAAGACTTCGACGTGCTCGCACACCTGGACGGGCTCGTTCCCCCCGGCCGCGCGCCGATCTACGCGTGCGTGGCTGCGCTGGAGGCGGGCCAGTACATGCGCAACCAGCTACTTCGGGATACGGATTGGGCGAGCATGGCGCACTCATTGGAGGTGCGCGTTCCCTTGGTGGATCACGTACTCCTGAGACGGCTCGGCCCATGGCTGGCCACCCGCGCCGCGAGCTCGAGTCCCAAGAAGCCACTCGCGATGGCGCCCCGGCCGCCGGTACCGGACGCACTCGTCACGCGACCCAAGACCGGCTTCATGACACCGCTGGATCGGTGGCTGGAGACGTCGGGCCAGCTCGGCGCCTGGCGACGGTCGGCGGCGATGCAGCGCCCCTCGGTGCACTGGGCCCGGCGCTTCGCCTGGAATCTGGACCGCGAGTTCGCAGGGACGGGCTAGCCGGTCGGTACACGACTTCTGCGCGTGATCTGCGCTTCGAATCGGGCCAGGATCAGCTTCCGGTCGACGGTGCGCTGGTCGTCTCAAGTCGATCCGACGAGCTGACGATTGTCAGGCCAGGAGATGCCGCTGTGGAGTCTGTGTCTCGCGCGAAGCGAGTCGTCCATGCCGCGATGATCGTGCTGGTGGTGTGCACAGTCCTGTCCGGCTGCTCGTCCTACCGGCCCGTCTGGGCGCATCGCTCGCGGATCGAGGATTACTCGCAGCGCTTCCTCTCACTTCGGACTACCGCCGGTGCAGAGTGGCTCGAAGTCGAGTCAGACCTTGATGCCACGGTGCGCCATTTCGTAGCGGCCGAGGGCCGACCGGACTACCTCTACGTCGTCGATACCGAGATGCTGCATCTCTTCTATCTGGATGACGATCTCGCGGCATCCTTCGAGCGTGGTGTCTTCAGCTCCACCAGCGAAGTCACACGACACTCGCCGATTCCGAAGAGTCTCGCGAGGTTCCTCCCCCTCCGGGCTCGCCAGCGCATCGCGAGCGCACGAAAGATCCGGCGGCGCTAGCCAGAGCCGAGATCGGGCGGCAGCGCCGCCAACACGCTACAGGAACAGACCGGTCGATCTCGTTACCACGCGTTGAATTCTGCGCACATTCGTCCGGCGGCTTGCATCATCGTTGCCGATCAGGTGCGCATCCGTGACCGGTTTTTCCTCAGAGTCTACACAGTGGTTGGCGTGATAGATCTCACTCCAGCTGCGTGTGCGCTGACCGATGCATCGTGGAGAAGGGGTAACCGTGAGAGATGTGCGCTTGAGTGACAGGCTCGTGGAGAACCATGCGGATTGTCGCCGCCAATCGTCACTCGTCGTGGCGCAGGGCCGGCAATTCTGGCGACCAGCAGAGCGCGGGATCTCGTTCTGCAGGCGAATCCTCTGCCTTGCGCTCTTCGCCCTGTACTCGATCGGCGCGGCGCAGATGCAGGGGCTGGACGAACAGGTTCAGGAGATCAAATCGGACGTTCTGCGTATCGCAGCTGAGCTCAGTCAGCTCGAAGAGACGCTGCTCTATCCGTCCAATACGCAGGTCGCCGTCTTCGTCTCTCTCGCCCACGACGAGACGTCGCGACTCGATTCCGTGCAAATCCAGATCGACGGCGAACCCGTTGCGCATCACATCTATAGCTACAAGGAGCTCGAAGCTCTGAAGAAGGGGGGCGTGCAGCGGATCTATACGGGGAATCTTCCGACGGGCGAACATCGTCTCGACGTCTCGATCTCCGGCAAGCTGCGTAGCGGTAGGGACTTCTCCGGAAAGGAGAGCTTCCGATTCGACAAGGATGTCGAGCCCGAGCTGGTCACGATCACTCTGGGTGGGACCGACCTGGGCGGCGCCAGTATCCAGCTCGGAGGTCTGTGACGCATGCGCGGCCTACAGGCCAATCTCGTCCTCGGCACCCTGGTGAGCGTCGTCGCCACTAGCTCGGCCGTCGCCAACG
>JAFDDH010000105.1 GCA_019310975.1 Deltaproteobacteria bacterium | reverse complement strand
GCTCGAAGGGGCGATCAGCAGCATTGCGGAGAATGCTTCGAGTCCGGAGCGTAGGGTCGGCTATCGCTCACTCGTGAGCGTGTCGCGCGGATACGATTCTCCTGCGATCGCCGTGCTGGCGCGCGCGTCGGGCTGCCGCGAGGCGATCAGCGTCGGCAGCGCGGACGGCGACGGCGGGAGCGCGATCGCGGAGCGCCTCGGCTACCAGGTTCACGAGATCGATCCGCTCGCCTTCCTCGATCGCGAGGGGATGCCCGAGGTGGAGTTCGGGTTCTGGCCGGGGGGCTCGAACGTCGTTCTCGCCGGAATGGAGGAGGAGCTTCGAGGCACGCTGCGCCTATCCGGCCGAATGGGAGACCGCGTCTGGACCACCCAGGAAGCGAAGATTCTCGACCACCTGGTGTCTCCGAATCCCTCGATCATGTTCGGTGCGTGGGTGACCGAGTTCCGGCTCCGCGTCGGCTTCCTCAACTTTGCGCCGGCCTTCTACGGCGCGCAGCACGCGCGTGCGCTGCTTCGGATCACGGTGTCGGACGAGATGACGCCCTGGCGGCTCGGCACCGACTACGACCGGCCCGTGCCGCGCCGAATCACCGAGGAGGCCGGCATCCCGCGCGACTGGTTCGGCCAGAAGAAGGCCGCCACGCTTCATCGTCCCGTGCACAGTCTCGAGGCGCTGAGTGACGCCAGCCGGCGCGACCTGCTCGCCTTCTGGCTGGCCCACCGCCCCGGACCGCTCGGCGGTCTGTGGCATCGGGGGCTGGGCCGGCTCCAGACTTGGGACGCGCAGCTCCGCAGCCCGGGTTCGAGGACCGGCCCGCTCTGGCGCCGCGTTCCAGCGATCCCCGCCCACTACGCGAGGGGCCTCGGACCGCTGAGCGTCGGCTTCCAGTGGAGCTTCTCTCACCTTGCAGAGCGTTACGCGGATGCGCTCAGCCAGTATGATTCATGAAGCAATGAATCCCGGCCAAGGAAGGCCGCCGAATCGACAACGTCTGGAGACCACTGACCCTTGGCGGTAGCCGCCTCGGAAGCCCGGGAACGGATTCGCTGGTCGCTCGCGATCTTCGTCGTGGCGATGCTCATCCGCATCGTCCACGTCTGGCAGCTCTCCCATTCCTTCCTCTTCGAGCTTCGGATGGGCGACTCGCGGGTCTATCACCTTTGGGCGAGAACGATCGCCGACGGAGACTGGCTGGGTAGCGAGGTCTTCTACCAGGCCCCCCTCTATCCCTACTTTCTGGCCGTCGTCTACCGGGCGCTGGGCGACGATGTGATGATCGTCCGGGGAGTGCAGATCACCCTCGGTGCAGCGGCATGCGTATTCATCCTGCAGGCGGGATGGCGCTACTTCTCCCGGCCAGTAGGGATCGCCGCGGGTCTCATCCTCGCGGTGTACGCACCCGCCATCTACTCCGATGCGATGCTTCAGAAGTCGGTTCTGGACATCTTCTTCATCTGTCTCCTGCTCTGGGTTCTGTCCGAGATGGACCCCCGGCCCAGTGGCGTTCAATGCGGGCTGCTGGGAGTTCTATTGGGTGGTTTGATCCTCACCCGGGAGAACGCGCTCGTCTTCGTTGTGGTGCTCTGCATCTGGATACTCGTCGATTCACGGGAGAACTCGCGCCGCGCCGCGCACGCCACCCTGATCCTCGCCGGCGTAGCTTTGGTGTTGCTGCCGGTGGCCGTTCGGAATTGGCACGTCGGGGGAGAGCTTCATCTGACGACCGCCCAATTCGGTCACAACTTCTATATTGGCAACAACGCCGCCGCCGACGGTTCGTACAAGCCACTGCTCTTTGGCCGCGGCGAGCCCCTGATCGAGCGGACAGACGCGATCGCGGTGGCAGAGACGGCCCTGGGCCGCTCACTCACACCCGGAGAGGTGTCGAGCTACTACACGGAGGCCGCACTTGCGTACATCCGGTCCAACCCGGGAGATTGGGTCAGCTTGATGGGGCGGAAGGTCGTTCTCGCCTTCAATGCCGTGGAAATGGTCGACACCGAAGGTCAGTACACGCACGCCGAATCGTCGCTCCTGCTGCGCGCCTTCGGATGGGTGTTCCACTTTGGCGTGCTCGCGCCGATCGCCGCTCTGGGCGTCATCGTCACCTGGCCCAGGAGGCGCCGGCTCGTGCCCCTCTATCTCCTCTTCCTCAGCTACGTGGGCACGGTCCTGCTCTTCTACGTGTTCTGGCGCTACCGGCTTCCCTTCGTGCCCTTTCTCACACTCTTCGCGGCAGCCGGGCTGGTTGGCCTGCGCGACTTCCTGCATACCCACACCTCGGCCCATGTCGCCGCCAGCGCCGTCGTCGTGGTCGGCGTGGCGGTCTTCTGCAATTGGCCAGTCCTCGACAAGCGCTACATGCGATCCCTCACCCACACGAACGTGGGCAACGAATTGGTCGAAGCCGACCGAATCGACGCGGGAATGGAGCACTATCGCGAGGCCATCCGACTGCGCGCCGACAACGCGAATGCAGCTCACAATCTCGGCGTCCTCCACGCACAGCGGGGAGATCTCGCGCTCGCCATTCCCCTCTTCCGAAACGCCGTGCGGATCGCACCCCGCTTCGCCAGGGCTCACTTCAACCTGGCTCGGGCCCTCTATGCATCGGGAGAGCACCACGCTGGCATAGAGAGCCAGAGGCGTGGTCTCGCACTCGAGCCGAACGACGCCGACGGCTTCAACGCGCTGGGCGAAGCGTATGCGGACCAGGGTCAATGGAGCGAGGCGCTCCGCGCCTTCGAGCGTGCGCTGGAGATCGATGCTTCGAGAAGCGACGTCCGGGCGAATCGGGAGCGGGCGCGACGAGCCCAGCCTCCTGATCGGGCTCCGCCTGAGCCCGCGGACCCACCCGCCACCCAACCGAGCAGAGGCGCTGACCCCTCGTGATGAACCGCCTGGCCAATGCTCTTGCGCCGAGATGGGGGTGGCTGGGGCTCGTCCTGCTGATCTCCTTCTACGCAGTGCTCGCTGGGTCGAGTGCGCAGAGGAAATCGGTCACCGTGGACGAGCTCGGTCACCTGCCCTCGGGCCTCCACTATCTGCGGACAGGGGATGCGCGCTACGCCTCGCTCAACCCCCCCCTCATCAACCTGCTCTCCGCCACGCCGGTGCTCCTACTCGATCTCGAGAAGGAGCTCGTTGCGCCGCCCGCATCGAATGATCCCTTCTCGTTCTGGGAGGTGGGCTACGAGTTTCAGCAGCGCCACGCGGCCGACTACCAGCGCATCTTCGATGCGGCTCGCGTCGTCCCGATCGGGATCGTCGCAGCACTCGGGCTGCTGGCCTTCGTGTGGGCGCGCCAGCTTGTGCCCGACGCGCCGAATGCCGCAGGTCTGTTCGCCGCTGGCTTGATCTGCCTCTCACCGAATGTGCTCGCACAGGCGCGACTGATCGGTACGGATACGGGGACCGCATTCTTCGTCGCACTCTCGATGTGGACGTTTCGAGCCATGTTGCTGCGCCCGACCCCAGGCGCGACCTTGCTCTGTGGTGCGACGCTCGGACTTGCACAGCTCACCAAATTCTATGCCCTGCTTCTCTATCCGAGCATGCTGGGGGTCGTCGTCGGATGGCATCTGCTATCGCGAGATCCGAAGCCGCGGCTCGATCGACTTCTCTGGCGCTCTGCGGCAGCAGGGTGTGTGAGTCTCCTGGTTCTGAACACCGGCTATCTATGGCAGGAGTTCGGGGCGAGCCTGAGTGCACTCGAGTTACAGAGTTCGATGCTTCTGGGCTGGCAAGCGTCGATGCTCGGCTCCGTGCCGATTCCCTTGCCAGGCGCATTCATCCGCGCACTCGACGCGCAATGGGTCGAGGTCGGAACCTCGATGCCGTCGTTTCTTCTCGGTGAGAGCTTCCAGGGAGGGCGCTGGTACTACTACCTCGTGCTGCTTGCGATCAAGACGCCCCTTCCCCTGATGCTCTCGTTCGGCATGGCGCTCGGTCTCTCGATCGCTCGGCGGAGCTTGCCGCGGCGCGAGCTCCTGCTCTTGTGGACGTATCCTCTGCTTCTCTTCGCTCTGCTCTCGCTCGGTCAGGCACGACAGCTCGGTGCACGCGCGCTGCTCTCTGCCGTGCCGATGCTGCAGCTATGGACCGCAGCGACTCTCGTCCGCACGGGCGCAGCATCCAAACGCCGGCCGGCGATCCTCTGCGCGGTGGCGGTGGCGGTGGCTTGGACGGCTGCCGTGTCGCTTGCCAGCCACCCCGACTATCTGTCCTACTTCAACCCGTTGATCGGTGGGTCGGCGAATGCATATCGCTACGCGTCGGACGCGAACGTCGACATCGGCCAGGATCTGATTCAGCTGGCGGAATATCTCGAGCGCGAGGGCATGGACGGCGAGCCGTTGCAGCTGCTCTACTTTGGGAGTGTCGACCCCGCCCTCTACGGGATCGACTACCAGGTACCCGAGAAGGCACTTCGTCCGGGGCTCCTGGCGGTGAGCGTCTCGCTCTACCGGCTTCGCTATCCGATGCTGGATCACGGCGCTCTGCGAGAGGTCGGCCCGATCATCGTCGAAGGGCTCGGTCCACCGATCGCATCGATCGGTGGCTCGATCCATCTCTACCGCGTACCGGGCAAGCGAGATTCGGACGAGTAGCCGAATCGAGCTCCGCGCTCCGCATAGGCGCTGCGCGCGTGGCCGAGCAATCGGCCGAATGGGTATCGGTCAGCGCGGCGCGGGCTGTCCGAATCCGAGCTGGTAGCCGACACCGAGGGGTCGCCGTTCGACCATCAAGACCAGGTTCTCGGAGCCTCGTTGGATCTGGACGGGTACCGTGGGCGCCGAGTCGTCGGACACCACGAAAAGGGGAACCATCTCGTTCCAGTGGTGGATGCGCTTGCCGTCGTACGCCAGGATCTGATCGCCCACCATCAGCCCAGCCTGCTCGGCGAGCGAGCCAGGCATGACTCGCGCCAGCTCGACGCGATTGGGCGTGCCCGTTGCGTAGAGAAGCGCATCGAAGGCGTCCTCGCCCAGCTCCTCTTCTCGCACGTACGCATCGGTCTGCCTGGGGTCGATGAAGGGCAGGACGTGGCCGTTCTCGTCGACGGGCGGTGTCGCTTCATGCCGCCCGTACTTGCGCTTCTCTTCCAACATCTCCTTCCACACGACAGACATATGCCGCGCCAGCGACTCCGGATACCCCAACTTCTCCAAGGTCGTGAGATCTACCTCGCCATTGCGATACTCGGCCGGAGGAATGGATCTGGAGGTCGATGCTTCAGCAGCCGGCAGCGAAGCAGCAGCTCCGCCGCTCGAAGGGACTTCGGCGGTCGCGTGCTGATCTCTGGGGTCGAGGCCATTCCCAGGATTTCGGGCGGGTGGTTCGAGGGGGATCGATCTGGCCGGGGCGTTGCTCTTAGCCGGGCCCTCATCGCGATCGACCATCACAATGAGGACGGCCACGCTGGCCAGCACGACGATCCCGAGCACCAACTTCCACATCGGAGATATCTCTGCGTCCGCAAGCGGGCGGGGCTGGCTCAATTTGAGCTAGCCGAGATCTGAAGTCAACGCCGATCTCGTTTCATGGCCGAGCATTTGCTTGCGTATTCTGAGCCCGATGGGTAGATTCGAGGGCTATGTCGAAGCTAACTCTAGTGGGAATGGTCCTCGTCGCGGCGCTGGTGGGATTCGGTGCAGGACACTACGTGGCGAGCCCGGAGAGTGCTCCGCGCCCACCGGTCGATCAGGTTGCGGCGGGCGCGATGAGCGCCGAGGAAGCCGAAGCCGCAGTCCTGGATGTGCTCGGGGAGGTGGATCCCTTTGTCCGAGCAAGCCGGCTTGCGGGTCTGTTGCCAACACTCGACGCGAGCGCCGCCCCCGTGGTGGGGCAGCTCTTGTTCGAGCGGATTCGCGACTTGAGGGCTGGGGACGTCATCCTGCTCGCGCAATTCTGGGCCCTGCACGAGCCCAAGGTCGCAATGAACTGGGCCCTCGCCGTCTCCCCGAAAGGTTATCGAAGCGCAGTCGTCAACCCGACGATGCAGATCTGGGCACGGCTGGATCCGCGGGCCGCGCAGCGGCACCTGGGGGGCGCGATGAGCGCATTCGGCCCCAACACCAAAACCGCGCAGCGGGCGCTGGTCCGTGGCTGGTTCGAATCGGGCAGGCCCGGTCTCTTGGAGTACATCCGCGATCTGGGCATGTCACCCGAGCGTCAGCGCGCGGCACGCGAGCTGGTGCGGATCCGGGTTGCGCGCGACGGATCGGGCGCGGTGGTCGCGTGGGCCGAGGCGTTGTCTGACGACGACGAGCGATTCAAGCTGACGATCTACCGTCAGATGGCGAGCGAGCTCGCCATCGCCGATCCACCAGCAGCCGTTGCCTGGTGCGAAGAACACTGTGACGGTCCCTACGGAGACAACATGCTTCAGCTCGTGGCCTTTGGATGGGCGGGTCGGGATGGACCGGCCACCATGGAGTGGCTCTCGAAGCAGCCTGCGGGTCGAGCGCGCAACCGAGCCGTGCAGGACGCCTACTCGGGCTGGCGCCGAATGGATCCAAGGGAGCCGTGGGCGTGGTTCGAGGCGATTGGGATCGACGGCGTGGAGCCCTGGCTGATCCCCGGCGCCGAGGTGTACGCGAAGGAGCTCGCTTGGTCGGACCCGCCTCGTGGCCTGACTTGGCTCGAAGTGATCGAGGAGCCCCAGCGGCGTGAGAACGCCATCATCGCGATAGCCGGAGCCTGGCGCCACCGGGACGAGGAAGCCGCCGAGGCCTGGCTCGAGCAATCCAACCTCTCCGAAGAAGCCCGCGAGCGAGCACGGAGCACAGTCGCGTCACCACGCCCCAAGAAAGAGCGGCCCAACCGAGAGCAGCCGGCGAATCAATGGCCGGCGGTGAACCCCATTTTGCCCTAGCGCCGCTGTGCGGTCCGAGCGGCGCATCGTCGACCTTGGACTCGGCCTCATGCGATTGTCGGACACCACCCCGCCAGATCGATACCCGCTAGCAGGGTGCTGAAGAACGCCGAGTTTGCGGCCCGAGGCAGGGCCCATGGGTGAGCGGCCAGCTCAGTCTGAACCCCAGTCCTTCGCCGGCCCCTCACCCATGGGCCACGCGAACCCGTGGCTTCACGTTCAGGCCGCGGCCAGGAGATTCCTCATCCTCACCAGGTTGTATGCGGCCGCAGTGAAGGTGAATGACCCCTCTTGACGTCCGGTCGCTGCCAGGGCGCCTGCGTGGCCGCCCGCCACGGCCCGGTGCAAGTCGCCCCCGGCCATCTCGACCAGGGTCAGCCCCCTGCGCGAACGCCCGACCGCATCCCCCCGAGTGGTGGCCGACAGGGGGCGCCGCTAAAGCGATCGGTGACGAAAGTTCCCGGGGCGGGCCAAGAGCCTCATGCCCGCCCCGGGAAATAAAGTGGCAAGCCCTAGCGGGCGCGCCTGCGCACGAAGCGGTGACAGCCTGCCAGCACGATGAGCATGCTCGCAGTCGCTGCGACCGCCGCGGGCTCCGGAACCGCCGAGGTGACCGTGAAGTTCGCCCAGCCACGGTTCGCGTTGGGCTTGCTCACCGTCCGGTCGCTGACTCCACCCGACACCAGTGAGATGTTCCCGAGACCGTTCACCCGCGAGTCGGAGCCGGTCAATGTGAACATCTCGGAGCCGCCATCCCCGGTCTGGGTCGCACGGACCTCGATCTTGCCGGTGGTGAACGGTCCGCCATAGCTGGTCGGCCGGTTGGTAAAGCCGGGAAGCGCGGCACCCGACATCACGCCCAATGTTCCGAGCCAGGGTCCAACGCTTGCAACAAATCCGCCCGCGGTCGCTTCGACTAGGAAAACACCCGGCACCGGCGCGGCGCCGGACGTCGTGACCACGACGCCGAAGGCCCCACCCGGTGCGGCGAGGGGAGCCACATCGACGTAGTTGAAGGCCCCGATGCACTGGTCGCCCAGCTTGTAGTCACAAGGAGCACCCACGCCGCCAACGGCCACGACCACCGCGCCGTGGGCCGACGTAGGACTCAGGCTGGACGGGTTGCCCACATTGTTGCCCCGACCTGTGCCACCGAACTGATTCGCGGTTCGCGTATAACGCATCCATCCCGGCATGGCGTTTCCACTTGCCGCCGGGCCCGCGCACCCAGGATCGAACCCGGTGCCCGGTCCGCCCGTGGGTAGAGGTTGACCGGGACACCACGCAACGGTCTCCGGTCCGGTCCGGCCACTGGCCTGGAAGACCCCCCACGAAGCGGGGGCGCTGATCGCGATGGATGTCCTCACCTGGAAGAGAGTGTTGTTGGCGGGGAATAGCGGGAGGTTCCTTATGTTCCCGGGGGCTTGCATATTCCCCGGTCTGACGACCATCAGCTTGGGATCCGCCGCTGCCGCGGTTCCGTACCAAGCCGCGTTGGACGTTGCATGCACGTCGCCATTCGGCGGCGGTGTGAACGTGATCGGGATCGGAAGTCCTCCGCCGATCTGATTCCGCGTGTTGCCGGTGATCCGGTACTCGGTATCAATCGCTAATACGCTGGGAGCCCAAGCGAGGGCTAAGACCACGCAGACTACGCGCAGCAGACTTGCTTTATAACGCATTGATCTTCTCCTTGATTCCGTGATTCCTTGATTGTCGATGGAACTCTACCCGTTCTCGATGGCATACGCCGATTCAACGCGAACCCAGGACGACCGTATCCCACCAGGCGGTACCTGAACGTTTCTTCGATCGTGCAACCATCCTATCACGAAAGATCGGGCCTGGTTGCGATGAAGTCGCACTCCCTCCGCAAATTTCCCTGACTTTTCGGCACACTACACTGCGCAGCGTGACGCTCAGTCAGCTCCCTTCGCCTTCTTCGCCCCCCTCGCTTCCCCGCAGGACACGCGCACGAGCTGCGGCCTGGTGGGCTGCCTCCGGCTCATCTCTGACTTCATGGATGCGCCGCAACATATCCTGGGCGGCGGCGCCGCCTCCGAAGCGCGCGGCTCTTCGCGCCGCGGCCAGAGTGCGTTCGTCCGAACGCCCGCTGGCGAGGTCGAGCTCTGCGAGCGAGAGCGCGATCTGGGCATCGTAGGGTTGCTCTCGTACGAACGTCGCCAGCCGCTCCTGCGCGTCCCGGCTCGGACCACTGGCCAGGAGCGCGCGGGCGGCAAGCCGCTTCCACTCGGGACTAGCATTGTCCGAGGCGATTGCGCGCTCGAAGTAGGCGAGTGCGGCCCGCGGGTCTCCCCCGCGCAGGGCCAGTCTGCCCAGGCCCGCGAGGGCATGCGCGCTTGCCGGGTCGAGTGCCAACGCCTGTCGATACGACGCCCGGGCCGCTTCGGGCGGCGCTCCGCTCAGCTCACGCCGGAGGCCCTCGATCTGGTGAAGCTCGGCTGCCCTGGGATGTGCCGCGAGCGCGCTCGAGATTGCCTCACGACCCGCGTCCGACTGGTCGGCCTCCAGCGAGTAGCGGACGAAGAGGCGCAGTACGTCGGATTGTCGTGGATCATCCAATCGGACGATTTTCGATGCTCCGAGCACTCGGGTGGCGGCCTCCGCGCCCGAGCGACCGCGCACCCCCTGGGTCGCGCTGGCCATTGCCTGTCCACCGCTGCCGGGTCCTTTCGCGTACGCGGCCTCGAGCATGTGACGCACAGGAGCGGTCTGTCCCAGCTCGGCGAAGAGGCGAATCGACAGGAGCTCGCCCTCGAGGTCGAGAGGATGCTCGTCGGCCTTGGTGCGCACCGCCTGCAGCGCCTCTTCCAGACTTCCCTGGGCGAACAAGAGCTGCGCCAGGCGAACCCGCGCATTGGTCGCGCCCGGCGCGATCCGGATCGAGTAGCGGAACTGCTCGATGGCACGGTCGAAGTCTCCGATCGCCTCCGCGGCCTCCGCGGCGTAGTAGCGAGCGGGAGCGTTGTTGGGCCAGAGCAGGAACGCCGCGTCGAAGTGTTCGAGTGCCCTGCCGGGTTGGCCGCGCAGCTGCGCTACCCGAGCGCGCACCACCTCGGCGTGCGGTTCCACCCGCATCTCGTCCGCCACCGCCTCGGCCCGCTCGAGCTGACGTGCGAGCAGCAGGATGTCGGCATACTCGAGCAGCAGCTGAGCGGTGAGTCGGCCCTGCTGCCGAGCGAGCGCGACGCTGCGGCCCGCTGATTCTGCAGCGGCGACGTGAGCCCCTTCGGCACTCTGGTGATTGGCGAGGTCCAGCCACGCTCCAGCGGCGACGCTGGCCCGCTCGGATCGGGTCGCCTCACGTAGGATGGCTTCGCCCTCTTTGCTGCTTCCCCTCAGCCGAAGCCGCTCGGCCACCAGCCTGCGGTACTCGCGCGAAGCGGGTGCCTCGTCGAGGGCGTGTCGTGCGATCTCGAGCGAGCGTTCGAGCTCGCCGCGAGCATCGAAGAAAGTCATTGCACCCGCAACGACCATGGCGTCCGAGGGGTAGCGTTCGAGACAGATCTCCCACTGCGCCCGCGCAGCCTCCAGCTCTTCGCGCTCCTCGGCGAAGATCACCGTCGTGGTGCAGTGCCACGCTCGCCGATCCTGGCCGAGCTCGGTCTCCTCGATCTGCTCGCCCATCTCCTCCAGTGCCTGCGTGGCCTCGTCGATCCGCTCGAGGGTGATCAGAGCCAGGATCCGCGGCTCGTAGGTCTCGATGTTGCCGGGGTCGAGCGCGACGATTCGTTCGACGTCCGTCAACACCTTCTCGGGGTCGTGCCTGAGGTGGGCGCCCGCCTTGGCCCGAACCAAGAGCGCGCCGAGGTGGTCCGGATTCGCTTCGAGTATCGCTGTCGCGGTCTCGACGGCCCTGGCGTAGTCGCCAGTTCCCAGGGTGTTCTGAGCGAGCTGCTGGCTTGCCGGCAGGAACCACTCGGGATCCTTCATCGCCTGACGCAGTGACCATTCCGCCAGGCTGGCCTGCCCCAGACCGGACAACGCCCGACCGTAGAGGAATTGGATCTCCGCGTCTCCGCTCCTCTCCAGCAGAAGCTCTTTGAGTAGAGCCAGCGACCCCTCGTAATCTCCGCTGCGCTGCTGCTCGCGAACCACTTCGACAGGATCGCCGGTCTCGCAGCCAAGCACCGCCGCTCCAAAGAGAACGCCAGCCACGGCGACGGAGAGGAAGGCACGAGAAGCCAGATGCCAGGCGCGAGTGCGAAGCGGGTTCCGCATGCTTCGAATTATAGTGCGTGGCGACGTCGGCATCGCACCTGATGTCGAGTCCCATTATTCTGTTAGTCTATTGCGCCATGTCGAAGAGCCTTTTCGATCGCCGTTGGCCTTGGCTCGTCGCCGCTGGAGTCGTCGTGTTGCCACTGCTCTCGACGATACTCGAGCTGCGTCATGAGCCCGATTCTGACCCTCGGCCCGCTGGCTCCATCGAAGACGTGCTCGCGATGCGAGAGCGCGACGACCTGAACGTCCTCTTCGTCGTGATCGACACGCTGCGGGCCGACCGTCTGGGCACCTACGGGTACGAGCGCGATACCAGCCCCACCCTGGACCGGCTCGCGTCCGGCGGCGTCCGCTTCGCTCATCACCTCGCCCAATCGACCTGGACGAAGAGCTCGATGGCCTCCCTCTGGACGGGCATGTACCCGAAGCGCACTGGAGTCAATCGCTTCGACGACATCGTCCCGACGCAAGCGCACATGCCTGCAGAGATCCTGAAGGAGGCGGGCTTCAACACCGTGGCGCTCTTCCGGAATGGCTGGCTGTCGGACAACTTCGGCTTCGGCCAAGGCTTCGACGTCTATATGCGTCCATCGACGTTGCCGATTCCGAAATCCATTCGCATCGAGAACCCGACGATCACTGCTCGCGGTACGGATGAGGACATCCTCGCTGCGGCGCTGGAGTTTCTGCGTGTCCAAGGCGACGAACGCTTCTTTCTCTATCTGCACATGATGGACGTGCACGAGTACGTCTACGATCGAGAATCGGCGCTCTTCGGCGGCACATACTCCGACAACTACGACAACTCGATTCGCTGGGCGGATGGCGTGATCGACGTTCTCCTGGCCCATCTGGCGCATCTGGGGCTGCGGGAGAATACGCTCATCGCGCTTGCGTCCGACCACGGCGAGGCATTCGGCGAGCGCGGTGTCGAGGGGCACGCGAGACGTCTCTACCGCGAAACGACGGAGGTCCCGTTCATCATCTCGCTTCCCTTTCGGCTCGAGCCGGGAATCGTCGTGGCTGCGCGGACACAGAACATAGACATCTGGCCGACCCTGCTCGATTTGCTGGGGCTCGACTCGCCGCCGGACATCGATGGGCACTCGAGGGTTTCGGACATCCTGGCGAGTGGGCGAGGCGAGGCGCCCACGGAGGTCCTGGGTACGGCGATGGCTCACCTCGATCAGACATGGGGCCAGCGGGGCCGCGATCCAATGCTCAGCGTGGCGGTGACGGACGGATCCCTGCGTTATGTTCGGCGCGAGGCCGTGCCCGGAGGAGAGGTCACGGAAGAGGTCTTCGACAGCCGACTCGATCCGGACGAGACCCGGAACCGACTCGATCAGGATGCCGAGGCACTGCTCCGGCTTCGAGAGGCCGCGGATTCATACTTGGAGCTGACGCCAGAGTGGGGAGAGGCGCCGACTCGCGAGCTCGGCGAGCTCGAGCTCAATCAGCTCCGCGCGCTTGGCTACGCGCTGCCCTAGCCCGACTCTGGCCGGTGAGTCTCAGAACGTGTACGAAAGCTCGACACCCCACGTGCGTGGGATACCGACGAAGTAGATCGTGGTCCGCTGGAACGACGAAGCGTCGAACCCGAAGGTCTTGACCGCAATATTCGATGCGTTGCGCACGTAGCCTGCGAGTTCGATGGTTCCGTCGGGTGTCCGGTAGGCGAGTCGTACGTTGTGGTTCCAAAACGCGCGCTGACCGATCGTATTGGGTGGCAGGAAGAGCTCTGCCTGCTTGTTTGGAATGCCCCGCCCGGCCGTCGGGTCGTAGAAGGCCTCGTCGGTCCAAGCGCCGTCGTAGCGCGGGGTCAACGTGCCCCATCGACCCAGCGTCAGTGCCTGCTCGACCGTGAAGCTGATCTTGAACCGCGGCGAGTTCAGCAGCGGGTTGCCAGTGTTCTGGATCTCTTTCAGGATGGTGGCAAAGCCTGCTCCAATCTGCCTTCTCTGGGTCTGGAATTGTACGAAGTCGAGAAATTGGCTCTCGAGCCAGCCGAAGCGAACGTTTGCGAACGCACCTTCCCAGGGGTTGAGGACGAGATCCACCTCGGCACCGTAGGTCTCGGCCGCGTTCGCGTTGAGAACCACAAACTCCGGTGTGGCGGTACTGTCATCGTTCTTGATCGTGAAGATCTGATAGTCCTCGTAGTTGTAGTAGAAGAAGCTCGCATTCAGGCCGACCCTCGCATCGAACCAGCTTCCCCGCACGCCGCCTTCGAATGAATCGATATTCTCGGGCTCCGCCGACGTGACACCATCGATCAGGGAGCTCGTGGCGTTGAAGTGGCCGCCCTTCCAGCCGCGCGTGTACTTCCAATAGAGGTGGGTGTCGTCGCGCACCCGGTACGTCAGTCGGACCATGCCGGTTGGAGCATCCCAGGTCCTCTGCTGGTTGTCGGGGAAGATCACGTTGTTTCGATCCAGCTCGTAGTCGATCTCCTTGCGCTCCCAGTTGTAACGGAAGCCACCATCGATGGTGAAGGACTCCGTGAAGTCCCAGGCGAGGCTCGCGTAGCCGGCGGCACTGTA
>JAFDDH010000295.1 GCA_019310975.1 Deltaproteobacteria bacterium | reverse complement strand
TTCTTCGGGAATTGCAGCCCGGTTGGGGGCAGAAGGGTGGAAGTCTGGTCGGGTCAGCATCGGACATGCCTGTCTGTCAGAGCAGGCTTCGTGCCAGACCCAATTCGCGCTCCACCTTCTAGGGGGAGCGGGGCGTTGGGGGGGCTGAGGGGATAGACTCGGCTCGGCGCCCGGGTGGCGAAATCGGTAAACGCGGGCGACTTAAAATCGCCTGGCCACAGGCCGTGCAGGTTCGAGTCCTGCCCCGGGCACCACCCGATCGCCTCGTAGCTCGACAGCGGCGCTGCGAATCGGGCTGCGCACTCATGAACGCTCATCAATAGATCAATAAATCAATAAACAGTCGAGCTAGTCGATGGCGTCGAGGACACGTTCCCGCACATCGTCTGTCGCCAGCAGATCCTCGAGGGCATCGCGATCGAGAAGCGTGGTGCGGAGATAGGCCTGCTCGGGGCGATCGATCTCGACGCGGTAGATCTCCCTCGGGTTCTCGAAGATCTGTCGGATCCGCAGGCTCTGGTCCACGTCCAGCTCGAGAATCTGGCTGCGCAGCGAATCGATGATGCGATTGCTGCGGTCGTCGCTGAGGGAGAGAGGATCCATCGCGTCCAGCTGGTCGCGTCGTGCTCGCCCCAGGAGTTTGAAAGTGCCCGGCGGTTTCATTGGAAGATCAAGCATACCTGTCGTCGATCATCCGGTTCAAGCACGAATCGGCAGAGGACGCAGACGGCGAATCTGTCTCGCGCGTCGTCGTTGCCGGTCGCGGGCAGCGAGCAAGCGCGCGATGGGCAGGAGATCGTCCGGCGAGAGGGCATCGAATTCGATGCCAAACAGAGCGTCGTCGTCCATCCCCCTGGGCGCTCCGAAGAGCGCGGGATGCAGCGTCGTCTTGGCCCAGGCGACGTGGCCGCGAGCCTCGAAGATACGACCCGACGGGAGCTGGACGGCCACCCACACCGGCGTACCGGGTGCCATGCCGCTGGCGGCGCATCCCCGCAAACCGCCGAGTCCGATGTTGATGCAGCGCGAGAGCGGGGCGATCGGCTTTCCGTCGAGGCTGGTGACGTGCAGCCGAGCGTAGAGCGGGATGCGTTCGCTGGCGCGGGGAGATCGTCGATGCTGTCGGATCACTCGGGCCATGTTCGGGCTCCCGATGATTCCTCGTACTCATCGGTCGACACCGGCACATCCCTTGAGCGCAATTCGAATGCGCCTCGCCCGGTATCTGGTTGACTCGTCTCGGAGTTTTCCAGGATCCGATGCCGGGGGGAATCCTCAAGTCCAGGCGGCCTGCGCCGATGAGAAGCCGATGCCGAGGGCGCCGCGTGCGGCGCTCGAGAGGGGTCTCGTGGCGGATTGCGGAATCGCGGACCAGGGGTTCGGGCTGGATCTTTCGAGCGAATCGAAATGCAGCCTGGGGCTCGAGCAATCGAACTCGATTCGCGTCACTGCACGGGCTGGGCGGATGCTTCTGCTCGAAGCCGGTGACGGAACGGGGCCGGCAGTGCCCTGGGATCGAGACATGGTCCTGAGCGGCAATGTGCGTTCCTTCCCCCTTGCCAGCTTGCTCAGTCTGGTCCACAACGCCGGCAAATCGGGCTTCCTCCTCTTTCAACACGAGAGGGACGAGAAGGCCGTCTACCTCAATCGGGGCGAAGTCGTCTTCGCGGAGTCGAATCTAGAGACCGATCGCCTGGGCGCCTATCTGCTCCGAGCAGAGCTGATCGACCAGAGCCAGCTCGAGCTTGCGGAGCGCCGTTACCACCCGCTGACGCGCTTCGGAAAGGTCATCGTCGAACTCGACATGCTGACACCCAGAGACCTCTGGGACGCCGTCAAGGGGCAGGTCGAGGAGATCGTGCGTTCGCTCTTCACCTATACCGGCGGCTGGATTCATTTCTGGGAGGGGGCCGTCGAGCCGGACAACGTGGTGCGTCTGTCTCTGCCGACCGGGCGTCTGATCGAGGAGGGGCTCGAGCGTCGCGATGAGCTGCTGCATCTTCTGGCCCGCCTGGAGGACGATCGGGTCCGAATTCGACCCGGGCGCGAGCAGCGGGCCGTCGGTTGCGAAAACGAGCGGGCGATGCTCGCTGCGATCGATGGCGAGGCGGCCTTCGGGGTGCTCTGCCATCGCTCCGGCCTCGATCCGCGCACTGCTGCCAGAACGATCCAGTTCCTCCAATTGAGGGGCTGCGTCGATATCGCGCACGACGCCCCGGCCGCCTCCTCGGACTTCGGGGCGGCGGACGACGACGTGGTGCGAGAGGCAGTGATGCTCCACGTCAAGCTGATCGTCGAGTTGAGCGCGCCGCTGGTGGCCCTGGACGGTGCGCAGGCCGTGTCGAATCGCTTGAACCGCATCATCGAGGAGGGCGTACGACACGGGTGCGTGCTGCTCAAAGGGATTCGATTCACCGAAGCCGGGGCTCTCGACCCCGGCCCGATCGAACATCAGGCACTGCGCCAGCCGGGAGACCGTCTGCGTGAGGTGGATGAGGCTCTCGGCGAGATCGTGGCCTATCTCGAATTCGAGCTTCGGAACCATCCCGGGATTCCAGACTGCAGCCCCTACCTCGAGGCCGTCGATCCGCTGCGAGCTATGCTGATTCGGTAGGTCCGCCCCCAGCAGCGAACAGGTTCGCTTCGGCACAGTCGGCGGATGCTCGCGGGCAAGTCCCGCCCGGGGACGCATGGCCAGGGCCCGTCAATCTTCGAACCGAACCCAGCGCAGTCCCGAACGCCGAAATCGCGCGTCCGACGAGCAGTGGCTGACGGGGCTCCACCCGGTTCGCGAGGCCCTGCGCGCCCGGCGCCGTCGCCTCGAGGGTCTGATTCTGCGCGCGGGGCGCCCGCGCGCGGAGCTTCGGGAGATCACCGATCTGGCGCAGGTGCTCGGGGTCCCGATCGAAGAGGTCGAGGTCGAGGTCCTCGATCGGCGGGTCGAGGGCGATTGGAATCATCAAGGTGTCGCGCTTCGAGTCGGCCCACTGCCCGAGCTCTCCATGGCCGAGCTGCTCGAGGTGGCGAGTGGGGCGCCGCCAGGCAGGAGGATCCTGGCCCTCGACGGGGTCGAGGATCCCCAGAATCTGGGCGCCGTGGCACGTGTCGCGGAGTCGGCTGGCGTCCTGGGCATGATCCTGACTCAGCGACGCGCCCCCGCCCTCACCCCGAGTGTCGCCCGCGCCTCCGCGGGCGCCATAGAATGGCTGCCGGTCGCACGGGTCTCGAATCTCGGCCGGGCCCTCGCGGCGCTGCAGAGTCGGGACTATTGGATCCTGGCTGCGGCGCCCGACGCGGAAGGCAGCCTCTACGAAATGAAGGACCGCATCCTCACGGGGAATCTGGTCGTTGTGCTGGGTGCTGAGGGCAAGGGCCTGCGACCCAGTATCCTGGCTCGAGCGGATCACCGAGTGGGAATTCCGATGCGAGGTCGAGTTGATTCGCTCAACGTTGCGACGGCGGGGGCAGTGCTTCTGTACGATCTACTGCGGCGGTCGGAATCCGCCGCGCCGGACCCCACAGGGGAGCTCTGACGCGACTAGAGCCCCTGGGGGTGACCGAGATGTTTCCCCGTTGATGGGGAGAAGTCCCTGAGGCGCTTGCCGTCGGGGACGGACCGTGTCTATAGTCTGCCCACGCGTTTTTTCCGGCTGGCGTAGCTCAACTGGTAGAGCATCGGATTTGTAATCCGAAGGTTAAGGGTTCGAGTCCCCTCGCCAGCTCCGGCACGGCGGGCCCGAAGCCAAATCGAACTCTTTGCATCACATCGATTTCGTCAACGAAGTCGATCGAGGATTGGATCATCCTTTTTCGCACTTGCACTTGATAGGGCGGGACGAGATGCGAGTGCGGCATGCACGCATCGATCAGTGTCGGTGGGTGTCAATGGGTGTCGGTGAGTGTCGGTGGTCGGTGAATGAAATGAATGGCAGCGAACGGGGGTCGACGAGAATCTATTCGGCGGGGCGATCAAGGGAACGGGACTACACCACAGAAACCGGTGGCTGAACACGAAGTGGAGCCATCGTTCAGAACTCTCGAGAGCTTCGGAGTCTTCGCGCGTGAGCGGGTGGTCTCCCGGAGTCCCGAGAGCCGCGGAGCACATTCTGCTCATCGTTTTCATCCGCTGGCACTCATTTCAAGCCGGCAGAGAAGTCGAGCGGCATCCTACGTCCTGCGGTTAGGCGCCAGATATCCGCATGGAGCGCAGCGGTGAATGGCTGGATGACCCGACGGCCGAATGGAATGGAATGGAATGGAAAGTGGCTCGACTCCCGACTAACGCTTGCCCGAATTCATGGCGGGTTCAAGGAGAGATACCGAAGCGGTTAAACGGGGCAGACTGTAAATCTGCTGGCCTTTGGCCTACGGAGGTTCGAATCCTCCTCTCTCCACCACTCGCGCAAGCAGGCTGATTGCGAGTCATCGGGAAGCGGGTCGAGGGACAACCGGAGTAGATCGAAGCAGAAGTTTCTGCGGGAATAGCTCAGCTGGCTAGAGCACCAGCCTTCCAAGCTGGGGGTCGCGGGTTCGAGCCCCGTTTCCCGCTCCAGCATCGGCCTCGAGCCAGGGTTTGATCCCCGAGGACGATATCGAAGTGCGACAGGGAAGCGCGGCAGGGAGCGCGGTAGGGAAGGGCGACGGGAGTGAACTAAGGAAAGACGACCGGAGGATCCAGGACGGTCGACGGGGCAGAGGGCACAGATCTACAGATCCACAGATCTACAGATCAAAGGAGATTCGGCTCACGTAGCTCAGGTGGTAGAGCGCGTCCTTGGTAAGGACGAGGTCAGCGGTTCAAGCCCGCTCGTGAGCTCCAGTCGAAGCCATCGGTGGCGGTTCGAGGAGCCGCGGATGTGACGATGCAGAGGGCGCTGCAGAGATGGTCCGCCGTCCAGCGGGTGGGTGGAGTTCGAGGTGGGTCCAGAGCAATAGAGAGCAAGAAGAAGAGAAGACTGGGCACACGAGACATGCGGGCGCTGCGAAGAACGGCCCGAAATGGCAGGGGTCAAGAGTGATTGCGTCCAGGGTGGGCGCTGGCAACGATCGGCAATAAAATG
>JAFDDH010000294.1 GCA_019310975.1 Deltaproteobacteria bacterium | reverse complement strand
CGCCGGATAGCTTGTCCCCTATTCCTGATGAGCGTCAGAGCAAGCCGTCGCCCGCGTGGTCTTTGAACTCCTCGGCACGCCGGACGTATCCGCGAAGAGTCTCCACACGGCGGTGTAGGCTCACGTCCATCGTGCGGAATACGGATGCGCCATTCTCCACGGCGCTTGTGATGAACCCAGCCCGGAGGCTGTGACCACCGAACTCTGAAGGGTCAAGCCCAGTGGCCTTCACGTAACGCTTGACGATCTGCCCGATGCTGAAGGGAGTCAGTGCTTCTGGAAATGCGCAACAAGAGTGCGCCAGTGGAGAAATGTCGGAGTCCCCGGTGCATCGTCTCCCTATCGCGCCTCTTCCATTGCCAGCTCCGGCGATGGGGAGGATTTAATCCTTTCGCTACAGATTCGCCTCTTGTCGCCGATAGATAGGGCATGAGAACTGACGATCCGGGCTGCTGCGTCTCATGATATTCTGGATCGGGGGCGTTGCAGCTGCAACGCTGGTGAACTGATGTCCGAGTTGCACACGCCGCACTGGGCGACACGATTCGCCTCGATCCGCTGATCCCGAGCACTGATCCGTTTGCCAGCGAGCTTCACGACCACCGCATCGCCTCTGCCGAAGTACATCTCGTTCGGAGTCTGCCCTTCGAACGCGGCGTGAGGCATCACCTCGTTGTGCTGGCGGACGTAGAAGTCCACGAGACGGCGGAGGGACTCGATGCTCTCTAAGGAGTGCAGGTAGAGCCACGAGTGTTTCAAGGACCGCCAGAACGCCTCGATCATCGAGTTGGAGAACGTGATATCCACTTGGGCGAGGGTGTGCCGCAGTCCTTCATCCTCGAGCAGATCATCGACGTCTGCGTTGACGTTCTCGCAGCCCGCGTCTGTGACGACCGCCGTCCGCCGAGACCGGCCACGGAGCTGAAAGGCGGCCTCGCGCAGCAGCCGACAGGTTCCCCCACTGCCGAGACGGTCTTCGAGGCTCCACGAAACGATCCGCCGCGAGTAGTTGTCGATCGCCGCATGCAGGTAGGCTCTGGTCCCATCAAGCAGGCGGATGATTGTGACGTCCACGTGGAGCAGCTCGCCGGGGGCGCTGGCTCGGATTCCAATCTTCGGCTTGGCGGGATAGAGACGTCGGCGGGGCCGCCGCCACGCGAGCCTCCTCGCCATGCGATACCAGGTCGATGGCGACGCCACGACCTTGCCGATTCGCTGAGCGTGGAGCGCGAGCGCACGCAAGGACATGTGGCGGTGATCGCCGCTCTCGGCCAGTGTCCGCATGCTCTCGATCTCCTGGGAAGTCAGCCGCATTGGCCTCACTCGGGGGCAGCTGGGCTGGTCGTCGAGGTCGCAGCCGGCCTCGACTTGGCGCCAGCTGTGATATCTCGAAGCCGAGAGGCGCAAGACTCGAAGTGCCGAGCTGAGCGGCAATACCTTGCTTGCCCGCTCGACAGCCCGGAGTAGCACCGCCTTGAACTCACCGTCGGAATACCGTTCGTCGTCGAGGCGGTTCCTCGAGACGCGTAGCATCGCAACGAGCAGGCCGACGACCGCGGCCAACAGAGTCGTTCGCTGGCGTAGGGCGTGAATCTCAGAGATCAGTGCGTCGCGATCGCAGGCGACCAGTTCGGATGTGACGACGTCCGGTAGCCCACGATAGACCCAGCTTCGGATCGTTGACTGCGGAATTCCGAGCTCAGGGAAGAGTTCTCGATCTCCAGTCTCGAGAATCGCCTCCCTGATCCTGTGATCGTACGTCCGCCGTGACTGTGTCATCTGCATTCTGGACGTATCGGCACGCCGCTGGCTGTGGTTGGGGCACGTCGAAATGCTCTTTGGTTTCAGGGCGTTGAAGTTGCAACGCCTGGACTCCAGAATGTCATGAGACGCAGCGCCGCGGAGCCGCTGCGGGCAATGCTCCCGGCCGAACGGGCATTCTGGCCGAAACCAAGCGGTACTCGCTCTTCGACAAAGAGCCGACACGCCCGGCTCCCCGTGATCCGTTCGATGAGCGAGATCCCTCCAGCCAGAAGCTCGCATGCAGGTCCGCGAGCAACTCCGCATCGCAGCTGCGAGTGTGGCCCGGTCGCTCCGGCGCACGCGCAAAACCGGGAGCCGTAAGACAGGCGGCTGGGGCATACTAGTGGGACTTGCAGCAGAGGTGCCCGAGTCGCCATGGTCCAGTCGCAGGAGTCTTCCCCAACGCCCGATCCCATCCACCTGTCCGTGGTCGTGCCGGCGTTCGACGAGGCGGACCGGATCGAGCGCTCGCTTCGAGCCATCGACGCCTTTCTCGCGGCGCAGCCCTACACAGCCGAGATCGTGGTGGTGGACGACGGCAGCTCAGACGGGACGTTCGAAGTGGTGTGCGACGTGGCGAAGGGTCTCGGCGTCTCCGCGCGCGTACTCCGATATGAAGGCAATCAGGGCAAGGGGCACGCCCTGAAGGTCGGGTTCGCTGCCGCCCGCGGCCAGCGTCTCGCCTTCTGCGACGCCGATCTCGCGACGCCCATCGAACACTTGCCCGAGCTGCTCGAGCGGCTGGAGGGCGGCGCCGACGTAGTGATTGGCTCGCGCAAGATGGAGGGATCGCGCATCGAGGTCCGACAGCCGTGGCTGCGAGAATGGATGGGAAGAGGCTTCACTCTGCTGGTTCGCCATCTGATCGCCGACGTGTCCGATGCCACCTGTGGCTTCAAGGGCTTTCGTGCTCCCGTGGGCAAGGACCTATTCTCTCGGCTGCAGGTTTCCGACTGGAGCTTTGACGCCGAGCTCCTCCTGATCGCGCGCCTGCGCGGCTACCGCGTCGAGGAATTCCCGGTGGTCTGGATCGACCAGCCCGGTACGAAGGTGCGACTGGCGGGAGATGCGATCCAGTCGCTGCTCGGGCTGGCGCGGATCCGGCTGAACGCAGCGCTCGGGCGCTACCAGAGTTCGGAGCCGGTTGACCTCGCGGCGATTCTGTCCAGAACGCAGACCTTCGGCTCCACCGGCGCCGTGTCGAAGTCATGAGCCTGCCCGATCACGCGGCCGAGCAGCGCAAATTCTACGACTCTCGCCGTCACGAACACCTCCAGGCCCGACGTGGGGACGTCTACGCCAGCAAGCTCGCGGGCGAGCTGGCCCGGCGCGCCGGCATGGGCCCGGCCCACCGTGTGCTCGAGGTCGGCGCTGGCTTCGGGCGGTTCACGTTCGACCTGCTCGACTACTGTGGGCCCCTGGTGGCACTCGACCTGTCCGCGCGCGCGCTCGCCACGCTCGATCAAACCCGGGCCGAGCGCTCCATTGGGCGCGACCGCTGCCTAACCCATGCCGGGGACGCCGACAGCATCAGCGAGGCGGAGCTCGGCGGGAGATTCGACTTCGTGGTGGGCTTCTTCCTGCTTCACCATCTGGAAGACTGCGAAGCGACCATCGGGCGATTGGCGCGGCTGCTGAACCCCGGAGGTTGCATGGCCTTCCTCGAGCCCAATCGACGCAACCCCCTCTTTCTCCTTCAGGTCGCCGCCTGTGCGGACATGACCTGGCGCGAGGAGAAGGGGATGTTCCGCCTGTCTGCCAAGAGCGTCCGAAGTTCATTCGAGCACGCGGGTTTGCGCCCCCTCGACACGCAGCGCTTCGGCTTCTTTCCGCCCCAGCTGCTCAATCGCTCGAGCCGTTGGGGCGCACTCGAAGCGGGGCTCGAGAAGGTCCGCGTGCTCGAGCCCATACTCCCCTTTCTCTTTCTCGGCGCGGAAACGCCCGAAGAGAGCGCCGCTTCGTGAACGACTCGGAATTCCGGCTCCTCCAGGAAATCGAGGAGAGCCACTGGTGGTTCGTCGGCAAGCGATATCTCCTGCGCGCACTGCTGGGCGAACCGCGGGAACACGAGCGCATGATCGACCTCGGCTGCGGAACCGGAGGGATCCTGCGCGACTGGATGAGCCGAAGCCGCTGCGTGGGCGTGGATCGCTCGGAGCTCGCGCTTCAGATCTGCAAGGATCGGGGCTTTCCGACGCTCGCCCGGGCGAACCTCACCGCCCTTCCTTTCCGCGAGGGAGCGTTCGACTCGTTGCTCCTACTCGATGTCATCGAGCACCTCGACGATGACCGGAGCTTCCTGCGTCAGGCCTCGGCGCTCTGCCGAGAGGGGGGACGTGTAGTCGTGGCGGTTCCGGCGTTCCAGTTCCTCTGGAGTCAGCACGACGAAACGTTCGAGCACCGGCGCCGCTACTCGGCGCGCGGTCTCGAGGCGGTCGTTCGCGACGCCGGGCTCGTTCCAGAGCGGCTCACCTACACCAACCTCGCGGTGTTCCCCGTCGCCGCGGTGTGGAGGGTGCTCTCCTACCGCCTCGGGCTGGGCCGATTTGCGCCCCGGCACGACTTCTGGCCGATCCCCTCCTGGCTGAACGCTCTGTTGATTCGCGCATACGCGATCGAAGGCTGGCTCCTGCAGCGGGTCAACCTGCCGGTCGGCGTGTCGCTGGTCTGCATCGCGCGCGTGCCCGAAGACACGACTCGATGTAACCCTGCATCTTGAGCAGCAAGACGTTGTGCGCTTCGCGGATCGGCTCCTCGCGGAGCATGCTCTCCCGAGCGTCCGCTTCTAGCAGTCGCTTGTACGCTCGCAGCTTCTCCGCCATGGCGCGATGCGCGGAGTTGCCAGCGTCGAAGAGGTCGCTGTCGTCAAAGGGCCCCCTTCTCTGCCCGCTGAGCTCGCCTCCCC
>JAFDDH010000293.1 GCA_019310975.1 Deltaproteobacteria bacterium | reverse complement strand
CGTGACGCGACAGGCGCTCGCCGCACCACTGGATCGCTACTACTGGGGGCGAGAGCCGACACGGCAGATCCCGAATGCCCGGGAGCACGAGCTTCAGTACGCGTACTGAGGCGGTAGACCTGTCGCCAGGGGGTAGTGGGTGCGGTGCCTGCGCTGCCGGGCAGCACGAATCTCGCGGGCACCCTTAGCGCAGACAACGCAGCCGCGCAGAGATCACGGACAGTGTCGTCGCGGTGGTGCTGGTGACCGCGCTCCTCTGTAGCTCGTGTACGCGACGGATCTCCGCTGCGTGGTCCGACAGGAATCGGTCGATGGCGGTCGTCCGGTCGCCCTGCCCGTCGTCGAGCACCCGCTCGGTCATATTGCGCTGCAGGTCGAGCAGCTCCCAGCGAACGTCCACCAGCGCCACGCGATCCCATACACTGGCGATCGCGGCCTGGGGCAGACGTCCATAGAACCAGTTGATCCCAGTCATCTCGCCCAGCCGTGCGTAGGTGCGTGCGGCATCGAGCGGCTCGACGTCCAGAGCTTCGCAGATCTGGATGATATTGAGTCCGCGATCGGCCAGCGGAAGTGCGGCGATGGAATCGGCCAGCTCTACATCGAGTCCGTCTTCGAGCAGTCGCTCGCGGCGGGCCTGGTAGTGAGCGGACTCGCCATCGGAGAGATAGGCCTCCAGGGAGCTGGCCAGCACGTCCACGCCCGAACGCCAGCGCAGAATGCGCTCGCCGTCCAGATCGCTGGTCCCGCATTTGACGAGGAAGCGGGCCACGACACGCACGCCCCGATCCAGCTCGGTGAGTGCACGGTAGATGCCCTCGCGCGAAGCCTTCACACCCTCGAGAAGCCGATCGCGTATCTCGGGCGCGCGCAGCAGGTCCTCGGCCTGGATCATCGCGGCCGCGACCTCCGGCACGCCCACACCGAGCTCAGTACAGAGCGAGTCGAAGAGCGTGGCGCCCCCCGCATCCACCAGCCGGTTCACGATCCGCAGGCCGGTGATCTCCGCTCGCAGGCGATGATCGCACAGAGAATCGGCCAGCTCGCTCCGGAATCGCTCGGGGAAGTAACCCCGGTAGAGCGGGTCGACGTAGGGGCTGTCGAGAAGCTCACTGCCGTGCAGCTGCGCCTGCGCGTGCAGCTTGGCCAGGCCCACTAGCACTGCCAGCTCGGGGCGGGTGAAGCCCTGCCCACTGGTGGAACGATCCACCATCGTCCCCTCGTCTGGAAGCTCCAGCTCGGCGGGATCGATCTGTGCGAAGCGAGTCAGGGTATCGATGGCGCGCAGGAAGATCTCGGGATCGCGCTCCGCGCGCAGCGCGTCCAGCGACAGACAGAGCGCCTGACTTCGATTGTGGGAGAGCACGCTCTCGCAGGCGTCCTCCACATTGTCGAAGAGCAGGCCACGACGCTCCTCCGGCCCGAGGGTCTGGGAGCGCACGAGGGGAGCGAGCGCGATCTTGTAGTTTACCTCGTGATCTGAGAGATCGACGCCCGCGCTATTGTCTATGGCGTCCGTGTTCAGCCGCACACCGCAGAGCGCAGCCTCGACGCGGGCCTCCTGAGTGAGTCCGAGGTTCCCGCCCTCACCAATGACCCGTGCGCGCAGCCGACTCGCGTCCACGCGCACCGCATCGTTGGCACGATCGCCCGCCTCGTCCTGCGATTCCGCACTGGCCTTGACGTAGGTCCCGATGCCGCCGTTCCAGAGCAGGTCCACCTCCATGCTCAGGATCGCGCGCACCATCTCCTGGCCGGTGACCTGCTTCGCTTCCAGGCCCAGGCGCCCCTGCAGCGCTGCGGGGACCGGAAGGCTCTTCGAGCCGCGCGGCCACACACCGCCGCCCTCGGAGATCAGCTCCTGCGAGTAATCGGCCCAGCTCGAGCGTGGGAGATCGAAGAGCCGCTTGCGCTCGTGCCAGGCGGTATCCGGGTCGGGATCCGGATCGAGAAAGACGTGACGGTGGTCGAAGGCAGCAAGAAGCTTCGCCCGGCGCGCGAGCAGCAGGCCGTTGCCGAAGACGTCACCCGACATATCGCCGATGCCGGCCACCGTGTAATCCTCGGCCTCGGGATCGATGGAGAGCTCTGCGAAGTGGTGCTTCACGCACTCCCACGCACCGCGCGCGGTGATGGCGTACTTCTTGTGGTCGTAGCCCTCGGAGCCACCGGAGGCAAAGGCGTCGCCAAGCCAGAAGTCGCGTCCCACCGCGATCTCGTTGGCTGTGTCCGAGAGGTGCGCGGTCCCCTTGTCGGCCGCCACTACCAGATAGGGGTCATCGCCGTCCAGGCGACGAACGCCCTCGGGCGGAATCACCGATCCGTCCGGCGCGAGATTATCCGTCACGTCCAGCAGGCTGGCGATGAAGACCCGGTATTGCTCGTCGGCCTTGGCCCGCGCCTCGGACGACGAGAGCCCGAGCTGGCGCAGCACGAACCCGCCCTTCGCACCGACTGGAACGATGAGCCCGTTCTTGAGCATCTGAGTGCTCATCAGGTCCAGGATCTCGACGCGCAGATCGTCGCTGCGATCGCTCCAGCGCAGACCACCGCGCGCGACCGCCCCGCCGCGCAGGTGAATGCCCGTGAGCTCCGCCGAGTGCACGAAGATCTCGCGATGCGGCTTCACACCCGAGAGCTCGCGCAGATTCGATGAATCGAGCTTGAACACGATGCGATGCGGCGCACTCGGTGGCACGAAATAATTCGTGCGCAGCGTCGATTCGAAGAGATTCACGAAGCCCTGCAGGGCACGATCCTCGTTCAGCGCCTTGATGCGATCGCGATAGGTCTCGAAGGTCTCGCGCAGGAATTGCTCGCGCTCCTCGCGCTCCGCATCGGAGAGGTCGGGGTCGAGCCGTGCCTCGAAGAAGTGGACGAGCACGCGCACGGCGAGTGGGTTCTCGAGCAGGACGTTGCGCAGATAGGGGCGGGAGAGACTCCCCTGGATCTGCACGAAATACTCCAGGTACGCCCGCATCAGGTCCACTTGACGCCAGTCGAGCCCGGCGCCCAGCACCAGTCCATTCAGCGGGTCGCCGGGCACTACGCCCGTCAGCGTGCGGGTCAGCGCCTCGCCAAGCCGAGGCCGCAACACGTCGAGATCTTGCTGATCCGCTCCGATCGGCAGGATGCGCAGGGACTCGACGGCCACGGGCGGACGCCCGGCAGGTCTCACCTCGGCCAGCTGCGCGTCGACGACACGGATGCCGAATTGGTGCGTGGCGGGCAGGATGTCCGAGAGGAGCGGTGGCTCGGGCAGGTAGAGACGCAGCGTAGCGGTCTCGCGTTTCTCGTCCGATTGATCGAACCAGAGATCAAACTGCGGCTCACCGGTCTCGAAGAGCCTCTCGATCGCCCGCACGTCGCGCACGGCGTCCATCGGTTGCGTGGTCACGCGGAGCGCGTCGGGGAAGGCTCTCTCGTAGCGGGCCGCAAACTCGGGCGCCCGGTCGTCGCCGTGCACCGTGCGCAGCGCGTCGAGCAGCTGGTCCTCCCAGGGCGAGCAGATCGCACGGATCGATTCCTCGAGCGCGACGAGATCGGGATCGAGCCGTGCGCCCTCGGCCGCGGAGCAGAAGCAATGGACGATGGCAGTACCCTCGTCGAGGAAGGTCGTGCGGTCGTCGATATAAGCGGTGCCGGTGCGCTCCACCAGCAGCTGCCGAATGCCCGCTCGCAGATCCTCGCGATAGTGCTCGCGCGGAATCAAGACGGCGGCGTAGAGGGTACGCCCGTGCGGGCTCGTGCGCGTCACCACCCGCACCGACATCGAGCCACTGGCCTCACGCAGCTCGTCGAGCAAGGTGCCGATCTGGTAGACGTCCGCGCCGATCAACATCTCGACGGGCACCGAGTCGAAGGCTGTCACGAACGACTGATAGCGGTTGGATCCCCTCCGCACTTCGCGCCCTTCGAGCAGCCGCTGTAGGCGCTCGGAGAGCAGCGGGATCTGCGAGCCGGGCGTGCGCAGGGTTCGCTCCGTGAAGAGACCGACGATGATCGTAAAGCCGGTGACCCGCCCCTTTTCGTCGTGCTCCTTGACCATGATCCGGTCGAGCCGACCGTGGCGGTGGATGCGTGATTCCATATACGATTTGCTGATGAGGATGATACGACGGTCCTCGAGCTCCTCGCGAAGGTCGGACGGAACGTCCTCCCCGCGCCGCGGCTCGAAGAGGCGACTCGTCGAGTCGTCGCGCCACATCCCCAACCCCGTTTCGGGCTCGATGCGGACCTGGAACTCACCCTCGACCTCGTCCAGCTGGTAGCGCCTCATCCCCACGAACACGAAGCGACCGTCCGCGATCCAATCCAGGAAGCGGCGTACCTTGTCCGCGCGCTCCTTCCCGCCTTCGATCGCAGGGCTGGCGAACTCGAGGTTGGCCATCAGCTCGCGGATCGCCATGATCATGCGGCGATGGTCGGAGGTCAGCTCGCTGATCCAGCCCATTACCTGGCGCAGACTGGCCGCGAGTTCCTCGCACGCAGCCTCGTCCCGCAGGGCCGGCACGATCTCGACATAGACGTAGGACTCGAGCGAAATGCCATTCGTCGTCTCGAGGATGTCGGAGAGGCGTCCCTGCGCGTCCCGCTCGACAGGCAGCAATGGGTGGATCACATTCCGCTCTTGTACGCCGCGGCGCCGAACCTCGAGGCGAAGGCTGTCGACGATGAAGGGCTGATCATCGCGCAGGATCTCGATGACCGTA